>NZ_JABWRY020000001.1:3494464-3812142 GCF_014269205.2 Pseudomonas kermanshahensis
GCCTGAACTACGCCCTGCGCCGCAGCCAGCGGCACCCCGAGCGGCAGTTCTCTGCCCAGGGGCTGCCTGAGCTGCGCGAAGCCATCGCCCACCACATCGCCTATGCCCGCGGCGTACATTGCAACGCAGCGGATGTGTTGGTATGCAATGGTGCGCAACAGGCGCTGGACCTGATCGCCCGGGTACTGATCGAACCGGGCTGCCCGGTGGCCATGGAAGACCCAGGTTACCCGCCGGCACGTCAACTGTTTCTGGCCTTGGGCGCACGCCTGCAATCGGTACCGGTGGATGATGAAGGGATGTGCGTCGAGCAGATCGCCGACGGCACGCGGCTGATCTACGTGACCCCGTCACACCAGTTCCCCCTCGGCATGCCGATGAGCGAGCCGCGCAGGCGGACGTTACTGGCACGCGCCGCCGAGCTTGGCGCGTTGATCATCGAGGACGACTACGACTGCGAATTCCGCTACCTGGGGCCACCCGCCGACGCCTTGCAGCGCCTCGACCGGCATGGCCTGGTAGCCTACGTCGGGACCTTCTCCAAGACCCTGCTGCAGGAGCTGCGCCTGGGCTACGCCGTGTTGCCGCCCGCCGTGCTGAAAGCCGCCTGCGTGGCCAAGCACCTGAGCGACTGGCACAGCCCGACCCTGCTGCAATGGGCACTGGCGCGCTTCATCAGCGAGGGCCATCTGAACAAGCACATCCGCCGCTGCCACGATGTCTACAGTGCCCGCCGCGAGCGCATTCTCGCCCGCCTGGGCGGCGACCTGGCGCCTTGGTTCAGCCCCGTGCCGGCCAGCGCCGGTTTCCACTTGAGCGCGCTGGCCAAGCCGGGGGTGGATGTCGAACTGCTGGCAAACCTCGCACGCAAGGTGGAGGTCGGCCTTTACTCGCTGGCGCCCTTCTTCAGTGACGTACCTGTGCGCGCTGGGCTGGTAATGGGCTTCGGCGCCATCGAACTGCTCGACATCGACCCTGCCCTCGACCGCGTTCGCGATACCCTGCAGCGCCTTAGCTAACCGACGCGGCCTGGCCGTTCGGCGCCGAACGGGCAATGGCTGCCGCATAGCCGCGTGGCGCGAAACAGGCCGTCACCAGCAACATCGCCACCACCGTCACGGTCAACAGCACCCACGACGCCTGGAAGTCGCCACTGACGTCGCGCAACCCGCCCGTGATGTACGGCACGATCCCGGTAATGATGAAACCGATCCCTTGGACAAAGGCCGCCAGGCTCCCCGCTTCGGCGGGTGTTTTCAGGTGCTCCAGCGTCAGTGTCAGGCTCTGGCTGAAGCACGCCCCCAGGCCAAAGCCGATCATCGCCACCCACACGCCCATGCTCAGCGTGGGCGCCAGTAACAGCCCAAGGAAGCCGGCCAGCTGGATCGAAAGCGCCAGCCATAACCCAGGCCGACGGTCGACCCAGCGGCGCAGCAACAACGGCAGGCCTAGCGCGCCGGCAACCTGGAAGATTGTCATCAGCCCCACCAGGTCACCACCGCCCTGGGCGGTTCCGCCGTGCTCCAGGTGATAGGCCGGCAGCCAGGCGACCATGCTGGTATAGCCACCATTGATCAGGCCGAAATACACCGCCAGCAACCAGGCACGGCGGGTGCCGAACCAATGCCCGCCCGTGGCACCCGCCAGCGTCGGCGTAGCCTGCCGTGGCCGCAGCAGCGTCCAGGCCAGCAGCGCCACAAGCGCCGGGATCGCCCACAGGCCCAGCCCGGCCTGCCAATGGCCAAAGTACCCACTGATATGCGGGCCAAGCACCGCCGCCAGGCCGCCACCACTCATCAAGGCCGCGGAATACATGCCCATGGCCCCAGCCAGGCGGGTCGGGAACCAACGGTTGACCAACCCCGGCATCATGCCCTGGACCACCGCCACGCCGAGGCCGGCGACCACCGCGCTGGCAATCAATGCCCAGGCGCTGTCCAGTTGCAGGCGCCACAAGCACGCCAGCGCAATGGCCGACAAGCCGGCGAGCATGCCGCCATGTTCGCTGACCCAGCGCCGCAACCAAGGTTGCAACAACGGCACCAGTCCCATGCACAGCACGGGCAGCGCGGTCAGCAGTGCGGCCTGCTGGTAGCCCAGGCCGGTACTGGCGCGCATGGGTTCGAGCAGCGGCCCGATGCTGGTGAGGATCGGGCGCAAGTTCAGCGCCAGCAGCACCACCAGCAACAGATTCAAGGCAGTTCTCATTGCGTGTTGGCCTGCTTCCACTCAAGGTACAGGCCGGCTTCGCCACTGGGTTTCAGCGGCCGCAACGGCAGGCTCTGCTGTTGCGGTGGGCGCGCCATCTGCGCATACACCGCAGCCGTGGATAAGCCGAAAGGCTCGCCTTCATCGTTGTCATAAGCAAACCAGGCACGCTCGATGCCGCACAGGTGCATGGCCGCCAGGCACATCGGGCACGGGTGACCGCTGGCGTAGACCTCGGCACCGTCCAGACGAGCCTGGCCCAAGGCATGCGCGGCCTTGCGGATGGCCTGCATCTCGGCGTGGGCGGTCGGGTCCTGGGTGCTGTGGATCTCGTTGACCGCGCGCGCCACCACCTGCCCCTGGTAGACCAGCACTGCACCAAAGGGCCGGCCACCGGCCTGAATGTTGGTGCGGGCCAGTTCGAGGGCTTCGCGCATATAGCGTTCTTCGGACATGAATCGGTACTCCTTCTGCAAGACCTGGCCATTATCCCGGCTTGCCGGCCTTGGCAGAAATGAAGAGATTGGATGCCCCTCAGTGGGCACCTGAATGGCCCGATTGGCCTCCGGGCAAAGTGTGCGATTGGCTATCGGGCTGATCGCTGCACAGCGCTAAGGTAGCGCCATGACCACCCAACACCTTCTGGAGAACACCATGAATACACGTATCGAATGGGCCAAGCACGCACCGGAAGCCTACAAAGCCATGGTCGGCCTGGAACAGGCCCTGGCCAAGTGCGGCCTGGAGAATTCACTGCTCGAATTGGTGCGCCTGCGCGCTTCGCAGATCAACGGCTGCGCCTACTGCGTCAACCTGCATGCCAATGACGCACGCCAGGCCGGCGAAACCGAAGCACGCCTGCAAACGCTGAGCGTGTGGCAGGAAACCGCCTACTTCACGCCGCGTGAACGTGCCGCACTGGCATGGGTAGAGTGCCTGACCCGGCTGCCGGAGCGCGGTGCGCCACAACCGGAATACGAAGCGCTGCAAGCACATTTCGAGCCGCAGGAAGTGGTCAACCTGACGCTGGCCATCGCCACCATCAATGCCTGGAACCGCTTCGGCGTCGGCTTTGCGATGGTGCCGGCCTGAACAGGGAGTGAAAGGTCCCACAGGATGAAGTGAGGTCGCCTACTGCGCCATGTCTGCGGCGTTACTAGCATCGGGCATTCGATCAATAACCGAGTACTCCCCGATGAGCGTAACCCTCCACCCTACGCGCAGCCTGACCCTGCTGTGCGCGGCACTGTTCGCCAGTACTCACCTGCAGGCCACGCCGTTGACCCGCGACAACGGCGCTGCGGTTGGTGAAAACCAGCATTCGCAGACTGCCGGTGCCAGCGGGCCGACGCTGTTGCAAGATGTGCATTTGATTCAGAAGCTGCAGCGATTCGACCGCGAGCGCATCCCAGAGCGTGTCGTACACGCCCGCGGTACCGGTGCCCACGGTGAATTCACCGCCTCTGAAGATCTGCGGTCATTGACGCAAGCCCCGCTGTTCACCCCAGGTGAAAAAACTCCAGTATTCGTGCGCCTCTCTTCCGTGGTACATGGCCTGCATTCACCGGAAACCCTGCGCGACCCACGCGGGTTCGCCACACGCTTCTACACCAGTACTGGCAACTGGGACCTGGTAGGTAACAATTTCCCGACCTTCTTCATTCGCGACGCGATCAAGTTCCCGGACATGGTCCACGCCTTCAAGCCCGACCCACGCAGTAACCTCGGTAACGATGCACGGCGTTTCGATCTGTTCTCGCACATGCCCGAGGCCACCCGCACCCTCACCCTGCTCTACTCCAACGAAGGTACGCCCAAGAGCTATCGACACATGGATGGCAACAGCGTGCACGCCTACAAATTCGTCAACGCCAAGGGTGACACGACCTACGTGAAGTTCCGCTGGAAGAGCCTGCAAGGGCAGGAAAACCTCGACCCCAAGGCCGTCGAGAAAATCCAGGGCAAAAATTTCAACCACATGACCCAAGACCTGGTCGCCGCCATTGGTCGTGGTGAGTTCCCCAAGTGGGACCTCTATATTCAGACATTGAAGCCCGAGCAGTTGACCGATTTCGACTTTGACCCACTGGACCCCACCAAAGTCTGGCCCGGCGTGCCCGAGCATCGGGTCGGCCAGATGGTGCTCAACCGCAACGTTGGCAATTTCTTCCAGGAAACCGAACAAGTCGCCCTCGCCCCCTCTAACCTGATCCCAGGCATCGAGCCATCCGAAGATCGATTGCTGCAAGGCCGACTGTTCTCCTACGCCGATACCCAGCTGTACAGGGTTGGGGCCAACGCCAATAGCCTGCCGATCAATCAGCCGAGAGTCGCCGTCAGCAATGGCAACCAGGACGGTGCGTTAAACCCTGGCCGCTCCAGCGGCATGGTCAACTACCAGCCAAGCCGGCTGCAGCCGCGCGGCACCAGTGATTCGGCCCGCGCAAGCCAACTGGCCCTGAGCGGCACAACCCAACAGCAGGGCATTACCCGCGAACAGAACTTCAAGCAGGCGGGTGAACTGTTCCGCGCTTACTCGAAAAGCGAACAGCGCGATCTGATCAATAGCTTTGGCCAATCACTGGCCGCGGCGGATGATCAGAGCAAGCACATCATCCTGTCCTTCCTGTACAAGGCCGATGCCGAGTACGGCACCGGGGTCGCCAAGGTGGCGAACGGCGATTTGAAGCGCGTCAAGGCACTGGCGGCACAGCTGCAGGATTGACAGGCTGCTCAGGCCTTGTCGTCGACCTGTCGGCTACAGGGCTGCTTGCCAAACGCACCCTGTAGCTGCCGGGGCTGTGCCCGGTCCACTTCTTGAACGCCCGGTGGAATGCACTGGGCTCCTGGAACCCGGCCTGCTCGGCAACCTCGGCGATGCTCAGCACACCTTCGCGCAGGTGCTCGAAGGCCATCGCCCGGCGCACCTCGTCCTTTATCTGCTGGTACGAACGGCCCTCCCGTTCCAGCTGACGGCGGAAGGTACTGGCGCTGACCCCCTGCACCTGCGCCAACGCGGCCAACGTTGGCCATTGCCCGTAGCGGCGTGCGCGCAGGTGGCGATAGACCTCGGCCACCAGGCCGTTCTGGTTGCGAAAGCGAATAACCAGGCCTTGGGGGGCGCTGCGCAAAAAGGTCTTCAAGGCCGGCAGGTCCTGCACTACCGGCAGGCGCAAGTAGGCACTGTCGAACTCCACTTCGGTACGCCCACTGCCCAGGCGCAGGTCAGGCCCCCACAGCAGCAGGTCATCGTCCTGCGCGGGGCGCGATACCGCAAGCTCGGTGCGGTCGATGGCAATGCGCCGCCCTGCCAGCCAGCACAGCAAGCCGATCATCAGCACCAGGTAGGTTTCTTCGGCATACACACGGGTCAAGGGGTCGGCAATGCTCGACTGCACGCTGATCACCGCCCTGCCGCCGCGTAGCGTGAGGCTACCGCGCAGGTCACGCAGGAACAGGCCAAAACCGCCCATGCACTGACGCAAAGCCTTTTCCAGGTTCGGCTCCTGAATCAGGCCACGGCAGATCAGGGCAAAGCTGCCCAGCGGCATGCCGTGGCTGTCGAGGCAGAAAAACTCGTCGTCCAACAGTTCGATCAGGGCCAGCCACAGCTGGGCGAATGCCTTGGCCGGCACGCGCGCCTGGGGCTGTTCGAGCAGTTGCGGATCGATACCGACCGCACGCAGGTGTGCATCGCGCACGTCCGGGCGTTCGCGCAGGGCATGAAGCATGGCTTCGAGGAAGTACACGGCGACCGTATCGCTATCGCGCATGGCGGATTTCGCTGTCTATGCTGAGTGGCAAAAAGTGCCAGGTTGATTGAACAGATCCGGCATAGGCTCTGGCAGAGCCTTTGCCTAGACTCGGATGAACGAAGGGATCGCCCGCCATTCTCGCAGAGCCAGGCCCGGTCCCGCCATGCCTTCGCAATCGGAGCCCCTATGAGCAGCGCAGAAATTTACGTCGTCAGTGCCGTCCGTTCAGCCATTGGTGGCTTTGGCGGTTCCCTCAAGGACCTGCCGCTTGCCGACCTCGCCACCGCCGTGACGCGTGCCGCCATCGAACGCGCGGGCGTGGACGCTGGGCAAATCGGCCATGTGGTGATGGGCAGCGTGATCCCCACCGAACCCCGTGATGCCTACCTGGCGCGGGTTGCAGCGATGAACGCTGGTATCCCCAAGGAAACCCCGGCGTTCAACGTCAACCGCCTGTGCGGCTCGGGCCTGCAGGCCATTGTCTCGGCGGCACAGTGCCTGCTGCTGGGCGACACCGATGTGGCCCTGGCGGCGGGCGCCGAGTCCATGAGCCGTGGCCCGTACCTGCTGCCACAAGCCCGCTGGGGTGCACGCATGGGCGACCTGCAAGGTATCGACTACACGGTCGGCGTGCTGCAAGACCCCTTCGAACACTTCCACATGGGGATCACGGCCGAAAACGTCTCGGCCAAGCACGGTATCACCCGTGAAATGCAGGACGAGCTGGCCCTGACCAGCCAGCGCCGCGCCGCCCGCGCCATTGCCGAAGGCCGCTTCACCAGCCAGATCGTCCCGCTGGAACTGAAAACCCGCAAAGGCAGCGTACAGTTCAGCGTCGACGAGCACGTGCGTGGTGATGTCACCGCCGAGCAGCTGGCCGGCATGAAGACCGTGTTCAAGAAAGACGGCACCGTCACCGCCGGCAATGCCAGTGGTATCAACGACGGCGCGGCCGGCCTGGTGCTGGCCAATGGTGACGCCGTGCGCCGCCTGGGCCTGAAACCGCTGGCGCGCCTGGTGGGCTACGCCCATGCCGGCGTCGAGCCCGAGTTGATGGGCCTGGGGCCGATCCCGGCAACCCGCAAGGTGCTGGAAAAAACCGGCCTGAGCATCCAGGACCTGGACGTGATCGAGTCCAACGAAGCTTTCGCCGCCCAGGCCTGCGCCGTGGCCCGCGAGCTCGGCTTCGACCCGGAAAAGGTCAACCCGAACGGTTCGGGTATTTCCCTCGGTCACCCGGTCGGCGCTACCGGCGCGATCATCGCCACCAAGGCCATCCATGAACTGCACCGCATTCAGGGCCGTTACGCCCTGGCCACCATGTGCATTGGCGGCGGCCAAGGCATCGCCGTAGTCTTCGAGCGCGTCTGAGGAAACTGACACATGAACATCGAACAGATTGCCGTGATCGGCGCGGGCACCATGGGCAACGGCATTGCCCAGGTGTGCGCCGTGGCGGGCTATCACGTGCTGCTGGTGGACGTTTCCGATGCCGCGCTGGAGCGTGGCGTAGCCACCTTGCGCAAGAACCTCGAGCGCCAGGTCAGCAAAGGCACGCTCGACGCCGAAAAGGCCGAGGCGGCGAAAGCCCGCATCCGCACCAGCACCGACTACGCGCAACTCAGTGGCGCGCAGTTGGTGATCGAGGCAGCCACCGAAAACCTGCAGCTCAAGCAGCGCATCCTTCAGCAAGTGGCTGCCAGCGTGGCCGCCGACTGCCTGATCGCCACCAACACCTCGTCGCTGTCGGTCACGCAATTGGCCGCGAGCATCGAGCACCCCGAGCGGTTCATCGGTGTGCACTTCTTCAACCCGGTGCCGATGATGGCCCTGGTCGAGATCATCCGTGGCCTGCAGACCAGCGACAGCACCTATGCCCAGGCCTTGCTGGTGACCGAGAAGGTGGGCAAGACCCCGATCAGCGCCGGCAATCGCCCAGGTTTTGTGGTCAACCGCATTCTGGTGCCGATGATCAACGAAGCGATCTTCGTGCGCCAAGAGGGCCTGGCCAGTGCCGAGGACATCGACACCGGCATGCGCCTGGGCTGCAACCAGCCGATCGGCCCACTGGCATTGGCCGACCTGATCGGCCTGGATACCCTGCTGGCAATCATGAAGGCCTTCCATGAGGGCTTCAGTGACAGCAAGTACCGCCCAGCGCCGTTGCTCAAGGAAATGGTCGCGGCCGGTTGGCTGGGGCGCAAGAGCGGCCGCGGTTTCTTCACCTATTGAGGAGCAAGTGCCATGCCCCCGGTCAACGCTGCAATGCGCTGTGCCAATTTTGAAGAGCGACGTGACCGGGCCATGGCGCTGTTTGCCGAAAAGGGCTTCGGCCAGGTCAGCATGCGTGAACTGGCGGCCCACGTCGGGCTGACCGCGGGCTCGCTGTATCACCACTTCCCCAGCAAGCAGGACCTGCTGTACGACTTGATCGAAGAGTTGTACGAGGAGCTGCAGGCGACCCTGGACCTTGGGCGCAGGGCCATGGCACGGGGTGGTTCGGCGTTGTCGTGCCTGATTGCGGCGCATTGGCAGTTGCATGCCGAGCGGCCGTTGCAGTTTCGCCTGGCCGAGCGGGATTTTTGCTGCTTGAGCGAAGCGCAACAGGCGCGCCTGATGCTACTGCGCAGGCGTTACGAAACCGGGGTGCTGCACCTGATTGCACCGCGGGCAAGCCTCAAAGGCGAAGCACTGGCGGCGACCGCGCATGTGCTGGCGACGTTGCTCAACCAGTTGCCAGGCCTGCTGCAGGCGCGGCGCCTGCCGGAAGGCGAAGGGCTAGGGTTGATGGAAAGCCTGTTGCTGGGAGGCATTGAGCGAACCCTGCGCTAACGTTCACGCTGTTGTAGGAGCAGCCTTGTGCTGCGAAGAGGCCGGCATGGGCACCTACTTCTCTATGGCTGCAATGGCCTCTTCGCAGCACAAGGCTGCTCCTACATCCGGGTAGCCTCAGCGCAACAGGGCCTGGATCTGCTCGTGCAGGGTATCCAGGTCGAACGGCTTGGCCAGGATCGGCGCCTTGCGCGTGATCGGGCTGCCAGACTCGAGAATCTCCGCCGGGTAGCCACTGATGAAAATCACCTTCAGCTCCGGCCGCAGTTTTACTGCGGGCTCAGCGATATCCACCCCAGAGATGCCCCCTGGCAAGCGAAAATCGGTGACCATCAGGTCCAGGTGCGGCTTGCTCGCCAGGATCTTGAACGCCTGCTCGCCGTCTTCGGCCACCAGCACGTGATACCCCTCGCCGGCCAGGTAGTCGCGCAAAATCATCCGAATCGCCGGCTCGTCCTCGACCACCAGCACCACATCTTGTGCATCTTCACTCATGATAACGCCTTGAAATTCTTACAGTTGGCCATCTGACCCCAAGCTTACGCAGAGGTTGCCCGCGCCTGGTCGTTTTGTTCTTTGAACGTTGCCAGCGGCAATTGCAACGTGAATGTGGCGCCCTCGCCTTCCTCGCTGTCCACCAGAATCCGCCCGCCGTGGGCCTGGACGATCTGCTCGGAGATGAACAGCCCCAACCCCAGCCCACCGCTGGCCTGGTGTGCTGCGACGCGCTCGAACTGCTGGAAAATGCGCTGCTGGTTGACGGCGCTGATGCCAATGCCGTGATCCTGCACCTGCACCCAGGCCATGCCGCCCTCCGCGAACACCCGCACCTGCACCGGTTTTCGTTCACCGTAACGCAAGGCATTGGACAACAGGTTGGCCACCACTTGTTCAATCCGAAATTCGTCCCACTCACCCTGCAACGGTTCACAACGTTGCAGCGCGATATGGGTATCCAGCGCGGTGGCCTGGGCGCTGAAGTTTTCCACCAGGCCGCGCACCAGTTGGCCAATATCGAACACCCTGGGCCGCAGTGACAACTTGCCGGTGCGGATGCGCGAGACGTCCAGCATGTCTTCGATCAGCCGGATCAGGCTGTTGATCTGCCGCTCGTCACGCTCGACCATGGCCTGCAGCTTGTCTACGCTGAAGGCCTCCAGGTTGCCCCGTGCCAGGTGCATCTTGCGCAGCTGGGTTTCCAGAATCAGGCCATTGAGTGGCGTACGCACTTCGTGGGAGACGATCGACATGAAGTCGTCGCGCATGCGTACCGCATGCTCCAGCTCGCACCGCGCCAACTCCAGCTGGCCAAGCAGCACCTCCTGCTCCTGACGGCTACGCTCCAGGGCTTCCAGTTGCCGACCAAGCACCTTGCGCTGGCGGAACAGGTCGACGAACACCGAGACCTTGCTCTTCACTGCCAAGGTGTCGAGCGGCTTGTGCAAAAAGTCCACGGCCCCGCTTTCATAGCCCTTGAAGGCGTAATTCATCTCGCGCCCCGCCGCACTGACAAACACGATGGGAATGTTCTTGGTCTTTTCCGTGCCGCGCATCAACTCGGCCAGTTCGAAGCCATTCATGCCTGGCATCTGCACATCGAGGATGGCCAGCGCAAATTCGTGCTCAAGCAGCAGCGACAATGCCGCTTCCGCAGACTGGGCCTGGTGCACCTCGCGGTCTTCGCCCTGGATCAGGGCCTCGAGCGCCAGCAGGTTTTCCGGCAGGTCGTCGACGATCAGCAGTTTGGCGATGGTGTGGCTTAGCATGCGCTTGTTTCCAGGGTCGCGAGCAATTGCCCGATACCACTCAGAGTAAGGATATGGTCGGGCTGGTGCAGGGCCAAGGCGGCTTCCGGCATCAGCGCGACCTGTGCGTCGCGAGGGTCCTGAACAATCGTGCGGCCCCCATTGTTGTTGATGTAGGCCAGGCCCGCGGCGCCATCCTCATTGGCACCGGTCAGCAGCACGCCAAGCAGGCTGGCGCCGTAGGCATCGGACGCCGACATGAACAGGAAGTCGATGGCCGGGCGCGAGAAGTGCACCGGCGCTTCCTGGCTCAACGACAGCGTCAGGTCACGCTCCACCGAGAGGTGGTACCCCGGCCCAGCAACGTAGATCATCCCAGCGCTGATCCGTTCCTTGTCACTGGCCTCGCGCACTGGGCGCTGCAGCCGCCGCTGCAGCACTTCGGCCAGCTGGCTGTGCCGCCCGTCCGGCAAGTGCAGCACGCACAATACCGGAATGGCGAACGCCGACGGCAGCGCACCGAGCACCTGCAACAAGGCCGCCACCCCGCCAGCCGAGGCCCCCATCACCACTGCCCGTGCGCCGTTCATGTCTTACGGTAGATCCGTTCCGGCTTCACCAGCGGCTCGAAGCGCTGGCTGTAGGCCGAAAAGTCTACCGACTCCTTGCTGCCCAAGACCAGGAAGCCCCGGTGGCAGAGGGATTCATGAAACAGGCCCAGGGCCCGGTCTTGCAGGTCTTTGTTAAAGTAGATCAGCACATTGCGGCACGACACCAGCTGGGTCTCGGAGAACACGCTGTCGGTGGCCAGGCTATGGTCGGCGAAGGTCACGTTGTCGCGCAGGCTGCTGTCCATGATGGCGTTGCCATAGGCAGCGGTGTAGTACTCGGCAAAGTCACGGCGGCCACCGGCCAGGCGGTAGTTTTCTTCATACTCGCGCATGCTTTGCATCGAGTAGATACCCTGCTTGGCCCGGTCCAGCGAATGCGGGTTGATGTCGGTGGCATAAATGATGGTGCGCTCAAGCAGGCCTTCCTCACGCAGCAGGATGGCCATCGAGTACACCTCTTCACCAGTGCTGCACCCCGCGACCCAGATCTTGATCGACGGCCAGGTCCGCAACAGCGGCACCACTTCGTTGCGCAGGGCCAGGAAGTGGCTCGGGTCGCGGAACATCTCGCTGACCGGGATCGTCAGGAACTGCAGCAACTGCATGAACATGCCCGGATCGTGCAGCACCCGCTCTTGCAACGCCGACACCGTCAGGCAGTCGAACTGGCGCAGGGCATGCAGGATCCGGCGCTTGATCGAAGCGCCGGAGTAGTTGCGGAAATCGTAGCTGTACTTGAGGTAGATCGCCTCGATCAGCAGCCGGATCTCGATGTCGGTGTTGCGCTCGCTAGTCAAATTCGCTCCAGTTGCGGCAGCCATACACGGATCAACGAGAACAGGCGGTCCAGGTCGATCGGTTTGGCCAGGTAATCATTGGCGCCAGCCTGCAGACAACGCTGCTGGTCATCCTTCATCGCCTTGGCGGTCACGGCGATGATCGGCAGCTTGCGCCAGCGCGGTTGCTGGCGGATCAGCCGGGTAGCCTCGAAGCCGTCCATCTCCGGCATCATCACATCCATCAGCACCAGGTCGATGTCGTCATGCTGCTCCAGGCGCTCGATGGCTTCACGCCCGTTACGGCCAATCTCGACGATGGCGCCCTTGTGCTCCAGGGCACTGGTGAGGGCGAAGATATTACGCACATCGTCATCCACTAGCAGCACTTTGCGCCCTTCGAAGACCTTGTCGCGGCTGCGCGCGGTCTTGAGCATGCGCTGGCGCTCATGGGACAACTGCGATTCGACTTTGTGCAGGAACAGCGTCACTTCATCGAGCAGGCGCTCCGGCGAACGGGCGCCCTTGATGATGATCGAGCGCGAATACTTGAGCAGGTCGGTTTCTTCTTCGCGGGTGAGGTTGCGCCCGGTGTAGACGATCACCGGCGGGAATGACCGGATGTCCTCGGCAGTCATGCGCTTGAGCAGCTCGTTGCCGAGCATGTCGGGCAGCTTGAGGTCGATGATCATGCAGTCGTAGATGTTCTCGCGCAGCAGCGCCAAGGCGTCCTGGGCCATGGCCACGGCGGTGATCTCGACATCGTCATCGCCGATCAGGCGGGCGATGCTTTCGCGCTGCAGGTCGTCGTCCTCCACCAGCAGGATGTGCTTGAGCTTTTGGGTCAGCTTGGCTTCCAGGCGGGCGAACACTTCCTTGAGTTCTTCACGGCTGGCCGGCTTGACCGCGTAGCCCACGGCGCCCATGTGCATGGCCGCTTCGACGCGATCCTCCACCGAAATGATGTGCACCGGAATATGCCGCGTGCCGGCCAGCTCCTTGAGGCGCTGCAGCACGGTGAGGCCAGAATGGTCAGGCAGGCGCATGTCCAGCAGGATGGCATCGGGGATGTACTGGGACGCCAGCGCAAAGCCCTCGTCGGCGCCATGCGCCACCAGGCAGCTGTAACCCAACTCGTGGGCCAGGTCGAAGAGGATGCGGGCGAAGTTCGGCTCGTCCTCGATCACCAGGATGCAGCGGTTATTGAAGGGGGCCCGCTCGCGGTCATCGGCGAAGGTCGGTGCCGGCAGTTTCGGCGCCACGGCGTTGGACGCCTTGGGCGCTGGCGGCAGAGTGTCTACCGCAGGGCGCAGGCTCAGGGCCTCGACTTCCTCGCCCTCATGTTCGTAGCGTTCGGGCATGACCAGGCTGAACACGCTGCCCTGCCCCGGGTTGCTCTCGACATTGATCTGCCCGCCCAGCAGGTGCGCCAGGTCACGCGAAATCGACAGGCCCAGGCCGGTGCCGCCATAGCGCCGGTTGCTGCTGCCGTCGACCTGGTGGAAGGCGCCGAAGATCGCCTGCTGCTGGTCGGCGGCAATGCCAATGCCAGAGTCACGGACGGTGAAAATGATGCCGGTACCCGCCTCGTGGCTGATGGTCATGCTGACCTGACCGTGGTCGGTGAACTTGATGGCGTTGGACAGCAGGTTCTTGAGGATCTGCTCCAGCCGTTGACGGTCGGTGAACAGCGTCACTGGTACCTGCGGCTCGACCTTGACCTCGAAGGCCAGGCCTTTGTGCTCGGCCAGCGGCAGGAACATGCCGCGCAGGCCTTCGACCAGGCGCTCCAGCTGAGTGGTCTCCGGGCGCACTTCAAGCTTGCCGGCTTCGACCTTGGCGATGTCGAGAATGTCGTTGATCAGGTTCAGCAGGTCATTGCCCGCCGAGTAGATCGATTCGGCGAACTTGACCTGCTCGGCGCTGAGGTTGCCTTCGCCGTTCTCGGCCAGCAACTTGGCCAGGATCAACGAGCTGTTCAGCGGCGTGCGCAGCTCGTGGGACATGTTGGCGAGGAACTCGGACTTGTACTTGCTCGAACGCTGCAGGTCGTCGGCGCGGGCCTGCAGCTCTTGCTGGGCCTGGCTGAGCTCATCGTTCTTGCGGTCCAGGGCGTCGGTGCGCTCGGACAGTTGTTCGTTGGTCTGTTCAAGCTCGGCCTGTTGAGTTTCCAGGTGGGCCTGGGATTCCTTGAGCACCCGTGATTGCTCTTCGAGTTCTTCGTTGGCGGTTTTCAGCTCTTCCTGCTGCACTTGCAGCTCTTCGTTCAACTGCTGGGTCTCGGCCAGCACTTCCTGCAGGCGCTGGCGATAACGCGCACTCTCGATGGACATGCCAAGGTTGCCGCCGACCCGCTCCATCAGCTCTTCATCACGCGGCTGCAAGGGGCGCAGGAAGCCCAGCTCGATCACACCATTGATCTGCCCATCATCGGTGGCGGGCATCAGCAATGCACTGCGCGGCAAGCCATTGCCGAGGCCCGAGCTCAGGCGGTAGTAGTCTTCGGGCAGGTCGTCGAGGCACAACAGCCGGCCTTCGCGCACGGCCTGGGCCAACAGGCCATCGTGGTCGCCTTTGATCTGCTCACGGGCCTGCTCCTCGGCGCTCAGGCCATAGGTGGCCACGCGCACCAGGCGGCCATGTTCGTCGCGCGCATACACCGCGCCCACCACGCTGCCCAAGTACGTAGCAAAGAAGCGCAGGATATTGTCGCCCAGCATGGGCAGGGTCAGTTGCCCGAGCACCTGCTGGGCCAACTGGGTCTGGCCATTACGCAACCAGGCCTGGTGCTCCAGGCGCTCGGCCGCACGCTGCTGGGCCTGCAGGTTTTCGTCATAGCTGCTCGACAGCGCCAGCAGGTCGCGGCGCCCGAGGTAGGCCAGCAAGGCGCTGAGGCCGACGATGAACAGCACGAAGGCCGAGATCGCGGTCACGGTGACCGAGCTGACTTTCTCGTTGCGGGCCATGCGCAGTTGCTGCTCAGTGTCGATCAGGCCTTCGAATTCCTTGCGGATTTCATCGGTGATGCGCTTGCCGCGCCCATTGCCGATCGATGCCTGGTAATTGCCCTCGCTGCGGCGCAGGGTAATCATCTCGCTGCCGAAGTCATTCCAGGCCTTTTGCAGGGCCAACAGCCGATCAATACGGTCAACCTGCTGCGGGTTGTCCTCAACCATGCCGCGCAGGCTCTGCAGGCTGCCGAGAATTTTCGGCTTGGCCACCTCGTAGGGGTCGAGAAAGCGTTCGTCGCCGGTGATCAGGAAGCCGCGCATGCCGGTTTCCATGTCGATCGACAGCTTGACCGTTTCGTTGGCATTGCCGATCACGCGGTCCGTATGCTCGACCCACTGCATGGCCGAGAGCAGGTAGTTGATCACCGCGACGAACGCCACTGCGCCCAGCAGGCCGACCCCAAGGGGCAGGCCGATGTTGCGACTCAGCAGCTTGCGAAAGCTTTGCTGGTCAATCGAGGCTACTTGAATCATCTGAAAACGCCCGAGCGAAAAGAATCCATGAAAAAGTGTGGCACCAAGACCGTTATAATTGTCTGCCGCCGCGCTCACCGGTAATAGCGAGTCTAACCAGCTTTGCTGGGGCTGGCAGGGCATTTAGCCAGCATTTGAAGGTTGCAGGCGCGAATCGTTCCATCTGATTGCAGGGATCGGTATCCTCGGGAACTTCTGCCGTCGACCGGCGTACAGAATAAAGACATTCATTTTCACAGGATCCAAACCATGCATCTTCTGGTAGTCGAAGACGACGACATCGTACGCATGCTGATGGTCGAAGTGCTCGACGAGTTGGGCTACACGGTCATCGAAGCGGAAGACGCCGCCGCAGCGCTGCGGGTGCTCGAAGACCCTGCGCAGACTTTGGCGCTGATGATGACAGACGTGGGCCTGCCGGACATGCGCGGCGATGAACTGGCGCAACGCGCACGCGAACTTCGTCCACTGCTGCCGGTGTTGTTTGCCAGCGGTTATGCCGAGAACGTAAACGTGCCGGAAGGCATGCACCTGATTGGCAAGCCGTTCAGCATCGAGCAATTGCGCAACAAGGTAGTGGACATACTGGGTACGGCCTGATGCCCGTGTGGCGTGTTTCGCGGGCAAGCCCGCTCCCACCCGAACTGTGTAGCCTCAAAGGCTAGCGCCAGACCTGTGGGAGCTGGCTTGCCAGCGATGAGGCCGGCACAAACACCACAAGACAGTTGCTCCCACAGGTCTTTAACGATTGTGGGGGCTCCAGCCAGCTACAGTTCACGGCGTAACAGATACGTGTCCATAATCCACCCCTTGCGCCCCCTCGCCTCCTCCCGCACTTGCAGAATCTGCGCCTTCACCGCCTGCAAAGGCCCGGCAATCAGCACCTCATCTGCGGTGCCCAGGTAAGCCCCCCAGTAAATCATCAAACCCGGGTCATCCAGTGAGGCAAACGCGCACTGCCCGTCGAGCATCACCACCACATTGTCGATACGCTCCTGTTCGGCAAGGCGACGCCCAGGCAATACAGTCAGCGGCTCACCGATACGGTTGAGCGGTACTTGGTGGCGGGCCGCCAGGGCCTGGACGCTGCTGATGCCGGGAATCACTTGCAGTCGCAGCGCCAGCCCGCCTTCGCGGACCCAATCGAGCATGCGCAGGGTACTGTCGTACAGGCCAGGCTCACCCCATAACAGAAAGGCGCCGACATCGTCGGCACCGATCTCGTGCGCGATCAACCGGCTGTACAGCGCGGCCCGCTGCCGGTGCCAATCCTGAACAGCACCCACGTAATCTAGCGCCTGGCCATCGCGGGAAGGGTCGGCGACCTGCACCAGCCGGTAGCCGCCTTCAGGCCGATAGCGCTGCAGAATAGCCTTGCGCAAGCGCACCAGCTCGTCCTTCTCCGTGCCCTTGTCGAGCACGAAGAACACGCTGGCACGACGTAACGCGTCGACCGCTTCATAGGTGACCTGGCGTGGGTCACCCGGGCCGATGCCAATCAACAACAGGTCTTTCATTGCCCTGCCCTTTCACCAATGCCAGTCAGCCATTGTCGATCAGCCACTCACGCTTGGCAAAGCGCCCCGTCAGAAGATGGAAAAGTTGTAACTTACAATGACGCGAGTCTCATCCATATCTCGCGCCCACTTCTCATAGTTGCTGCGGTAGGTGGAATTACGCAGGCGCACACTGACGTCTTTGAACGTGCCACTTTGCACCTGGTACTTGAACTCGGTGTCGCGTTCCCATTCCTTGCCTTCGGCCGTACTGCCCGGGACTTTGATGTGGTCGCCATTGATGTAACGGGTGAAGAAGGTCAGGCCGGGCACACCCAGTGCCTTGAAGTCATAGTCGTAGCGCAACTGCCAGGAACGCTCCTGGGCGGCGGCAAAGTCGTTGACCTGGGCGTAGTTGACCAGATACGGGTTGCTGCCATCCAAGTAAGGCATGGCGCTTTCGCCGTACATGCGCTGCCAGCCGGCGCTGACCTTATGGCCGCCCAGGCTGTAGCCGAGCATGCCACTGAAGGCGCGGTGGTCGATGTCGCCGGCGCGGGCATTGCCGATGTCGTCGCTCTTGATCACGCGCAGGTCGGCCGACAGGCTGCCTACCGCCAGCGGCTGGCTGGCCACCAGACCGAGGAAGTGCTGGCGATAGATGTTTTCAAGCTTGGCCACTTGATACTGAGCGCTGACGCGGTCATTGAAACGGTAATCGAGGCCTGCCAGGTCGAAGTGGTCGGCTTCGATGTCGCAGGCATAGCGCTTGTTCTTGCAGTGCACGCGAATGTCCTGGCGATCGGTGGAATCACGCGCGGTGTATTTGTCCAGGCGGGCCAGGGTGAACTTCAGGTCGCGCACTTCTTCGGAGGTGAGCATCGCGCCATGGAACATCGTCGGCAACAAGCGCCCATCGTTGTACTTGAGCAACGGTACATCCGGCATCATCGAGCCATACTTGAGCACGGTGCTGGACACCTTGACCTTGGCCGCCAAGCCCATCTTCGCGTATTGATCAGCCGAGTGCCGTGGATCATGGCCAGACGACGGCAACAGGCCGCTGTTACTGTCCGCAGGGCTGGAGTCGAGTTTGAAACCGACCATGCCCAGCGCATCCACGCCAAACCCTACCGGCCCTTGGGTGTAACCCGACTGAACATTGAGAATAAAGCCTTGCGCCCACTCTTCGCGCTTGGACGCGCCCTGGCTGGAACTGCTATAGCCGTCACGGAAATCCCGGTTGAAGTAGACATTGCGCGCTTCAACCTTGGCGCTGCTGTCTTCAAGAAAACCGGCGGCCTGGGCATTGACGCCGGCACACAAAAGGAACAGGCCGACAACACGGCGCCCAGGGGCGTGAGGGAGGGGGGCAAACATGCGAGGAAATATCCAGAAAGAAAGGCGAAAAACAACCTGCAGCAAACACCTGCTGCGGTACTGCGACACGCTCGAACAGTCGCCGAGCATCATCTGAAAGGATCGCTCAAAGGCTCTATTCCGGGCTATTGGACCTTGGTCTAGAGCCAGTCGCCAGCCCCGTCGAAGTCGTCAAAAACTGGCGCATGAAAAACCTGTAAAGTTCCGTGCTTACTTATAAAAAGTTTGCAGTTTACCCAGTAGCGATGAATGACTACACTCGATATCAGCGAACAGCGGAACCCACCCCGTGGCCGGCGTTTTGTTCTTCTTCAATGTTCGTCACGCCCTGCCACGAAAGACGTACAGGAGTGATTACAGTGTCCAGACTTGCAGAGTTTCGAGCTGCCGAAAAAGCGCTTCAGGAACAAATGGCTCAACTGGAAGCGCTGAAAAAGGATGCCGGCCTCAAACGCGAAATCGAATTCGAGCAGAAACTAGTCGGCCTGATGAAAAGCTATGACAAGGGTCTGCGCGATATCATCGCCATCCTCGACCCCAAGGCTGCCACCCGCCCTACTGCCGCAGCCCCCAAACAACAGCGCCGCCCACGCGTGGTCAAGGTCTATGAAAACCCGCACACGGGCGAGCTGATCGAGACCAAAGGCGGCAACCATCGCGGGCTGAAAGCCTGGAAAGAAGAGTACGGCGCTGCCACCGTTGAAAGCTGGGTACGCTGATGAAACGTCCACATGGACTTCACACTTTTTTCACAAGCGCTGGCTCAGTATCGAGACAGCTAAAGGACTAGCGACCCCACGCGCCCGCACATGCGGGCCTCTAATTCAAGCGCCCTGCCTCGTGCAGGGCGCTTTCATTTGCGCAATCGCTTCACTGCCGTATCATGGCCAGCCTGTCTGTTTTGCCGGTGCCGCGCACCGGCCCCGTCTCAGGAGTTCCCATGAGCCTGCACGATCTGCAAACCCTGCCTGGCGTCACCGCGCAGCCGGACGCCGCCACCTCCAAGTTCGTCTTCAACCACACCATGCTGCGGGTCAAGGACATCGAGAAGTCGCTGGACTTCTACACCCGTGTTCTGGGCTTCCGCCTGGTGGACAAGCGCGACTTCCCGGAAGCCGCCTTCAGCCTGTACTTCCTGGCCCTGGTCGACCCGGCACAGATCCCTGCCGATGACGCCGAGCGCCATCAGTGGATGAAGTCGATCCCAGGCGTTCTGGAGCTGACCCACAACCACGGCACCGAAAACGACGCCGATTTTGCCTACCACAACGGCAACACCGACCCACGCGGTTTCGGCCATATCTGCGTTTCGGTGCCGGACGTGCGTGAGGCCTGCGCGCGCTTCGAAGCACTCGACGTGCCCTTCCAGAAACGCCTGGCAGATGGCCGCATGAACCACCTGGCCTTCGTCAAGGACCCGGACGGTTACTGGATCGAAGTGATCCAGCCGACCGAACTCAAGGGCTGAGGCACACCGCTATTCGCTCGTCGGGCCGGGAACTCCCGGCCCCTTGCTGTGGTATATGAAGGTAACCGCTTCATAAGCACAGCGAGGTAAGGACGATGCAATCTCTTCACTGTGAGCACCGCAAGTACACCATCACCGCCAGTGTGATGCCCCACCCCGACTCCCCCCTGCCCTATGCCGCCGGCTGCCTGATCACCGACCCTGAAGGGCACACCAGCAAGCGCATCTCGATGCCGATGAAATTCTTCTCAGACCTTGAGAATGCCCAGCATGTGTCGCTGGCCCATGGCCGTGCGCTGGTGGATGAACAGCTGGACAAGGGGCACAAAGCCTTCTGATTGACGCAACATAGCGCGCCCCTCCTGTAGGAGCAGCCTTGCGCTGCGAAGAGGCCGGTGCAGCGATCAGAGATTGATGATCCTTGTACCGGCCTCTTCGCAGCACAAGGCTGCTCCTACAGAGGGTCGCGCGCGTATGCGACGGCTGCTTCTACTTGCTCACGCGTAGGGCGCACGCCGGTATACAGCACGAACTGCTCCAGCGCCTGCAGCGCAATCACCTCTAGGCCCGTGATCACTGGCTTGCCCAATGCCTGGGCCCGGCGAATCAGCGGCGTCTGCGCCGGCATCGCCACCACATCGAACACCCGCTCGGCCGCCGCAATGGCCTGCTCGCTAAAGGCCAGCGCGTTGGCCTCCTGCCCGCCAGCCATGCCGATCGGCGTCACGTTTATCAGCATCGGCGGGCACAGGTCGCCGAGCTCAGCCACCCAGCGATAACCACAAACATCCGCCAGTTGCCGCCCCGCCTGTTCATTGCGCGCGACGATCGTGCCCTGGGTAAAGCCCGCGTCACGCAAGGCACTCGCCACCGCCTTGGCCATGCCACCACTGCCGCGCAGAGCAAACGCAGTCGTCGGGTCGACCCCGTGTTGCGCCAGCAACTGCCGCACCGCCAGGTAATCAGTGTTGTAGGCCTTCAGGTGGCCACCGGTATTGACCAGGGTATTGACCGACTCGATTGCCGCAGCGGACGGGTCCACCTCGTCGACCAAGGCCATGCAAGCTTCCTTGTAAGGCATCGACACCCCGCACCCACGAATACCCAAGGCACGAATGCCTGCGACCGCCGCGGGCAGGTCGTCTGTGCTCATGGCCTTGTAGTAGTAGTCCAGCCCCAACTGTTGGTAGAGGTGGTTGTGGAAACGCACGCCGAAGGTGCCAGGCCGCCCGGCCAGGGAGATGCACAGCACTGTGTCTCTGCTGGGAGTTGTCGACATAACCTGCTCCATTTTCAGAACTGAATCGTTTGTTCAGCGTATCAGACGCAGCCGCTTGTCGTCCCTTACACAACCTTTACCGTTTCCCTGTGCTCAGCTGACAGAGGCAGGAGTCATAGTAATAGGGCCCCATCTGTGGGGTTGCCCTGCGAGGACGCTTTATGAACCGTCACATTCCCGTAATCGCCCTGCTGGTCGGTGCCCTGGCCATCAGCGGACAAGCTGCTGCCCATGGTGGCCATGGCGGTGGCGGTGGTTGGTATGGACCCGGCCCGCTGTTAGGCGCGGCGGTGGTCGGTGCCGTGGTGGGGGCAACGGTTTATGGCGGTCGTGATCGCACCGTGTATGTGGAGCGCCAGCCAGTCTATTACGCGCCGCAGCCGGTCTACGTACAGCCGCCGCCGCAGCCGGTGTACTACCAGCCCTACTATGCACCGGCCCCGCCGCCACCGGGCTATCGCCCTTATTACGGCCCGCCCCCGGTGTACTACGGGCCACCCCGTTGGTGACCGTTGATAAAACCAATGATCACTATCAACTCAGTTAATTTCAAACCGCTGCGGCCGCTGCGTAAGGTAGGGCCATGTTTTACAGGAGGTCCACATGGCCACTATCCAGATCATGTCCGTCGTCGGCAGCGCCGTCCCCCCTTCACTGCGTCAGCAAGGCCTGCTGGCCTGCTGGTACTTGGTGCGTAACGGTGAACCCGTGAGCGGCCCCTTGGCGACCCGAGCCTCGGCTCAAGCCCTGGCCGACCAGCTGCAGCCAGATACCCTGGTCGCTTGACAGTATTTGTTGTGCGTTGCTCCCTACCTTATGGCCCGCCGCTTGGCGGGTCTTTTTTTGCCCGTGTGATCCGACGAGCGGAGGCGGCAGAACCGATCCAGCATGAAGCTTTTTTCATTTCGCCGGGTCGCTTCAACGAGCAATCGACAGCACTTCGACCATACTCCACAGATGTTTTTTGGGGTTTGGCGAGTTTTCGAAAGTGAGGAAAGCCCGTATTTACGGGCCTTCCAGCCCATACCGCCACACTGCATCCCACTGGAAAACACAGCCATTGGTACAAAAATTGGTACGAGCTGGCTGTACGCACATACAGCGGTTTTCCGCCACCAGTCCTCATCCCTTGCCGCCAACATCACCATGCAGTTTTTCAGGGGTTTTTGGCGGTGCTAAAAGGTTGATTTTATTGGGCGAAACGCCCCTCCGCCCCCCTTCTTCCCCCATCAGTGGTATCAAAATTGGTATCACCTGGTAGCTGTCGCTGACTGTCCGCTTTCGACCCTTTGCAGCCATTCGAGGTACCAAACCAAGAGCGACTCAAGAATCACATCCGCACGTGAGCGATTGTCATTGCTCTTGACCCGTCGTTGCCCCCCCCTAAAATAGCGATCCCAAATCAAGGAACGATTTCATGATCACCTGTCATGTCCTGTACATCATCGACCCCTATCAGGACTTCGAAGCGTTGTTGCCGTGGAACTTTAAGCCAGTAATGCCACGGTAAACTAAGACCTCACCTTGAAGGCAGGTGGGGTTGATAAATTGGTTCGATTTTCAAAGTAAGGACACAAGCATGACCAAGTACAAACTCATCCTGCTCCTGCTGGCGACTGCGGGAATGGCGGGCTGTGTAACCACCGAGCAGATGCCGGACGGGACCACCAAGATTCGCTTTTCGGACGAGGCTGTCAATTCGCTGACCTCGATGATGCCTAATGCCCTTGTCACCGGGGTTGCGGGTGGTGCAGGTGGGGGGGCGGTCAACCTTATCCCCACTATAAGCCCGCTGGGGACCGGTGAGCCACTGTACCTCAATGGGCAGTTCGAGCTGCAATGCGCATCCGCTTTGCTTTACAGCGCAAAGTCTGGTCGGCCGCTGGAGGCGCAGATTAGTAATAAATGCCGCTCCAGCTACTTCTTGCGCCAGGAGCAGCTCAGGATGGCGGGCAAGCCCTATGATCGAGGGGCGCCAGCTTATGAGCCGTCCAATCCGCCAAATGAATACTGGGCCAAAGTGGTGGGTCGTACGGTAAGCCAGTTGGCGGCTACGGATAAGTTCACTGCGCGGTTTGCCGGGTATCCGCGGATCGAGAACGGTGGCGGTATCACGATTGCCGTACGTTTGCTGGGGGAAACCCAAGGGACTTACGCTGCATTGGCGACCACGCCAGCGCGTACGCCGGTTGTTCTGGATGATGCGCAGTTCGAGCTGGGGATGCGCCAGCGTGCGGCTAGTGTCAGCAACCAGGTCGTGGATGCTATCGCGTGCGATGCGGTGCTTGCATACAGCAAGACCGTGGACAAGGGGCCTAGGCCATCGAGCATTTATGCCAGTGCATACACGCGGTATGAGGTGTTGTTCACGGTTGCATCCATGGGGTGCAAGGACAGCACCCGGCAGTTCAAGACTGCTTCGCGATAGCGCGTGAATTCACCTGCTTGTGTCGGTTTTGTGCCTGCATTTCTGGCTAGGGGTTCATGTTCCAGATGTCGTCTGCGGCTGACTCGATGATCCCTGTGGTGGGTATATCGGCAGCGTTCAGCCAGTCTTGGCTGACGTCAGCCTGCTGTGCGGCACGTTCGTGGGCAAACTCGCGAGCCAGGATGGAGCCCTCGACCGACGTTACGAGCGCTGGATAAGCCTGGCCACACTCGCCCAGCAAGGGCTGCATGTGTTCAACTGCACTTTGTCGGCATTCATTTTCATGAGCTGAACTGCTCTGGAGCCCTTCATGCAAGATGATGAAAATACCTGCCACGACTTAGGTGCCGAGATGGAATTGCCGGATGGCGTTTTCCCGCCGATGTCTGGCTATACCCACGAAGATCTGTCTGCGGTTGCCCAGATTGCTACCCAGGCTTTCCTGGAAACACAGGGCGTTGATCCTGGCCTGATTCACGAAACCATGATTTCACTGGTCTCTCATCTGTACGCCAAGTTCGAAGAGCAGGGTGTCGAGTTCCAGATCGCGACGTGGTATCAGAAACCGTATGACAACCTGGACAGGCGTAAGCGCAGCGTCACCAGCATGGCTGAAGAGTTCGGGGTGCTTGCACTGCATGCCTCGGCGGACGCTTTGCGAGGATCGCCACTCATGACCAGGGGGCGTGAGTTCTGGGAACCACTCATCGACCAGGCCGGGTTTGCAATACGTGATCACATTCTGAAGTTGAATGCGGACTGATCCGACGTATGTTCATAGGGAAATGGCATGAATGATTCATTGCACGTCACGGTGCACTTTGATGGTACTGGCAGCAACAAGGACATGGCCAGCCCAAGGCTACCCACACCAATGTTGCTCGATTCCGAGCGCTGTACGACGCTGACATTCAGCCGCCACCCTGTGCCAGACTTCGCCGGTGGGCATGCTAACGACAGGTGGATCATAGGAGGTGGCAGATGGATCACAACTGGGGTGCGGGCAGGCGCGGTGGCGGCCTGGATGGCGGTTATACCGGGTCGCTGGACCATGCGATCTCCAACTTGCATGTCGGGCGCAGCCAGGGGCAGCGAGAAGGGCGCAAGGAGGGCTTCGATGAAGGGCATTCCCACGGCTACTCGCAAGGCTGGGATGCGGGAGCGGCGTGCGCCAATGAAAAATTGGAGCCGCTGAGGGGGCATCTACGGCAGTATTTCGAGGAGGCAGTGCAGCTCAGGGCCGTTGTAGAGCGTCAGGAGACAATGATTGAACTGATGTACCAACAACTCTCCCAAGTCGCGAAAGCGGGCGGGCGCGCCGAGGGCGGACAGACGACTGGAATGTCAAAAGCGTTTGAGGCGTTGCAGAGCACCAATGACCTGTTGCAGGCAAGGGTTGAGGTCATGGATGAGCATTATGCAGCAGCGCTCGAGCAATCCAGGCTTCGAGACCAGCAGTACAAGCGCAGCTTGGTGTTCATGCAGGCAGTGCAAGGGGTTCTTGAAGAACTTGTCGCCAACGATACCCCCGAGGCACTGCACATCCGGCAGCGTTTTGTTGAGCGTTACCAGGATCAGGTTGCCCAGGGTTTACGAGGCGGGGATATCCAGATTGCCCCGGAACTGGACGAGGTGTTCCAGAAACTATTGCCCGAAACCCAGCGATTCATTTTAAGGATGCAGCATTCCGTCGCCCCGGGGCAGGATGCTGACGGCCCCTAACCAATGCTTTAGGCCCTCAGGCAGGGGCAGCACTTATCGAGGGTCTTCGGGCGCCTGACACGTGCCTTCTATCACGCCGTGCCGCGGCGTGGAGAAATTACAGCTCTCGCCTTCATGGCGACTGGCGCACGAACGCTAGGCAGAGACTGGCTGTCGACGCTCCCAATACAACACCTTGATGCGATTGCGAGCTTTATTGAGGAAGACGAACAGTAGGGCAGGCAGTTGTTGGTGATTTGGTGCTGTATTGTAGCCTCTGTTGAATGTCCGCAATGGGTCGAAAGCAGTCGTTCGTAGAGGCCGATCAAGCCTGGTCACAGGTGCGGTCCTGGTGTAGGTTCTGCTCAGCGGTTTTCAAGACCGTGGGCTAAGTGCCCAAACCATGCGGCATCAGCTCCGAAATCGATTCCAAAACAAAGACGAAACGGCACGGCTACAGGCCGCATACAGCAAGGGTCGCCGTTTCAGTTTTGGAATCGATTTGTGCGTCGCTAGAATCGCGTTTTCCGAAGCTGCAGGAAGCTCCCCATGGACATGAAGGCACTCAAGCTATTTCTCCTACCGTGGCTACACAGGGACACCTGGCACACCCGACACCCTAACGACGAAGAACGCTTTCACCAGGCCTTGCGCGCGACCTTCAAAGAGCTTGGCTATTCGATCGTCTACGAGCAGTTTTATGACGCCATTCGAGACGTCATCGCCGAGCGCACACCTCGACACGAGCTGTTCAAAGGAAAAGAGATCCAGCACTTCGCTCGGCGTGCAGAAGTTATCGGATCATACCTATTCGACGTGCGAACGTTACGGTAGCGCTGCAGAGGCTGGCTCGCAGTTTCGAGACCTAAAACAGACCTTTTCCCGGATTTGCAATCCGGTACAAGAATTGCCACCTCACGCGGCCTAGGCGGAAATATCAGTTCCGAAACGAATCGAGATTTACCGGGCTGTAACCCGCATTCTACAAGGGTCGCCCTTTCTGTTTTGGAACTGATTTTGGACCCCTTTCGCCCGCCTGCAGCGCTGTACAAAGCGCCTAAGACAACCTCAGCACTGGCTCGACCTAACTTCGGATCGCCCCCCTCCAAGAGCCCTGGCTGACGTCTACCGCCAACATCACCATGCAGTTTTTCAGGGGTTTTTGGCGGTGCTAAAAGGTTGATTTTATTGGGCGAAACGCCCCTCCGCCCCCCTTCTTCCCCCATCAGTGGTATCAAAATTGGTATCACCTGGTAGCTGTCGCTGACTGTCCGCTTTCGACCCATAGCAGCCACTCGCATAGGGTGGTAGGTCCATGTTCAGTGCATATTTGTAATCTCGCCGCAAACCACATTGCTGCGGCGAGACCAGATCTTTTCAGTTTTCGTACCGCAGCGTCACGGCGAAGTTGCGTGGTTCGCCGTAGTAATTGCCCAGGTTCGAGTTATAGATGGCGGAGTAATAATGCTTGTCGAACACGTTGTTCAGGTTCAGCTGCGCGCTCAGGTTTTTGTTGATCTGGTAATTAGCGTTCAGATCGACGAGGTTGTACGCTCCCTGCTCCACATTACCTAGATAGACCTTGCTCTGATGATAGAGGCTACCACCTACACGCCAATCGCCCAGCTCGCCGGGCAAACGATAATTGGTCGCAAGTTTAACCAACCGGCGCGGGGAGGTTTCGGTGGCGTAGTCGGTACCTTTACGGGTTCCGCCAATATATTCAGGGTGGCTGTAGGTGTATCCGAGCACGGCGTTCCAACCGGGGAGAACTTCTCCAGAAGCCTCTACCTCAAATCCTCGGTTGCGGACCTTGCCGCCCTCCTCGTAACACGTTGAGCTACGTCCTGGCCCGCAGATACGTGGTGCGCCAACAACCGCTTGGGGTAAGTGGCTTTGGTCAACCTGGAATACCGCCACAGACGTATTGAGCAGCCCGTCGTAGAACTCGTTCTTGAGGCCGATTTCGTAGTTGCTGCCGGTGATGGGGTTGAGCAGTTTGTTGTTGATGTCGTAGTTGCTTTGAACCTGATAAATCTCGGTGTAGCTGGCGTAAACCGAGGCATCGTCAGTGAGGTCATAGACGACGCCAGCATAGGGTATGACTTTTCCATTTTCCTTGAAACGGTCTTCATAGTCAGAAGACGTGTAGTCAACCCAGCTGAAACGGCTGCCCAAGATCACATGCAGATCATCGCTGGGGTTCAGTCGGGTGGCGGCATAAAGCCCTTTGTCCTTGCGTACGTTGCGGTACTGGATACGCTCGTAGCTGTAGGTGGGCGAAGCCACTTGTGAAGGGGAAAAATCAAGAATATCGACCACGCTTGGGTTGTTGTTGTAGCGCGACTCGTTGATGAACCGGTCTTTGCGCGCGTTAGCGCCGAACACCAGTTCGTGGCGCTGACCGAGCAGGTAGAATGCACCGTTCAGCGCGGCATCAAGGCTGATTTGTTCGTCGTCGTATTTTGTATCGTTGGTGGCCAGCCGGAACTGGTCGTTACCAATGTTGTTGCCGTAGAGCCCGAGAAAATCGGCATTCGACCACATGAAGTTAGTATTGACGGTCAGTTTCCAGTCATCATTGAACGCATGCTTGATGTCAGCAAATACCGTGCGATTGATTTTGTTCAGATGTGCCCAGCTTGGCGCAAAAGAAGCCGAACGCGACAGTGGATAGAAGCGGCCATTGAGTTGAGTAGGCAAGCCGCCCCAGTCATAACCGCCGTGATAATCCTTCTGCAACACGGTCCCAAGGCTTACCGTCGTATCTTCGCTCAAGTCGGCTTCGCCAATGGCGTAGAACAACTGGTTTTCTTTGTCGGCACGGTCTACAAAACTATTGCCGGCATCGTATAGCAGTACGGTCCTGCCCCGCAGCGTGCCCTGTTCGTTCAAAGGCCCACTCACGTCGATCTGGCTGTGGTAATGATCCCAGGAGCCGCCGCCGATTTCTGCTTTGAGCTTATAGGTATCCGTTGGCCGCTTACGCACCAAGTTGATGGCCGCCGAAGGGTTTCCCGCACCCTGCATCAGGCCGTTGGCGCCGCGCACAAACTCTACCCGGTCGTAGATGGCCATGTTGTTAACAGAGGTCACGTCCATCGAGTAGCTTTCGGAAATGCTAGTCGGTACGCCGTCGTATTGCAGGTCGTTGACCTGGAAACCCCGGGAGAAATAGCGTGATCGTTCGGTACCGAAATCCTTGGTTGTATTGATACCCGTGGCAGCCCTGGCAACGTCTTCGAGGGACTGCATGTTTTGATCATCCATTTGCTGACGCGTGACGACACTGACTGACTGCGGTGTTTCTCGCAGCGAGAGGCTCATCTTCGTTGCTGTGTTGGTGCTACCGGTCGTATAGGATCTCGACCCTTCGGTGATGGCGCCCAGCCCCGAGCTTGTTACGTTGGTCACGCCCAATTGCATTGAGCCCGACGGAGTGGCCGGCAATACCACGTAGCTGTTACCCCCACCAGCGACCGCCTGCAATCCAGAACCGCTCAGCAAGACTGAAAAGCCCTGATCGATGCTGTAACGGCCGTTGATGCCCCGGCTTTGCTTACCTTCGGTAAGCCCGTTGTCAAACGACAAGACAACGCCTGCTTCGGTCGCAAAGCGGTTCAATACGGTAGCCAGCGATCCGGCCTCGATAGCAAACTCCTGCTGATGCTGCGTACGAGCTGTTTCTTGGCTTTCGGCAGCACGGGTAAGCGCTGGAGTGGCCATCAACACCGATACACCAAACATGACAAGGTACAGCGCGCTTTGGGTGTTCAATTTGGCGGTGAACATGCCAGGAAGGGGATGCTGCATGCTTTCTCCTAATGCGGTTGTCGGCGTTTTATGAGGTATCTGCAAAAGGAGTCGCGCTGCCGGGGGCAAAGTGACAACGCGTTTTGAAAATTTTTTGGCTCCGTTGTTTTGGCCCGAAAGTCGATTGCCCTAAGGCTACCATTTTACTATATTGCGATTAATTCTTATTCTCTGCTTGGCACCGACATGTCGTCTGGCAACCCTATCGCGACGCTCTACAACGACCATCAACCCTGGCTGATAAGCTGGCTGCGCAAGCGCACCGGGTGTTCGCAAGCGGCGGCCGACTTTGCCCAAGACACCTTTGTACGCGTGTTACTCGCCGAGCGCCGTGAACCCCTGGCGGCCACGCTCAATGAGCCACGTCATTTCCTGGTAACCATCGCCAAGCGGGTAATGATCGACAGTTTTCGCCGCCAGTCAGTAGAGCGTGCCTATCTCGAAGTGCTCGCAGCACAACCTGAGTCGTTCGAAGTCTCGGCCGAGGAACGACTTGCCCTGCTTCAGACACTTCTGGAGCTGGATCGCATGCTTGACGGACTGGGCGTGAAGGCGAAAACGGCGTTTCTGATGTCGCAGGTGCAAGGGCTTACTTACCCTCAAATTGCGGAACAACTACAGGTGTCCGCCAGCTCAGTCACCAAATACATGGCCCGAGCCACCGAACGTTGCCTCTTGTATTTCGTGCACAATCCATGGTGACCAACGACGCCCAGCGCCAAGCGCTTCGCCATGCTGCGCAGTGGTTCGCGCAACTGTCCGCGAGCCCTGATGACCCGGCACTGCGCGCACAGTGGCAACGTTGGCACTGCCGAAGTGCGGAGCATGAGTGGGCATGGCAGCAGTTGACCGAATTGCAGGCACGCCTTGGCCGCATGCCGCAGCAATTGACTTGGGACGTCATGGAAAAGTCCACCCTGCGCGAAAGCGGCCCAAATCGCCGCACCCTTCTCAAAGGGCTGCTGCTGGGTGCCGGGGCGAGTTCATTGGCATGGCAGGGATATGGCATTGTGCCAAAATGGATGGCCGACGTTAAAACCCGCATCGGTGAACAGCGCCAAGAGGTACTTGCTGACGGAACCTTGCTGGTGCTCGATACCGATACTGCGCTGGATGTTGTCTTCGACGCCAGCACCCGCCTGCTGATTCTTCGGGCCGGGGAAATTCATGTCACTACAGGCAAAGACTCCCGCCCGTTCCTGGTACGCAGTGCCCAAGGTGAGCTGCGCGCTTTGGGCACTCGTTTCGCCGTGCGCCAGCTCGACGGGCTGACGCGTCTTAGCGTCTACGAGCATGCCGTGGCGGTACGTCCTGAGCAGGCTGACGATGTGGTCGTGATCGAGCAAGGACAATCAGTGACTTTTGATCGTCAGAGACTGAGGGGCTCGCAGGCGTTGAAAAGAGGCGAAGAGGCCTGGGCCCAGGGGCGGCTGGAAGTGGAAGGCTGGAGGCTGGACATACTGATCGATGAGTTGCAGCGCTATTGCCCCGGCTATCTTGGCTGCGCGCCCGAGGTCAGCCATTTGCGGGTGTCGGGTTCGTATTCGCTTGGTAATATTGAGCTGACATTGAACACTATCGCCCGTTCGTTGCCAATCCGAATCCAGCAACTTACCCGTTACTGGACGCGCATCCTGCCGGCTTGATGATTCGCGACTTTGAAAGGTCGTGCCTCATACGATCATCGGTTCTCATGGTTCGCTCTTGGCCCCAACTCTTTTCCATGAATGACTGCAATGGGTCGAAAGCAGTCGTTCGTAGAGGCCGATCAAGCCTGGTCACAGGTGCGGTCCTGGTGTAGGTTCTGCTCAGCGGTTTTCAAGACCGTGGTACAAACGCCCAACCCTTACGGCGCCAGCGGCGAAATCGATTCCAAAACAATGACGAAACGGCACGGCTACAGGCCGCATACTGCAAGGGTCGCCGTTTCAGTTTTGGAACCGATTTTCGATGACAACTATGGTGCGCACTACCAGCAGATGCTACGTTCTTGCCACCCTTCGCAGCTCAAGGAGAGCAAGAAATGTGGAAGAAAAAACTGAAGCTGAATGGTGGCGACACCCTGCATTCGGGCCGGCATTACCAGAAGGGGTCCATGGCTGAAGAAGACGTGTACGAGTACACAATTCTCAATGCCCAAGGCGAAGTGGTTGGCTGGGTAGAGCGCCGCGATGAAACTGACTACAAGGGCACTCAGCGGCAGTCGCTCGTGCAGCGGGATGCAAACCGAAACATCGTTGTAGATGAGCATTGGGGGCGCGACTAGTTTTTCATCCAGTACTGCGGCAGTAGTGTGAGAATCGACCCTCAGGCCGCGCCGTTAGCGGCCTACACCTTCGAACTGTCTAATATGGTTCTGCGAGTTAGGACGACTTTCGACCAATAGAATCGAGTTGTTTTCGAGCTGTTTTAGACACCAATTCCCCTCCTCCGGCGTCCTGCCGAGTGGCCCAGCTAATCCAGTGTGGGCGCAACCTTCCCTACTCACTGATCGACTGTTCTGCGGCGACGAGACCCATCGAACCCTGGCTACAGGCGTCGAATCTCTGCTGACCGAAATCCAGGCCCTGCGCAAGGAGGCCGAGCGCAGCAAGCGCATGCTGCTGGATGCCTGCGTCTCCATCGGCAGCATTGGCGAAGCCCTCGGCCTGGATATGGACGCCGACGCCGACATGATGATCGGCACAGCCCGCGATCTGATCGATGGACTGAACCGCATCATCAAGGAATGCCCACTTGGTAGCCCTGGCTTTGCCATCGCCACCGAGGTGATGGGAGAGCTTGGGGTCCAGCAGGAGACCCAACCATGATCCTGCCCCTGATGTACATGGCCTACCTGATCTACAGGGGGCCGCGATGAGCGAAGTCAGCCTGTACCAAGGCGACTGCCTGGAGGTAATGAGGTCGATCCCAGATGCCAGCGTCGACCTGGTGCTGGCTGATCTGCCCTACGGCACTACGCAGTGTGCCTGGGATGCGGTGATCCCATTCGCCCCCCTCTGGGAGCAGTACTTGAGAATCGCCAAGCCAGAGGCGGCCATCGTCCTCTGCGCAGCCCAGCCGTTCAGCTCGCTGGTGGTCGCCAGCAACCCCCGAGACTACCGCTACGAGTGGATCTGGGAGAAGGGCAACGCCACCGGCTTCCTCAATGCGAAAAAGCAGCCTCTGCGGGCGCACGAAAGCGCCCAGGTCTTCTACCGGCGCCAGCCGGTGTACAACCCGCAGATGACAACCGGCCACGAGCGGCGCACGGCGAAGCGGAAGACGGTCAACTCGGAGTGTTACGGCAAGGCCCTGTCGCTCACCGAGTATGACTCGACGGACCGGCACCCGCGCTCTGTTCAATTCTTCTCGAGCGACAAGCAGACGGCAAACTTCCACCCAACCCAAAAGCCAGTCAGCTGGATGCGCTTCCTGATCGCCACCTACACCAATCCTGGCCAGATGGTGCTCGACAACACAATGGGCAGCGGCACGACCGGCGTTGCCTGCGTCCAGCTGGGCCGACGTTTCATCGGCATCGAGAAAGACACCGACGAACATGGTAACCCGCTTGGGTACATCGATGTTGCCCAGCAGCGCATCGCCGAGGCAATCAGCATCCGCGACACCCCGGCAGCGCAAATCGAACTGTTCGAAGCTCGAGCCTAACCCCTCCCCCTACTGCTCAAGCCCGCCAACGTGCGCGGGCGAGGATGACCTATGTCCGCAACAGAACGCTTCCACAACACAGCGAACGACTGCCTGGAGCGCCTGGCCGCCGACCTCTGGCCCGATGCCAAGTTGGCCCTGGTGATCTACACCGCCGGCAAGCCAGAGCTCGACATTGTGCTCAAGGACAGCGGCCTCAACGTCGACGAGGTCGTGAGCACTCTGCGCCGTCGCGGCGGCCTGGGGCTAGATGGCGAGAACATCTATAAGCGCCTGCTCTGTGACGCAATCCTCGGAGCCATGGTTTTCGGCAAGCAGAACAGCAACCCTCCGCCTGCTGGGCATTGGGGTCAGGAGTTCTGGCACATCGGCCGAGCCGAGGGAGCCCTGCAGGAAGAGCTGGTGCACGCGCTGCGCCTAGTTCGCAAAGAGCTGGATTCCTGCCAGCGAGTGATTCACTACGCCGGCGGCTTCAATCCGGCCTACGTCAACGACGCCCAGGCCGCTATCAAAGTGGCTGACGCCGTGCTCAAGAAGATCCCCGCCTGACCACCAACCTGCCGCCATCGGCGGCGTGGAGACCATTATGCAAAACGAAGATCGCCAGCCGGTGGCCTATGTATCCGACAAGGTCCCTGAGGAGAAGATGGCAGAGCTGGTCGGAACGACCAAGCGCGCATTGGAAGGTAAGCGAAGCCGCGGCGTGATCCCCGAGGGGGTCTGGAAGAAGATCGACGGCCGGATTTTTTACAGCATCAGGAGATATGAAGCGTGGCTGGAAGGAAGCTGGGGCTACCCACTGGAGTCGAACTCATCGGTAAATCCATCCGGATCCGTTTTACTTGGAACGGTGAGCGTCGGTCCGAAACTCTCGCGCATCCCCAAACCGCCAAGGGGATCAAAGCGGCAGCCGATTTACGCGCTCAAGTAATCAGCCTTGCCAAACACGGGGTGCTGGACGAGAAGCGGTATGCCGAGCTATTCCCCACGTCCAGCTATCTCGCGCATGTGAATGAAATCATGTTCGGCGAGTACGCCCAGACCTGGCTAAACAGCCTGGAAGTAGTGCACGACCCCCGTGTCAACTACAAGGGGTTAATGAACAACTATTGGATGCCCCATCTGGCAACGCTGCCGATCAAGGCAGTTACACCGATGGTGCTGAGGGAGGTAGTCGCAAAGACCCAGTGGAAGAGTTCGACAGTCAAACGCGCCGCTATCGCCAGGGTAAAGGCGATGTTCCGAGCAGCAGTGTATGACGAGGTAGTAGACAGGAACCCGGCTGCTGCAATCCAACTGCCTCAGAAGAACAAGAAGCAGGTGGACCCGTTCACGGTGGAAGAAGCTGATGCTCTGATCGCGTGGATGTATGCGAACTTCTCCCGATGCAACCAGGTGTTCGCCGCGTTCTATGAGTTTGCCTTCTACACTGGCATGCGCACTGGAGAGGTCATGGCGCTGCGTTGGGACGAGATTGACTTCGACAAGAGGACGGCACACGTCTGCCGGATCGTGGTGGAAAAGCAAGTGGTCGAACGAACAAAGACGAAGTACACCCGAACCGTGATGCTCAACAGTCGAGCTTTGGGCGCCCTGGCCAAGGCAAAGGAGATCGCACACTATCGATCCAGACAGAAGCGCCGAGTCTCTACAGAGTCATCCTACGTCTTTCAGCCTTCCGGCTCATCGCCGTACATGAAGGGCACTGATACTCCCGGGGTACACTTCAATGAGGCTATCGCGGCATTGAAGCTTCCTGCGCGTCCTCAGTACAACTGCAGGCACACATATGCCACGATGTGCCTCATGTCTGGGATGAACCCTGCCTTCATCGCGGGGCAGCTCGGGCACTCGGTCCAGGTGCTGTTGACGACGTACGCAAAGTGGCTGAATTCAGCCAACGATTGGTCCGAATTGGCCAAGCTTGAACAGCAGGTAATTGGTACAGAATTGGTACAGGATTAAATTTCGTTCACGTTACGCCCTTTAGTCATAAGGCATTCGACACGGTTTAGGCCATACTCCACAATGCAGCGGTTTTTTGGGGGAAAACCCTTGCACAGCCAACGACATACCAACTTTTAGTGAGCCTCAACGTGAAAACATCCCTGTCCATCCTCAGCCTGCTGCTGTTGCTCACAGGTACCGCGACCCTCCCGTCGACTGCTGCTGCACAACCCCCGGCCCAGGTGCAACGTGACCCGGCCAAATTGCACTTGGCTTCGGGCAGCGCCTTGCTGATCGACCTGAACACCAATCAGGAACTGTATGCCAGCCACGCCGACCGCGTGGTGCCCATTGCCTCGGTGACCAAACTGATGACGGCGATGGTGGTGCTGGACGCCAAGCTGCCCATGGATGAAATGCTCACCATGACCATCGCCAACAACCCGGAGATGAAGGGTGTGTATTCGCGGGTGCGCCTGGGCAGCCAGCTGAACCGCCGCGAGACCTTGCTGATTACCCTGATGTCGTCGGAAAACCGTGCGGCCAACAGCCTGGCCAACCACTACCCCGGCGGTTACCCGGCGTTCATCAAGGCCATGAACGCCAAAGCCCGCAGCCTGGGCATGGCGCACACCCGCTATGTCGAGCCGACTGGCCTGTCGACGCAGAACGTGTCCAGCGCCCGCGACCTGTCCAAGCTGTTGATGGCGTCGCGCAAGTACCCGATGCTGAGCGAACTGTCGACCACCCGCGAGAAGACCGTGGCCTTCCGCGCGCCCAACTACACCTTGGGCTTCCGTAACACCGACCACCTGGTGAACAAGAGCAACTGGGACATCAAGCTGACCAAGACCGGCTTCACCAACGAGGCTGGCCACTGCCTGGTGCTGCTGACCCGCATGGACAACCGCCCGGTGGCCATGGTGATCCTCGATGCCTTCGGCAAGTACACCCACTTCGCCGATGCCAGCCGCATGCGTCAGTGGCTGGAAACCGGTGCAGCCAAGCCTGCGCCAGCAGTGGCCATGCAGTACAAGGCTGACCGGGTGAAGGGGCGCTTGGCGGCCGAGTAAGCCAGGCGCGTTGCTGTTGGCGTACGACCTGGGGGCTAGCTCGCTTGCACGATGATCTGGCTCTGCAGGTCCTTGACCATCGCCTCGAGCGTCGGCTTCATGGCGGCAAAATCCTCGGGTGAACACACCACGTTCGGGCGGCTGAACTTGAAGTGCCGCTCGATCACCACCGCATTCCCCTCCTGGGCGTAACGCGCGCTGTATTCCACATTGGCGTCTTGCAGACGCACCTGTTTGGGGATCGCCAGCACGCTGACCTCCGATGGGAATTCGAAGCGCGATGTTTCCACGGTGTCGTTGGAAATGCACACGAAGTGCTGGCTGCGTTCCTTCTCCATGGCAAAGCTGTAGACGTTCTGCGAGATGCCCCCTGCCAGACTGCTCAAGGCCACCACCCCCACCGGCCCGGGCAGGTTGACGAGGTTTTCCGTGCGCCCATCAACGGTGCTGACAAACTCGCCAGTGGCGCTCGGCGGGCGTACCTCGAACGTGCCGCTGCCGCGCTGCCCATAGGCGCCGAGCACTTTTTCGACGAGCAGTTCACGGTCGGCCGGCTTCATCGATTTAACCCCATAACGGCTGACCTCGCTGGCCCAGCCTTGCACGGTGGCAACGTTGGTGAAATCCGCCGCTCCCTTGCCGTTGACCTTGAACTTCAGGTCGCTGGATACCTTGTTGAGCTGGATGGCCGGGGTACGCCCGAACTCGCCTGTGGCAGTCAGCAGCACGCGCTTGTTCAATGTGCCCAGCGGCAGGTAGCCTGCGGCAATCGAAGGGTCGGTGGAGTCCAAATACAGGTCCAGGCTCGGCACGTAGGTGATCACGTGGTTCAACACCCCCAGCGCAGGGACCTTGGGAAACACATAGGCATTGCCCAGGTTGATCAAGGCCGGTGTGCTTTTGATACCCGCCGCCGCCAGCAGCGCTTCAAGCAGCGCCACATGGTCCTTGCAATCACCGTAGCGGTTTTCCAGCACGGTCTGCGCGGCATGTGGCACCACCCCGCCAGCACCGACATACACGGCGACATAGCGAATGTTCTCACGCACCCAGTCGCTGAGCGTCAGCGCCTTTTCCCGTGCGGTAGGTAAGTGGGCCGTCAGACGGTGCGCCAACTCGGTGATCGGTGCCGTGACCTCGACCTTGGCCCGTGCCTGATAGGCCTCGGCGAACTGTTTGAAATCGGTGAAGGTCGAGACGGCCAGATAATGCCCGTAGTCCAGGTAGGACACCGCACTGGCCTCGATCCGCGCCCGGTCCGCCGGCACGTAGTCCCAGCGGTAGACCGTGCGCCCGGGTGCAGCCGCCGGCATCGACGCCTTGAAGCTGCGCGCGTCCGCTTGCAGGGGCATGTCCTCGGGCATGTCGTAGGTCAGCGTGAACTGCTCGACCGGGTGGAATTCCGGCACGGTGATGTCTTCGAACTGCCCCGGGAACAGCGGCGTGAATCGGTTGCGCTGGTAATGCAGAACCAGGCGATCCCCCACCGCAACTTCAGGGAAGATGATGACCTTGTTGACGCTGTCCTGAAACATCGGCGCCTGCGCAGACGCCTGCTCTTGCTGTTCCTTGATGTGCGCGGCATCCACCCGCACTTTGCGCCCATCGGGCTTTTGCGTGTAGGCCTCGATCACTTCCAGGGTTTCCAGCGAGCGGTTGAAGCTCACCGGCTGCTGGGCGCGGGCCTTGATGGCGCGTTCGTCATTGATCAGCAAGACACTGTCGACGTCCAGGCGGTGGCTGCCATCCTTCTGCACGACAAAGGTCTGCTCGACCTTTTCCAAGGTCACGGAGCGGTCAGTGCCATCGGTGAAGGCCTGCGCCGAGCCACACCAGCTCATTGCAAGCGGCAGCAGCATAGCGCCGACAAGGTAAGACTGTTTCAGCATGGAGATCCTTCTCAATCGAGGTGTATCGAGGCTGCCATCAATCGACAATGATACTCATTGGCGTGGCAAGATGGCAAAATGATTGCACTTCCTGTGCTCACATTGCCAGCGCGGCCAGCACCTCGGCAGACGTCGTCACCTGGCGGAAGTGGTGCTTCCACAAGTCGATGCCCATCTTCCCGGACCTGTCCAGCGACGACCCTACCGTCATGTCGGTCACCAGGGTTGGCGTGAGCCCCGCATCGAACAGCGCAAAGCCTGCGGCCAGCACGCAGGTTTCGGTTTGCATGCCGCACACCAGCACCCGCTCCACGCCCAGTTGCTTGATGTATTCGAGGGTTTCGACGGTCTGCCCGTAGCCATGCTTGACGAACACCTGGTCCGCTTCGACCAGGCTCTCGTCCTCGGCTGCCGGGTGCCAGCCCAACTGACGCTGGAACGGCGTGGCCTGCTCATCGTGCAGTTCGACCGAGGCGATGGTCGGGATATTCGCCGACAACCGCCGCAAACCGTCGACCAGCCATTCGGGCGGGCTGAAAGTGGATTGAACATCGACGATGAGCAAAACCTGGCGCATTAGTGTCTCCGGCCATGGGCAAAAAGCGCCGAGTATAACGTGGTGCCAGCACTGCGGTTTGCTGAAAACAGTGCCTGCATGGCCCGCATCGAACTCGCCATTTACTGGATGGGCGATGCTGATACGGCCCAACTGGTGCGGACCAACGATACCGAGCAAGGCGAAGTCGGATGACTGCTCGCAGCTTACTCGTCTTCGCCGCTAAACTCGCCACTCTCCTTCCATGGCAGCCCGCACAATGGATTTGCACTCAACCCCACGCCGGTATCGACCGGTTGCTGGGCGCACCGCCGCGGCAAGATCCGCATCAACGCCGACCTGTCCTACGACATCCTCTCGCACGAAGGGGTAGTACTGTGAAAAAGCTCCTGACCACCCCGATCAAAGACGAAGACCTGGCCAACCTCAATGTCGGCGACGTGGTTTATCTAACCGGCCAGTTGGTGACGTGCCGCGACGTCGCGCACCGTCGGTTGATCGAGCTCAAGCGGGAGTTGCCGGTTGACTTGCGCGGTGGTGCGATCTTCCACGCTGGGCCTATCGTGCGCAAAAAAGACGATGGCAGTTTCGAGATGGTGTCCATTGGCCCGACCACCAGCATGCGCATGGAGAAGTTCGAAAAGCAGTTCATCGAGCCAACCGGCGTCAAGCTGATTATTGGTAAAGGCGGCATGGCGCCGGAAACCACCACCGGCTGCCTGGAAAACAAAGCCGTGCATGCGGTGTTCCCAGGGGGCTGTGCGGTGCTGGCTGCAACGCAGGTAGAAGAGATCGAACGTGCCGAGTGGCAAGACCTGGGGATGCCTGAAACCCTGTGGGTCAACCGGGTACGGGCGTTCGGCCCGCTGATCATTTCCATCGACACCAAGGGCAATAACCTGTTCGAACAGAACAAGGCCCGCTTCAACGCGCGCAAAGGGGCGGTGATCGAGAAGATCAACAGCCAGGTTCGCTTTATCAAATAACCGCGCCAAATCGGGGCCGCTATGCGGCCCATCGCCGGCAAGCCGGGCTCCCACCTCGACTGCACAGACCTCAAGCCATGTGCAGTACCTGTGGGAGCCAGGCTTGCCGGCGATGGGCTGCGCAGCAGCCCCGATACAGGCACCTCATGCCTTCGACAATTCGCCAATCTTCTCCAGCCGCGCCCGCACGATGTTGCGGCTGATGTTCAACAACCGCCCGGTCTGCAGCTGGTTCCCGTGGCAATACCGATACGCCGCCCGGAACACCGTCTCCTCGATGTGCTCATACAGGTTCGGCACGTTCTGCTCGAACAACGCCAACAAGGCGCTTTCAAGGTTAGGCGGCGCCGCGAGCGCGGCCGGGGCGTTGGCCTGCGTGGCATACACCTGGGCCGCACCTTGCGGCCTCATGTCCACCAAGTGTAGGTCTGCGGGCGCTACCACCTGGTAGCGGCATACCAGCAAGGCATGGTGGATCGCGTTTTCCAACTCGCGGATGTTGCCCGGCCAGCTGTGAGCCAGCAATTTGCGCTCTGCATCCGGGCTGAGCGACGCACGTTCATAACCCAGGCGCCGGCAATGCTCTTCGATGAAAAATTCTGCCAAGGGCAGGATGTCGCCGGGCCGCTCACGCAGCGGTGGCAGGCGGATGGTGGCGACGTGCAGGCGGTAGAACAGGTCTTCGCGAAAATGCCCCGCCACCACGGCGTCGGCCAGGTTGACGTTGGTCGCGGCCACCAGGCGCACGTTGATCGGGATCGGTGTACGCGAGCCCAGCCGCACGACTTCGCGCTCCTGCAGCACCCGCAGCAACTTCACCTGCATGTTCAACGGCAGGTCCCCAATCTCGTCGAGAAACAGCGTGCCGCCATTAGCCGCCTCGAACCAACCGGCCTTGTTCGAGGTGGCACCGGTGAACGCCCCTTTCTCATGGCCGAACAGTTCGCTTTCCACCAGGGTTTCGGCAAAGGCACCGCAGTTCACCGCCACGAACGGTTCGCGGCCACGGCGGCTCAGCTGATGGATGTGGCGAGCGACAAGTTCTTTGCCGGTTCCGGTTTCGCCGATGATCAGGGTATTGGCCTCGCTGGGCGCCAGGCGCTCGATACGGCTGAGCAGCTCCTGGGAGCGAGGGTCCTTGAACACAAGCACGGTGGCACGTACCGACTTGGTCAGCTCTCGGGCATTAGGGTGGGTGATCAGCGACATGGGGGCATTCCTGGCAATTGACGCGCAGCCCCATAGTGCCCGAAACAAATTAGATCAAAAAATTATTAATTAATATTTATATATTCCATTTTTAAATATCTGATATTCCAACAACCGACTGCTGCTGCAGCAGCAACGCGCCAGCACTGCCCTGCGTGCCGATCAGCAGGCTGGGCTGCACGCCGCGCCCCTCCCATGTGCTGAAGGCCCCGCCGTTAACGGCCTGCAGCCGCCTTTTCGAAGACTGGCATGCATTTCGCTCCTGGCCTGGCAATGCCTGGTTCGCTGCAGCACGCGGCCCAGACCTGTTGAACCCTTGTTTGGAGCCGCACATGAACACACTCTGGCGTCACGGCCTGGCCCTGTTGGGCGGCCTGTTACTCAGCCTGACCACATTGGCCGCCGAGCCACCGGCAGCGGTGCGCATCGCCATCGTTGCCTTCACCCAAGGCGGCGCGCCGGTCTTCGGGGGCATCCCGGGGCGGGTGATCGAAGACGGCTGGCTCGAACAGCAGTTGGCCGCCCGCGGCGTGAAGCTGCAATGGACCGCCCTGCCCCACGCCGGCGCGGGGCCACAAATCAACGAAGGTTTCAGCAACGACAGCCTGGACTTCGCCGTACGCGGCGACCTGCCCTCGGTCATCGCTGGCGCCGGCCAAGTGCCCGGCAAGCTGATCGTGCCGGGTGGCAGCGGCAACAACATTTACCTGGTGGTGCCCAGCGGCTCTGCGGTGCGCAGCATCCAGGACCTCAAAGGCAAGCGCCTGGCCCTGCACCGCGGGCGGCCCTGGGAATTTGCCTTCAGCAACTTCCTGGAAAGCCAGGGCCTCAAGCTGACCGACTTCAAGATCGCCAACCTCAACCCGCAGGTCGGTGCCGCCGCCGTGTCGGCCGGCAAGGTCGATGCCGCCGTGCTGCTCAACGAAGCCTACGCCCTGGAAGACAAAGGTGTGGCGCGGATTCTCTGGTCGACCAAGCAAGGCGCCAACGACTGGCGGCTGGTGTCCGACCTGTGGGGCACCGACCGCTTCGTGCAGCAGCACGCCGACCTTACGCAGCTGGTGGCCACGGCCTGGGTGCGCGCGGCCTGGTGGATCTCCCAAGCGCAGAACCGCGACGCCTATTACGCGCTGTCGTCCCGCGCCGGGGTGGCCGAAAGCGTGCTGCGCCGCGATGACCAGGACGACCCGGTGGCCTGGAAAGCGCGCTGGGCGCCGAAAAGCGATGCCCAACTCAAAGCCCACTACGACGCCCTGGGCCAATACGCCTTGGCCAACCGCCTGATCCGCACGCCCTACGACATCAGCAGCGACCTGGCCACAGGCTTCACCCGCCAGGCGCTGATCGACCTGCAGCTCACCCACTACTGGCCGTCCCTGGACGCTCAAATCAGCCAACAACCTTGAGAACATCTTCCATGAAATTGCCTGTTTCCATCGTTTTCGGCCTCAGTGCCCTGGCCTTTTCCATTGGCGCCCTGGCCGCCGACACCTACGCCCCCAAACCCGACCCGCAACAAGGCGACGGCCGCGTTTCGAGCTTCTACACCTGGTCCAAGGCAATCCCGGCCACCCCCGGTAAACTGCTGCGCAGCGAGCCGCTGGACTCAGCGCTGAGCTTGCCCAACGCCGCCAGTGCCCAGCGCATCCTCTACACCTCGCTGGACGGCATCGACGGCAAGACGCCAATCGTGGTCTCTGGCGCGCTGTTCATTCCCAAGGGCCCGGCGCCCGCCGGTGGCTGGCCGGTCGCCAGTTGGGGCCACGGCACCGTCGGGGTGGCGGATATTTGCGCACCGTCCTGGGCCGGGCGTTCCTACCGCGATGTGCAGTACCTGAACCGCTGGCTCGAAGAGGGCTATGCCATCGTCGCCACCGACTACCAAGGCCTGGGTGTACCCGGTGGCCACCCGCTGCTGAACAACCGCATGGCCGCCTACGGCATTCTCGATGCCGCCAAGGCCGTGGTCGCCGGCGTGCCGGGGCTGGCCGACAAGGTCCTGATCATCGGCCAATCCCAGGGTGGCGCTGGTGCCTTTGCAGCCGGTGCCTATGCCGCAACCTATGCACCCAAACTGGGGGTCAAGGGCAGCATCGGCACCGGCGTGATCTACACCGTGGGGTCGAAAAACGTCGGTGAGCAGGACCAGAACAAGGTCGACCCGGCCCTGGCCTACGGCTTCTACACCTTGCTCGCCGCACAGCAGTACGACCCGAGCATCGACCCGCGCGACTTCTACACCGACAAGGCCCTGCCGCTGTTCGAGCAGGCGCGCACCAGTTGCCTGTCGGCACTGGTCAGCGATGTGGTCGGCACCGGCCTGACCCCCGCCAACGCCAAAAAGGACTACCAGGGCGACCAGCTCAAACCGTGGCTGGCCCAAGTGTCGTACCCCACCCTCAAACTGGCCCAGCCGATCTTCATCGGCACCGGCGCCGAGGACAAGACCCCTGCCGCCGCGACCCAGGTTGCACTGATGCAGGATGCCTGCAAGGCCGGCTCGGTGGTGCAGGGCCACCTGTACAAAGGCCTGGGCCATAGCGAAACGGTCAACGCCTCACTCAAGGACTCGATCCCCTTCGCCCGCCAGGTCATCAGCGGCCAGCCGGTCACGCCCAACTGCAGCCCCAGCGTCCAGTAAGGAGGCCACCCCATGAGCATCGAATTCTTCACCCGCCTGCCACTGCATGGCGAAACCCAGTACCTGCCTGGCGACCCGCGCAACCGCGGCGACTGGCACGCAGGTGGCGACAGCAGCGGTGCGGTGTCCGGGTTCGCGGTAGGTGATCACTTCACCTACATCGATTACCTCGGGCAAATCGCCCGCGCTGCGGAAATCAACGGCTTCGGCGGCGCACTGATGGTCAATGCGCCCACCGGCGAAGAGCCGTGGACCGTGTGCTCGCTGCTGGCACGGGAAACCCGCACGCTCAAGTTCGTCACCGCGTTCCAGCCTTATCACTACACGCCCTGGGTGGCCGTGCAACAGGCCGCGACCTACCAGCGCGCCACCGGCAACCGGCTGGTATGGAACATCATCAACGGCGGCTCTGATGCCATCCAGCGCCAGGTCGGCGACTTCGAGGGCCACGACGAGCGTTACGCCCGCGCCACCGAGTTCATGGACGTGGTACGCGGCTACTGGCACAACGAGCAATTCCACTACGAGGGCACCTATTACCGTGCCGAGGGCGGCGGGCTGCGCGGGCCGCTGAAAAAAGCCGAGCTGCCGCTGATCTGCACCGCCGGTTCTTCGCTGGCCGCGCGCGAGTTCGCCGCCAAGCATGCCGACTTCTACCTGATGCGTGCCGAACACCCGGACGAGATTGCCGCGCTGATCGCCGACATCCGCGCCCGCGCCTTGAAGTGGGGGCGTACCGACATTCGCTTCGGCCTATCCATCGACGTGATTGCCCGCGAGACCGAAGAGGCCGCGCGGGCCGAGGCCAAACGTTTCTTCGACGAAGGCGTGGCCAAGGGCACGGTCAAGGCCCGCGCCGCCCATGCTGGCCTGCGCACCGCACGCAAGCTGAGCTACGAGCACGGCTACAGCGACAAGGACGAGCAGCAGGCCTTCGACGATTTCTTCATCCACCCCAACGTGTGGACCGGCTTCGGCTATATCGGCATCCCGCCAGGCTGCGCGCTGGTGGGCAGCTACGCCAACGTGGTGGCGCGCATCCGCGAGTACCACGGCATCGGCATCGACCTGTTCTTCCTTGCCGGCTACCCGCACCTGGAAGAAGCCTACCGCCTCGGCGAGCATATCTTGCCGCACTTCCGTGGCCAGCGCGCCGCCCTCGCCCGCCCGGCGCCCACCCCCGTGCAACTGCACGCCAGCAACGGGGGCTGACGCCATGGCCTGGGACGGTTACCCATTGAGCCGGCGCGCCTTCATTGGCCATGCCGGCGTACTAGCCGGTGGGCTGCTGGCCGGCTGCGGCCCAAGCGACAGCCCCGGCGACGCGGTTGCTGACCAGCCACGCCATGGCGGGCGCCTGCGTCTTGGCATCATCGATGGCAACCAAAGCGGCAACCTCGACGCCCATAAACCGGTCGGCAGCGGCATCGTCCGCGGCTTTGCCTTGTACAGCAAGCTGTGGGAGTGGGACGAGCAGATGCAGCCGCGCCTGGCCCTGGCCGAGTTCGCCGAGCCCAATGCCGACGCCAGCGGCTGGACGTTGCGGCTCAAGCCTGGGCTGGAGTTTCACCACGGCAAGAGCATCGACGCCGACGACCTGATCTTCTCCATCAGGCGCCTGACTGACCCGCAGCTGGCCTCGCCCTATGCGGCGCTGCTGCACTGGGTCGACCGCGACAACCTGGTCAAGCTCGACGATCGCACCGTGCGCCTGGCTTTTCGCGAAGGCCGCAGCTACCTGCCGTTGCCCGAGACGTGGGTCAACTTCGGCGGCATCGTACCGGTGGACTACCACCCGGTCACCAACCCGGTCGGTGCCGGCCCTTACAAACTCAAAAGTTTCACCCCGGGCCAACGCTCGCTGTTCACCCGTTTCGACAATTACTACAAGCCCGGCAAACCGTATGCCGATGAACTGGAGATCATCGACTTCAAGGACCAGACCGGCCGCCTGGCGGCCTTGCGCGCCGGGCAGATCGACATGGCCAACGTCATGTCCACCGAGCACCTGCAAGTGCTGCAGGCCGACCCACGCCTGCGCCTGCTGAAGTCGGTGAGCGGCAACTGGTTGTCGTTCGACATGAACACCACCAAAGCGCCCTTCGACGACCCGCGGGTGCGTGAGGCGTTTCGCCTGCTGGCAGACCGAGAGGACTTGGTGCGCCGGGCACTCAATGGCCAGGGCCGGGTGGCCAATGACCTGTACGCCCCTTTCGACCCCACCTTCGACCACAGCCTCGGGCCACGCCCGCATGACCCACAACGGGCGGCGCAATTGCTCCAGGACGCGGGCCACGAAGGCCTGCAGGTGGAACTGGTCACGACCCCAGGGCCTGGGCTTGCCTCGGCCCTGGTGCTGGCCGAACAGGCACGGCGCATCGGCGTGACGATCACGGTACGCCAGGTCGACCTGGCGACGTTCCAGGGGCCGCAGCGCGACGACTGGACGTTGAGCACTGGGGGCAGCATCGGTGCGCCGTTTCTGGCCAGCGCCATCCATACCGACGCGCCGTTCGCCGTGGCCAACAAGACTCACTTCCACGACCCGGCGTTCAGCGAGGCCTTTCTCGCTGCCATGGCCCAGCCCGACCTTGAGAAACGCAAAGCCCTGGTGCACCGCGCCCAACGCATCCAGTACGAACGCGGCGGCATGCTGATCTGGGGCTTTGCCGACTTGCTCGACAGCGTCAGCACACGGGTCGGTGGGGCGCAGGCGGAGCAGTCGCTGTTCAGTACCTGGCGGTTCGAGAGCCTGTGGCTCAGGAGCTAAACACTAGGCCAGCACGCTCTTCTGTGGGAGCGGGCTTGCCCCGCGAAGCAGGTACCCCGAGTGGATCGCACGGGCTTCGCCCGTGTTCGCAGAGCAAGCCCCACACAAGGGGCGCATAGCGCCCCCGGCAGTCGCCATAGGCACCCAATAACCGCAGGCGCGGCTGCGCCCTCGCTTTTCCCATTCCCGAACAGAACGAGGCTCAGCCCCATGCTCCGCGTTGCCTTGCTGCACCCGACATTCCAGCCCAGCGCCCTGGCACTGGCCATCCTCGCCGCCAGCGTACCGCTGGCCTACGCCGAGGACACCCAACTGCAAACCGTCACCGTCCAAGCCGAACAGGCTGACGACGACGCCCTGCCCACGCGCCCACCGGCCTCGATCTACGGCGGCCTGGAAAGCAAAGTCCTCGACACGCCACGCTCGGTCACCCAGATCAACGCCGAGCAATTGGCCCGCGACCCGATCCAGAGCTCGGACGACCTGGTCAAATACGCCCCCGGCATCACCCGTGGCGGCGGCCAGAACGCCGGCATCGCCCCGCAAATGCGCGGGCAAAGCTCCGAGGTGTTCCAGGATGGCCAACGCGCCTACGGCGTACGCCACCCCGCCAACTTCAACGCCTACGAAGGCGCCGACATCGTCGCCGGGCCTTCATCAGTCACCTACGGATCGGTCAGTGGCAGCGGCGGCTACATCAACTACCTAAGCAAGAAGCCCGACTTCAACCGCTTCCGCACCCGCCTGAGTGGCGAAATCGGCAGCTGGATCCCCGATGGCGAATCACGCGATGCCACCCAATTCAGCCTCGACAACACCGGCCCCCTCAATGACAGCCTGGCCTACCGGGTCAGCATCACCCGCCAGCGCCAGGAAACCTTCTACGACAACGTCGACAACAACTTCGACGCGTTCTACGGCGCCCTCGCCTGGCGCAACGACAACCTGCGGGTGGACTGGAACGCCGCCTACGACGACTACTACGACTACAACATCACCCACGGCTGGAACCGCGCCACCCAGGACCTGGTCGACCATGGCAGGTACAACGCCGGGCGCGCCACGCCGATCATCCAGAACGGCAACAGCCTGTGGTCGCCGGTGCTGTCATCGGGTGCCAGCGATGCCCAGGTACTCGGCTGGGTGCAGCGCCAGCGCAACGCGCAGGGCCAGTACCAGGTGGTCGATGGCAGCTTCCAGGGCGCCTCACCCAATACCCAGACCAGCCCAGGCAGCTTGCGCGGCTGGGTGTACGACCCGTCGCTGGCAGGCAATGGCCAGACCTCGCTGTCGTCACAGACCGGCCAGCGCGCACAGGACCAGAACCGCTCGCGGCGCTTCACCACACAACTGCGCGTCGAGGGCGACCTGACCCCGTCGATCACCCTGGCCAACAGCACTTTCTACCAGCACTCCACCGACACCACCGACGCGGTGGGCGCGTTCCAGGTGCAGGGCAAGGACGACATCTTCGACAACCGCTTCGAGTTCCGCGCCCGTGGCCAATGGCAGCTGGGCGGCCTGACGCTGGTCGACGACAGCAACACCGGGCTGATCTACCGCCGCGAGACCAACGAGTCGATCGCCGCCAACAACAATTTTGGCTCCACCATCAACGCCTACGACCTCACCCTCGACCCGACGCTGAAAAACCCTGGCGACCTGCTTGGCCTGAGTGGGCGCAACCCCGCCGGTGGCAACGGAGCCTGGATCGGCCAGCCCGGCGTGCCACAGTTGTCCAATTACTATGGCTGGCTCAACCTGCCCGCCATGTACCCGGCAGGGCACGGTTTGTACGCTGAATCGGTAGCGCCCTACACCGCCGACAGCACCTGGACCACCCAAACCCTGTTCAGCCAGCACAACCTGCGCCTGGGCGAGCGCGTGGGGCTGAACGTGGGGGCCAGCCGCAGCTGGATCGATGCCCGTATCGAAAACCCCTTCGTGCTCGCGGGCGGCAACCCGCGCAAGGACTCGGACAATTACCGGTTGTTCTCGGTACAGGTCAGCCCCTATTTCAAACCCACCGATAACAGCACCCTGTACTACACCTTCGACCGCTCCCTCGCCGTCAACACCGGGTTCTTCACCAATGGTTTGGGCTGGGGCAGTGGCGCCGGGGCCAACCAGCTCAACCCACTGGCGTTCGAGAGCCTTAGCGTGCTGCACGAAGTGGGGCTGAAGGTCGAGGCCATGCCCGACCAGTTGTTCTTCACCTTGGCCGCCTACAAGCAGGCGCGCGACCAGTCGCCAGACAGCAACAACAACATCGCCCGGTTGATCGTCAAAGGCTGGGAAGCGACCCTGCGCTACCAGGACCCGCACCTGCGCGGCGGCCTCAACCTCAGCCGCATCAGTGCCTACAACGAGTTCACCAGCCAGGCCGGGTTCGCCTCCGCAGGGTTCATCCCCGACAACGGCACCGTGTTCGGCGATAACAACAGCCTCAACCAGCGCCCGTCCGGCAAGTTCGATGCGGTGCAGATTCCTGAGTACAACGCCGGCGGCTATGTCGATTACCGCTTCGATTCCGGGTTCGGCGTGGAGCTCTCTGGCTGGTGGACCAGCAGCTGGTACCTGAACCTGAGCAAGACGGTGAAGGTGCCCGACGAATACAACCTCGACCTTGCCGCGTATTACCGCCAGCCACAGTGGGGCGTGACGCTGCGCATGCTCAACGTCACCGACGAACTGAATTTCGTCAGCGGCCTGGCCGGCTCGACCAACACCTTCCTGCAACCCATGCCTGGGCGCACCTTGCTGGCCCAGGTCGATTACCAGTTCTGACCCTTCCTCAACGTAAAAGGCCATCGCCATGTCCATTGAATTCGTCGGCATGATTTTCCCCCGCCAGTGGTCCGAGACCCGCGGCGTGCGCTCGCCCGACTTCGACCTGCCGTTCATCCGCCACCACGCCCGCGCCCATGAGCATGCCGGTTTCGACCGGGTACTGATCGCCAGCGGCCCAGGCAGTGCCGACAGCCTGCAGATTGCCGCCTATGCGGCCGCGCACACCGAGCGCCTCGGCTTCATGATCGCCCACCGCCCTGCCCTGACTGCGCCGACGGTGGCCGCGCGGGCATTCGCCACCCTCGACCACACCACCGGCGGCGGGCGCATTCGCCTGCATGCGATCACCGGCATCACGGCCGAGCCACAAGAAGGCGACACACTGCTGGACAAGACCGCGCGTTACCAGCGCGCCGACGAGTACCTGGAGATTGTCCGGCGCACCTGGACTGCCGAAGAGCCCTTCGACTTCGAAGGCCGCTACTTCACCATCAAGGGCGCTTTTTCGCCGGTTAAGCCGCTGCAGCAGCCGCATATCCCGATTTCCTTTGGAGGCTCGTCCGACATCGCTTACCAGATCGCCGTCAAACATGCCGACCTGTATGCCCTGTGGGGTGAACCGCTGAGCGGCGTCGCCGAGCAGATCGCCAAACTCAAGGCTGCGGCGAGTGCCGCTGGCGTGGCGGCGCCACGGGTGAGCTTGTCGGTGCGGCTGATCCTGGGTGCCACCGAGGAGCTGGCCTGGCAGCGCGCGGAGCAGATCCTCGCGCAGATCAAGGCCAACCCGCAGTTTGCGGCGGACAGCCCCTGGCAGAAGCGCATCAAGGGCACCGGTTCCGAACGCCTGCTCGCCGCCGCCGCCCGGGCGGACCGGCATGACCGGGCATTGTGGATGCCGACGGCGACAGCGGTGGGGGCTTATGGCGATACCACGGCGCTGGTGGGCACGCCGGAGACCGTCGCCCAGGCGTTGCTGGATTATGTCGATTTGGGGGTGAGCACCTTCCTCAACCGCGGGTATGACCCGTTGTACGACACGGTGGATTACGGGCGCTGGGTGATTCCGGCGGTGCGGGAGGAAGTGCGGCGGCGGCAGGCGCGATTTGCTGGGTGATGGTGCCCAGCTGGGGATTGCATCTGGGGTGCCAGGTGCATGCCTTGGGCCTTGCAGCGCCTGGGAGATCGAGCGCCGCCCGCGCGGCGCATCGCGAGCAACGCTCGCTCCTACGTTTGTTTCGGGCCAATTATTCCTGGGGCAAACGCGCGCGACCGCCTTGACGCATGACTCGATATCGCGTCGAACAAACAAGGCGTTCGCGCGCGCCTGTCACAGGCGTTATTGGCCAAAAACAAACGTAGGAGCGAGCGTTGCTCGCGATGCGCCGCGCGGGCGGCGCTCGATCTCACAGGCGCCGCCCCACCCAAAGCCATGCACCTAGACGCCCACCTGCAACCGAGGCGAATGTTCCACCAAGGTCCGGGTATAGCCATCAACCGGCCGCCCAAGCACCTGCTCAGCCGCCCCCTCTTCCACCACCCTGCCCTGGCGCAACACCAACACCCGGTCGGCTATCGCCCGCACCACCCCCAAGTCATGGGTGACGAACAACACGGTCAGCCCTTCACGCTGCAAACGCCTCAGCAATGCCAGGATCGACGCCTGCACCGACACATCCAACGCCGAGGTAATCTCGTCGCAAACCAACAGCCGTGGCTCACAGATCAACGCCCGGGCAATCGCCACGCGCTGCCGTTCTCCCCCTGACAGGCTGTGCGGATACAGATCGGCCACACGCGCCGGCAGCGACACCCGCGCCAGTACCGCTTCGACCCGATGACGCGCCTCATCGCCACGTACAGCGAAGAAATGCGCCAGGGGCGCGCTGAGGGTCTGCGCGATCGTCTGCCGAGGGTTCAACGCCCGGTAGGGGTTCTGGAACACGTACTGGATCTGGTGACGCAGCCGTGCATCCCGTTGACGTGCGGTGAACGCCAGCGGCTCGCCGCCGTAACGCAGTTGCCCCTGAACGTTCTCGCCCAACCCCGCGATGGCCCTGGCCAGGCTGGTCTTGCCCGACCCGGACTCGCCCACCAGCGCCAGGCATTCGCCTTGCGCTACCTGCAGTGAAACATCGAACAGCACTTGTCGGTCGTAAGCCACATCCAGCCCCTGCACCTCCAGCAACACCTCTGCGCTGGGCGCCGCTGCTACCTCGACACCCTGCTCGCCGAGGGGCAGCGGCTCACGGTAGGGCGCCAGGCAAGCGACTTGCTGACCGCCCTCGAACGCCAGCAGCGAAGGCTCGATTACCGCACACTCGGCACGTCGCCTGGCACAACGCGGGGCAAACGCGCAGCCCGCAGGCCGCTGCCCCGGCGCCGGTGCATGGCCGGCGATGGCTTGCAGCGGCTGGCGTCGGGCAATATCAGGAATGGCCGCGAGCAAGGCACGGGTGTAAGGGTGTGCCGGTGCTTTGAACAAGGTTTCGCGCCCCGCCACTTCCACCAGCCGCCCGGCATACATCACCATCACCCGGTCAACCAGGTCGCGCGCCACGGCCAGGTCGTGCGTCACGTACAACGCCGCCACACCGTGCCCCCGGCACAGGCGCTTGAGGGTTTCCAGCACATGCGCCTGGGTGGTCACATCGAGCGCCGTGGTCGGCTCGTCGAGCACGATCAGTTTCGGCCGCAGGACAAACGCCAGTGCCAGCATCACCCGCTGTTGCTGCCCCCCGGACAACTGATGAGGAAAACGCCGCAGAAAGGCTGCGTCGTCTGGCAAGCCGACATCCACCAGGGTCTCATTGATGCGTTGCTGCAATGAATCTGCAGTCAGCTTGGGCTGATGCGCCAACACGGTTTCACGCAACAAGGCGCCTATGCGCAGAGCCGGGTTCAGCGCTGTGGCCGGGTCTTGGGCGACGTAGCCCACCAACCCGCCCCGCGCCAGGCGCAAGGCTTCGCCCTCAAGCTCCAACACCGCCTGCCCCGCCACCGCAATGCGCCCGCCGGTAATCCGCGCACCTTGCCGCGCATGGCACAGCAAGGCCGTGGCCAGGGTGGTCTTGCCCGAACCGGACTCGCCCACCAACCCCACGATCTCTCCCGCCGCCAGGCTGAACGAGACATCGGCCAGCACATCGACCTGCCCGGCCAGTTCCACCCGCAGGTTGCTGACCCGCAACACGTCGCTGTCGACTTTCAACGCCGCCGTCATGGTTGCTTCTCCCCAATACGTGCACTGACCCGGCCGATACCTTCCGCCAGAATGTTGGTGCCATAGGCGAACACGGCAATCAGCAGCGCCGGTGCCAATACTGCCCAGGGCTGTACCAGCAGGCCGGCCTGGTTTTCGTTGATCATCAGCCCCCAGTCCGCCGCCGGCGGCGCTACGCCATAACCCAGGAAGCTCAAGCCCGAGAGCATGCCCACCGCCCAGGTCAGCATGTTGCCGAAATGCACCAGCAGCGGCGTCAGGATGTTCGGCAGGATTTCGCTGAACAGGATGCGCCAACGTGAGTAGCCCATCATCTGCGCCGCCTCGACGAACTCCTGGCCCGCCACCGCCACCGCGCTGCCACGCGCCAGGCGCACGACCCCTGGGGTAAACGCGATGGCCACGGTCAACACGATCAGCCACGGCGCACGGCCGAGCATCGAGACGATCAGCAACACCAGAATCAGGTCCGGAAAGGCCAGCGAGACATCCGCCGCCCAACTGATCGCCTGGTCCAGGCGGCGGCGCGAAAAACCGGCCAACAACCCAAGGCTGCCGCCGACGACTAGCGCGAGGGTGGCCGCCGCCACCGACATCCACAGCACCGACACGCCCCCGCTGAGCAAGCGAGACAACAAGTCGTGGCCAAGAAAATCATGCCCCAGCGGCGCACCGGCAGTCGGCGGCCCATACACCGGCCCGACCATGGCCGTCGGCGCATGCGGCGCGAGCCAGGGGCCCAGCAGCGCCAGCAACATCACCAGCGCGGTAATCACGGCGCCGCGCCGCACCTGCGGGTCGGCCAGCCAGCGGGTCTCAGTCATGGGTTGCCTCCTGGGCAGGTGTACGGCGTGCGCGTCGCCACCACGGGCGAATGCCGCGCCGGTTGCGGCGGATCAGCTTGACCCGGCGCGCGGTGCGCAGCTTGGGGGTGAGCAGGACAGTCAGCAGGTCGGCCAGCAGGTTGATCAGCACCACAGCCAGGGTGATGACCAGCACCACGCCCTGGATCATTGGCAGGTCGCGCATCTGAATCGCCGCATTGAGGGCCGTGCCGATGCCGGGGTAGCTGAAGATCACTTCGGCCAACAGCGCGCCGCCGACCAGCGTGCGCAGGGTCAGCGCCACGCCCTGGATGGCCGGGGTCAGGGCGTTGGGCAAGGTATGGCGCCAGACGATGCGCCGCTCCGGTATACCGCGCAAGCGTGCGGCCACCACGTAGTCGGACTCCAGCGCCTCGATCATCGAGGCGCGGACCATCCGTGTCAGGTACGGCAGCGCCGACAGGCTCAGGGCAACCACCGGCAGCACCAACGATGGCAACTGCCGCCACAAGGGCAATTGCGGGTCGAGGATCGACACCGCCGGCAGCCAGCCCATGCCGGGCATGGAAAACAACAGCACCAGGCCGATGGCCAGCAGAAAGCTCGGCGTGGCCTTCAACAGGATCAAGGCCGACAACCCCCAGCGGTCCAGCGGCCGGTCACGGCGCAGCGCCAGGCTCACGCCCAGGGTCAGCGCCATTGGCACCACCAGCGCCAGCACGCCGGCCAGCAAGGCCAGGGTGTGGCCGAGCCGCCCGAACAGCAGCTGTGCCACCGGCACCTGCGAGTCCAGCGAGATGCCCAGGTCACCGCGCAATGCCGCCCCTAACCAACGCAGATACTGCACCAGGATCGGCTGGTCGAGGCCCAGCTGGCGCTGCAAGGTCACGATGCTGTCCAGTGGCGCATCGGGGCCAAGGATGACCCGCGCCGGGTCCGAGGGCAGCGCCTGGGTGGCGATGAACACCACCAGGCTGATGACCCAGGCGGTCAGCAGGCCGTAGCCCAGACGGCCAATGAACCAGGCCAGCCAGGCCGGCGTACGTGGGGAACGGTGAGCGTGATCAGGCATGGTTCAACCAGAGTTCGTCGAAGCGCCAGGAGGCGAAGGTGGTCTGTTCGGGGGCGAGCCCGCCGACCTTGGCGGACGCTGCATCGAGCACGTCCGAGAAGCCCCAGATCAACAGCCCGCCACGTTCGTGCTGGATTACCTGGGCTTCATGCACCAAGGCCTTGCGCCGCTCCAGGTCGGGCTGCGCCAGCGCCTGGCCATACAGTTCGGTAAACCGTGGGTCGTGAAAATTGCTGCGGTTGTAGATGGCTTGCGGCGCATCGTTGTGCAGCGCCGAGGCGAGGAAACCGCGGGCCGGCGTCGAACCCGGTGACAGCTGCCACTGCTCGCGCTGTGGGCCATTGAACACCGAGCCGTCGACCTGGTTGACCTTGACCTGCACCCCCGCCTTCTGCGCCTGCTGGGCAAACACCAACGCCGCGTTTACCCCTGGCCCTGGTGTGGTGGTCAGCTCGACACGCAAGTCGTCCTGCCCGGCCTGGCGCAGCAGTGAACGGGCCTGATCAAGGTCGTACGGGCGCTGGGCGATCGTGTGGTTGTAAGTCGGGTCGTGTGGCGAATACAGGTCGTTGGCGATACGGCCGAAACCATTGAGCCCACGCGCCACCAGCTCTTGCCGGTCGGCGAGCAGGCGGAACGCCTGGCGCACACGTACGTCCTGGAATGGCGCCTTGGCCAGGTTCAGGTTGAAACCGGTAAACGAGGTGCTGGGCGAAGCGTACAGGCGCAGGCGCGGGTCAGCCTTGAGCAAGGCACTGTGCTCGGCCTGCACCCCGCTGGCCACGTCGATCTGCCCTGCGCGCAAGGCCGCCGCACGCGAGACCTGGTCTTTGAATTCGATGATCTCCAGCTCATCCGCATAAGGGCGGTTGGGTTTGTAGTAGTTTTCGAAGCGGGTGTAGAGCGAGCGTTGGCCAGGGATGAAGCTTTTGAGCTTGTAGGGCCCGGCGCCGACCGGGTTGGTCAACGGATGATAATCGGTCGGCACGATGCCGCCGAAACTGATCAGCGTTTCATCCAAGGGATAGAAGCTTTGCCCCTGCTTGAAGCGGATCTCGATCGTACGCGCATCCAGCTTGCGCAGCGCCTGGCGGTCGATGGCGCCGACCAGCCCGGCAAACGGCGAGGCCAACTGCGGGTCGGTCAAACGCAGGATCGAGAACAGCATGTCGTCGGCGGTGATGCTTTTGCCATGGTGAAATTCCAGCCCTGGCTTGAGGCGGATGGTCCAGGCACTGGCATCGGCATTCGGTTCGGCGAACTCGGCCAGGGCCAGGCGCGTGCTGACATCCGGGTTCCATTCCCAGAACTTGGCGTACAGCGCCCAGCCGCGGATGATGCCGCCGCCCACCGGCTTGTGCGCATCGAGGTTGCCCGCCTGGTCACCGTCGATGATGCCCACGCGCAACCGCCCACCATGTACCGGCGTGGTGGGTAATGCGATACCGTCAGCCGTGGCAGCGGGCGCGCCGCCATCGCAGCCGCTGAGCAGCCCGCCACCGAGCAGCAGGCCGCCCCCGACGGCCAGGCTGTTGCCGAGAAACACCCGGCGCGAAAACTCACTCATCACCTTCTCCTTACGCCGGTTGGGCTACGGTCGGCTTAGTGCGGGCGCTCAGGCGCGGCACCTCGAACCCGTGGTCCAGGTCGAGCAGCGGGAACAGCAGGTCGGCCACCCGGTGGGCTTCGTCGATCAGCGGGAAGCCCGACAGGATGAACGCCGACGTTCCTTGGGCTTCGTACTCGCGGATGCGCTCGGCCACCTGTTCGGCGCTGCCGACCAGGTAGGTGCCCGCAGCCGGGCCAAGGATGTTGAAGCCGAACAGGCTGGGGCCCAGCCAGACGTTGGGGTAGATCTCCAGCTCGCGGGCAGTGGGCAGGCGCCCGGCGCGAATGCTGTCGAGGTTGCGCTGAATGCGCGGGTCGTCGCTGACGTAGGTGTCCAGGGTCTGCCCTGCCGGCAATTGACGCTCGATGGCCGCGCGGGCGGTGGCCAGCGAAGTGCGCTGCAGCAGGCGTTCGGCATGCGCCCAGGCTTCTTCTTCGGTCTCGCGCACGATGACTTGCAGGCGTGTGCCGTAGGTCAGCTCGCGGCCGATTTTTGCTGCCTCGGCGGCCACCCTGCGGAACTTGTCGCCTAGCTTTTGCGGGGTATCGGCAAAGCTCAAGTAGACGTCAAGTAACTGCACCGAATGGGCCACGCCCGGCGCCGATGTGCCCGCGCCCCACAGCGGGATGCCAGGCTTTTGCTTGGGTGGGTGCCAACCGCCCAAAGGGTGGCTGGCCGCCGCAGGTGAGCGTGGCGAGAGCTTGACGTAACGGCCGTCGTAGCCTGCCGTTTCACCGGCGTAAAAGCCTTGGAACGCGCGCCAGTACTCCAGGCTGAAGTCGTAACGTTCATCGTGAGGGTAATGTACGCCCAGCGTGGCCAGGCCGGCGTCGTTGCCGTTGACCACATTGAACAGCAAGCGGCCGTTGGAAAACTGGTCGAAGGTCAGTGCCCACTTGGCCAACACCGCAGGCGACAGCTCGCCTGGGTGTTGTGCGACCAGAAAGCGCAGGCGTGACGTGGCGTCGATCAGCGCGGCCGATACCGCAAGGCTTTCGTTGGGGCTGGAGCCGAGCAGCGAGCCGTAGAAGCCCAGGCGATCGGCGGCGATGGCCAGTTGCTTGAGGTGCTCGAAGTCGGTTTTCCAGCGGCCTTCGGGCTCCCAGGGATAGGGGCCGTCGGGGGTGGTGAGGTACCAGAGGATTTTTACTGCCATGGGAGTGGTCCTTGCTTGGAGTGAAATACCAAACTGTCACTCGTCCCCCTGTAGGAGCAGCCTTGTGCTGCGAAGAGGCCAGTCCAGGCGCAGCAACTGCATCTGGCGGGCCGGCCTCTTCGCAGCACAAGGCTGCTCCTACAAAGGAGGGCGTGGTGGGCTTGGAACTGCGAATCAGCTGCGCCGATCGATACCCGGCACCAGCCCCAGCTCGGTAGCGCGCTCGTATAACCCACTCATCTTCCACTGCTGCGTCAGCACCCCAGGCCCGTACGGCCGCGAACCGCCCAGCGCATCGGCCAGCAGCTGAATCTGCGCGCCTTCTTCCAACAGCAGGATGAACTCGGCCGTCGCACGAAGCCCCTGCTTACCCCACACCGTCGAGCCGCCATTGGCTTCGAGAATGGCCAGGTTGAACGGGTTTTCGGCGATCTTGTCGAGGATGAAGTCCACCTCGGCCTGGCGCCGGTCGATGTACACCGGCAGCTCCCGCGCCAGCTGATAGCGCTGCACCGGCACGTAGTGGAACGGCAAGGTACGGTGGGTCTGGGCCCAGGCGCCGAGGTATGGGCTGTGCACATGCGAGATCGTGGTGATGTCAGCGTGGGTCTGGAACAGTTTGGTGTAGCGCCCCAGCCCGCCTTTACCCTTGCCGACGATCACGTTGCCGGAGAAGTCGGTCACGGTCGCCTGCAGCGGTTTGCGGTGGTTCCACGGGCCGCCGTAGTTGACGGACACCAGCAGGTCTTCACCGGGCACACGCTCGATGAAGCCGACAGTGCCATTGGCGGTGATGGTGTTGGTCTCGCGGAATACGGTAAACGCCGCTTCGGCTTCGGCGACCACCTGGTCGATGAAAGCTTGCAGTTCGGCAGTGACGGGGCGTTCGTTGATCAGTACGGTCATGTTCAATCTCCGGAGGCGGATGCAAAGTCAGGCGCGGCGCTGGGCCAGCAGTTCATGGGCAGCCTGCAGGGGCCGTGGGTCGACCCAGTCGGCGATGCTGAAGTCGGCTTCGAGGAAGCCATGCAGGTAGAGAAAGTCCTTTTGCGTGCCCAGAAACGCCAGGCGCTGCTCGGACAGGTCCGGCGCCAAGGTGGTGTGAAACGCGCCGCGATAAGCATCGGCAACACCCTGGCTGCCGGCGCGGGTCTCGTCCTCGAGGAAGCTGTTGAGCGCATCGCGGTTGCCGGCCGCCCATTCGGCAGCGCGCAGGGTCTGGGCCAGGAAGCGCGCGACCAGCTCGAAGTGGTTGTCGAGCAGGCTCTGGTGCACGGTGATCGGCCTTGGCGTGCCGTTGTTGATTCGGTGGCGCGGGTCGGCTAGCAGGTCGAGATCGACGCCCACCACCAGGCCCAGGCGCCGCGCCGCATCGGCAGCGGCCGCGCCCTTGACGTAGACGGCATCGACCTCGCCGCGCGCCAGGTAATCCAGGCCCGACCACAGGCGCTGCAGGCCCAGCTGCGGGGTGGCGGCGCTGGCCTGGTCGAGCAGCGCCACTTCCACCAGTTGCACGTCGTCCAGGTGCAGGCCGGCCGAGGCCAGGGCGCCTTTATAGCCGTGCAGGCTCATGGCCCGGGCGATGCTACCGGGGCGGCTGTCAGCCCAGGCCGGCAGTGCCAGGCGCTTGCCGCGCAGGTCGGCGGCGTTGCGGATGCCTGAGTCCGGGCGGACCAGGATGGTCTGCCATTCCTCGATCCAGGTCAGGCCGATCAGCCGGCTCGGTGAGCCTGCTGCACGGGCGGCCAAGGCCGGCACGTTGCCGCCTTCGCGAAACAGCCCCGGGAGCTGGTGATCGTAGTGGTGATGGCCGAGCTGACGGGTTTCCTGCAGGGTCGAGACCGGCAGGCCGTCGGGGGCGAATTCTTCGTCCAGCCAACCCAGCTTGTAGGCGATGCCCGAAGCGGTGGGCACCGGGCAGCGGGTAAACCAGATGCGGTCCAGGGCAGTGGGGTCGTCGGTTTGCGTTGCGGCATTAGCGAGTGTCATGGGGTGGCTCCTTGGGCGTCGTGAAAGCGCTATTGCAGCGTGCGTGCCAACCGCTGGAGGCCTTTATTTACGGGGACTTGAGTGTCATTTACAGGCGTTGGGTGCTGGGCACGGAGCAGGATTGCGGGCGGGGTGCTGCCAGATCAGCAGGCGAGCTGTTGCTGGGGCAGCAGGCGCGGCCCGAAGCCAAGCAACACGGGGCCTGGTGAGTCATGGCAAAGAACTTGCTCAAGGCTATGGGACCGCGGTGCGGCCATTCGCGGGCAAGCCCGCTCCCACAGGACCTTCATTGCCCTTGAAACCGGCACTTCACCTGTAGGAGCGGGCTTGCCCGCGAAGCAGGCGCACTGGCCCTTGAAGACCCTTGCGAGACGACCCATGAGCGCCATCGAACCCAGCCCTATCCACCGCCTGACCAGCGAAGCCGAAGCCATCGCCGCCGCCCGCGAGGTCGCCGCGCAAATCGCCGTGCTCGCCGCCGACCCCAGCAACAACGGCCAGCTGCCGCGCCGCCAGGCCGACCTGCTGTCCAGCAGCGGTCTCACCGCCATCGCCGTACCGGCCGAATTCGGCGGCCTTGGCGCTTCGGTGCAAACCATCGTCGAAACCGTGCGCCTGATCTCCACCGCAGACGGCGGTGTCGGCCAACTGCTGCAGATCCACAACGTGATGCTGCGCGGCATCTTCACCAGCTACGCCGACGACGTGCGCGACCGCCTGATCGCCGACGTATTGGCCGGCAAGCGTTTCGGCAATGCCTTGGCCGAGGTGGGCGGCAAGAACAAGTTCGCCCTGAAAACCCGGGTCGAGCGCCGCGCCGATGGCAAGCTGGTGCTCAATGGCAGCAAGTTCTACTCCACCGGCTCTTACCTGGCCGACTGGATCTCGCTGACGGCCGCCAGCGAAGACGGCGGCGTCGGTGTGCTGCTGCACCGCGACACACCTGGGCTGACCCTGGTCGATGACTGGCAGGCCTTCGGCCAGCAGAACTCGGTGAGCGGCACGGTCAACTTCGACGAGATCGTGCTCGACGAGCGTTACCTGTCGCGGCGAACCGGCCCGATGAAGCGCACAGGGCTGACCTTCCCGCAGATTCTTCATGCCGCCATCGACACCGGTATCGCCGCCGGCGCGCTGCAGGCAGGCGTCGACTACCTGCGCGAGCATGCCCGGGCCTGGGTGGAAAGTGGCGTGGACCGCGCCAGTGACGAGCCGCACGTGATTCGCCAGATTGGCGAGTACGCCGTGGCGCTGCGCGGTGCCGAGTCGGTACTGCGCGATGCCGCACGGGTGTTCGACGCGCATGAGCGCGACCCGGAGGACAAAGCCCTGCAGGATGAACTGATTCTCTCGGTGGCCACTGCCCGCGCCCACTCCGATGCGGCGTCACTGAAGATCTCCAGCGACCTGTTTTCCCTGCTCGGGGCCAGTGCCTCGTTGAGCAAGTGGAACCTCGACCGCTTCTGGCGCAACGCCCGGGTGCATACCACCCATGACCCCATTCGCTGGCGGCTGCACAACGTCGGCAACTACTACCTCAATGGCGCCGACCCAGGGGAGTACACCGCCGTGCTCAATGCCAAGGAAACCCAGGGCGCAACGCGCCGTTGAACCTAACCCTGGGGGCCGCTGCGCGGCCCATCGCAGGCAAGCCAGCGCCCACACACCAAGCCACGCCACCGTCACTGTGGGAGCTGGCTTGCCTGCGATGGGCTGCGTAGCAGCCCCAGTACCGAGCCTCTACATGAACCACCCTCTTCTTCGCGCCCTGGCCATCTACCGTGAAATGCCCTGGCGCTTCGGCCTCGTGACCGCCTTGTACATCGCCGGCAACCTTGGCCTGGTCTGGCAGCAATGGCTGATCGGCCACGCGGTCGACGATGTCAGCGCTGGCCGCGCTGTGGTACGCCTGCCCGACGGCAGCCTGGATGCCGCCGTGGCCTGGCACTGGCTGTGGCTGCTGCTGGCCATCGCCCTGGGCCGTGGTGTGCTGCAATACGCCGCCGCGGTGCTGTCGCTGGTGCTTAGCCAGGCGCTGCTGACGCGCCTGCGCGAGCGCATCCTCACGCAGGTCCAGCGCCTGCACCTGGGCTACCACTGGCGCCACGGCATGGGTGAACTGGTGACCCGCACCACCCGCGACGCCGACAAGGTACGCGATGCGCTGATCACCTTCTGGCGACAGATCATCGAAACCCCCTTGGTGGTAATGGCCGCCGTGGGGCTGCTGAGCTGGTATGACCCACTGCTCGGCCTGGTGCCGCTGCTGTTGACCGGGGCCGGGCTGTGGCTGTTCGTCGTGCAGACCGATCGCCTGGTCACGCTCGATCGCGCCGTGGGCGCTGCCTACGACCAGGTCAGCCAGGACCTGGCAGAAGGCATCGGTGGCGTGCGCGTGATCAAGGCGTTCGGCCTGGAGGGCCAGCGCATCGAGCGGTTCGCCCACCAGGTTGGCGTGTTCACCGGCCACGCGCGCGCGGCCCTGGCCTATGCCAGCTCACGCATCCCGCTGCCACAGGCGGTGGTAGCGCTGGGGCATGTGTGGATCCTGGTGTACGGCGCCCACCGCGTGGCGGCGGGCGCGCTGGGCATCGGCGAGCTGGTCACTTCGCTGCTGGTGGCCACCACGCTGGTGTTCCGTATCGAAGGCATCGGCCGGGTCATGCAGACCTTCGCCGATGCCCGCGCCAGCGCCGAGCGCATCTGGCAACTGCTGGACGAGCAACCGGCGATCCTTGGCGGCCAGGCCACCCTGCCCCCTGGGCCATTGGGCCTGAAACTGGCCCAGGTGCGCGTCAGCGCCCCTACGGGCGAGCGCGCCATCCTGCAGGACTGCTCGCTGACCCTGCAGCCCGGCGAGGTGGTGGCACTGGTCGGCGCCACGGGCACCGGCAAGAGCCTGCTGGCCAGCCTGCTGCCGCGCCTGGCCGACGTGCAAGGCGGCGCCGTGCTGGTCGGCAGTGACGCAATGGGCTGGCAGGATGTGCGCGCGCTCGACCTGGCCGACCTGCGCCGACGCGTCCAGGTGTTGCCGCAAGAAAGCTTCCTGTTCTCTGACAGCCTGGCGGCCAACCTGCGCCTGGCGGCAGCCGATGCCAGCGCCGCTGAGTTGCGCGAAGGGCTGCGCCTGGCGGCGGCAGACGATGTACTCGAACGCTTGCCCCATGGCCTCGACACGCCGTTGGGCGACCGTGGCGTGACCCTCTCCGGCGGCCAGCGCCAACGCCTGTGCCTTGCCCGCGCACTGCTCGGCGCGCCGGACATCCTGTGCCTGGACGACGCCACCAGCGCCCTGGATGCCCTGGGTGAGCGCCAGGTGCTGCACAACATCCGCCGCCTGCGCGGTGACACGGGCCAGGGGCCGACCTTGCTGCTGATCACCAGCCGCCTTTCGACCCTGCTGTTGGCCGACCGGGTACTGATGCTGGAGAACGGCCGCATCAGCGCCAGTGGCACCCATGCCGAGCTGAGCGCGAACAATGCCCACTACCGCGACCTGCTGGGGATCGACCATGAGTAATGCACCCAACAACGCCCCCAGCGATATCGAGATCGAGCAGCACCTGGCGCGCCAGGCCCTGGACCGTGGCATGTTCCACCGCCTGTTGCCGCTGCTGCGGCCCATTCGCCGGCAAATCCTGGCGGTGATCGGCATCGAACTGCTGCTGGTGTTCACCGTGTTCCTGCGGCCCTGGTTCGTCCGCGAGCTGCTCGACAAGGGGTTGGTGGCCAGCGCCGATCACTGGTTGCTGGACGAACGCCTGGTGCTGTGGCTCGGCCTGGGCCTGGCGGCCAGCTGGCTGGGGCGCTTCCTGCTGGCAGGCGTGTCGCAGTTCATTGCTGGGCGGGCGGCGATCCGCGTGCTCAACGACCTGCGGGTGAAGGTGTTTGCCCACGTGCAGGCGCTGTCGGTGAGCTACTTCGACCAGACCCGCGCCGGGCGCATCATTTCTCGCGTTGACCGTGATGTCGATGCGCTCGAACCGTTGTTGGTGCAAGGCCCGCCAGAACTGCTCGGCGCCCTGCTGCGCTGCGGCCTGGCGGCGGTGATGCTGTGGCGCATCGAGCCGAGCTTCTTCTACAGCCTGGCCGCCACGGTGCCACTGCTGGCGTTGGCCACCTGGCGCTTCAAACGGGTGTCGCAACGCAACTGGGCCAAGGTCGCCGAACAGCGCAGCCGCTTCACCGCGCACCTGGTCGAGAGCGTCAGCGGCGTGCGCTTGATTCAGCAATGTGGCCAGGAACAAAAAAACCAGACGCGCTACCGGCGCCTGCTCGAGGACTTCAATCAGGCCCTGATCCGCGGCAGCCTGCGCGCCGGCTGGTTCGCGCCGTTCACGGCACTGCTGAGCACGGCAGGCATGGCCGTATTGCTGCTGGTAGGCGCCCACGGCCTGGCCGAAGGCAAGGTCACTGTCGGCCAGGTGGCCGAGAGCCTGTTCTACGTGTTCCTGTTCCTGGGGCCACTGCAAGAGCTGTCGGACCTGTTCGAGCGCTATGCCACCGGCAGTGCGTCGGCGCAGCGGATCTTCCTGCTGCTCGACACCCGCCCACAGGTACTCGACCCGCAATCACACCGCCCGCTGGCCAGGGCACGCGGCCAGGTGGACTTCGAACAGGTAGGCTTCGCCTACACCCCAAACGGCCCGCGCCCGGTGATCGATGGCCTCGACCTGCACATCCGCGCCGGTGAAGTGTTGGCCATCGTCGGCCCGTCCGGGCATGGCAAAAGTACCTTGGTGCAGTTGCTGACGCGTTTCTACGAAGTGCAACGCGGCGCCGTGAAACTGGACGGCATCGACCTGCGCGAACTGGCCCAGCATGACCTGCGGCGCAACGTCGGCGTGGTGCTGCAGGACAACGTGCTGTTCAGCGGCAGCATCCTCGACAACCTGCGCCTGGCAGCACCTGGTGCCGACGATGCACGCCTGGTGGCAGCCGCCCGCGAACTGGGTGCAGACGAAGTGCTCGAACGCCTGCCGCAGCGCTACCACACCGAAGTCGGGCCCCTGGGCGCGCACCTGAGCCATGGCCAACGGCAACTGGTGTGCCTGGTGCGCGCCTACCTGGCCGACCCGGCGGTACTGGTGCTAGACGAGGCCACCTCGGCGGTGGATGTGCACACCGAGCGGCGTATCCAGCAGGCCTTGCGGCGGCTTTGCCAAGGGCGCACGGCGATCATCATCGCCCACCGCCTGGCGACCATCCGCGATGCCGACCGCATCGCCGTGGTCCGCCATGGGCAGGTGGTGGAGCAAGGGGCGCATGCCGAGCTGATTGAGCGTGGGGGGGCTTATGCGGCGTTGTATGAGGCGTACTTGCGCAGTGCCGGGGAGGTTGTGGCCGAGAGGGGCGAGTCGTGCCAGGTGTAAGGTTTGGGAGGTGCAGCGCCTGGGAGATCGAGCGCCGCCCGCGCGGCGCATCGCGAGCAACGCTCGCTCCTACGTTTGTTTTCGGCCAATAACGCCTGTGACAGGCGCGCGCGAACGCCTTGTTTGTTCGACGCAGTACCGAGCCATTAGCCAAGGCGGTCGCGCGCGTTTGCCCCAGGAATGATTGGCCCGAAACAAACGTAGGAGCGAGCGTTGCTCGCGATGCGCCGCGCGGGCGGCGCTCGATCTCCCAGGCACCGCAAAACTCAAGCCCTGCCCCCCGCAGCCCCCATGCTGCTCTCCCAGCATCCACTGCTTCCCGGTTGCTGCCACAGCAGCACCCCACCCATCTCCTGCACCGCAAGCCCCCGCCGCACAAGCCCAACGCCACGCATGGCACAGCCGTTGCACCACCCTCCCCATCCGCACAACCTCCCCTTCAGGAGCCCCCATGACCACCGAATTTTTCTGGCGCCTGCCCTTGGGCACCGATGGCCCGCAGTTGTCCACCGACCGCCACAACCGTGGCAACCCGCAGCACCGCCCCGGCAACATCGCCCCCGGTCGCCTGCCCAACGGCGAAAGCGACGGCTTTACCTACATCGACTACATCGCCCAGGTGGCCAAGGCCGCCGAGCTGGCAGGTTTCGAGGGTGCCTTGCTGCCCACCGGCCCCGAGCCGTGGATCGCTGCTGCAGCGCTGGCCCGCGAAACCCGCCGCATACGCTTTCTGATCGCGTTCCAGGCCACCTGGACCTTGCCCGCCTATGCGGCACAGCAGGCTGCGATCCTGCAAAACCTCAGCGGTGGCAGGCTGGACTGGAACATCATCACCGGCGGCAACCCGGCCAGCCAGCGGGCCAACGGCGACTTCCTCGAACATGACCTGCGCTACAAGCGCACCGGTGAGTTCCTCGACGTGATCCAGGGCCTATGGGCACAGGACAAATTTTCCTACGACGGCGACATCTATCGCCTGGAAAACGGCAGCCTGCCACCCGGCCTGCAGCACGAGCGCAAACCGGGCGTGTACTTCTCCGGGTTTTCCGATGCAGCGCTGGACGTGGCGGCGCGCCACGCCGATGTGTACCTCAACTGGGCCGAGCCGATCGACACGCTCAAACCGCACATCGAGCGGGTCAGGGAACTGGCCGACAAACAAGGGCGCACCGTGCGCTTCGGCCTGCGCGTCGACCTGTTCGCCCGTGAGACCGAGGAACAGGCGTGGCGGGAATTGCGCCAGCAGTTCGAGCGCCTGGAAGGCAAGGCCAGCGCCTCGGCCAAGGGCTTCGTGACCGGCTCCGACTCGGTCGGCGGCGCTCGCCAGGCGGCCTATCACCAAGGCTTGCAAGGCTTCGACGAACTGATCCTGGCGCGCAACCTGTGGGCCGGCTTCGCCAAGGCCAAGCCCGGCCCGACCGTGGGCCTGGTGGGCAGCCACCAGAACATCGCCGAGCGCCTGGCCGAATACCGTGATGCGGGTTTCAGCACGTTCATTCTGGCCAGCAACCCGCACCTGGAAGAAGCCTTGCGCATCGGCCAGGAAGTGCTGCCCCTGGTGCAACAGGCTGCCGCCACCACCCCCTTCAAGGCCAGCGCCTGAACCCGACGGAGCCGGAACATGAGCACACCCCTCGATACCCTTTGGTACACCCGCTGTCCAGTCCCCACCGGCCTGGGCATCGCCGTGCAGCAAGGCTGGCTGCAGGATGACCTGGCCAGCCTTGGCACCCAGGTACAATCCCTGCGCGAAGCCGACCAGCAGGCCGTGCGCGAATCGCACTTCGACCACAGCCTGCTCAACTCGGTCCGCCACGGTGGCAGCATCCCGGCCATCTGGGCCCGCGCGCAAGGCCGCGAAACCCGTGTGATCGGCCTGTCGTGGGCCGATGAAGCGCAGTTGATCCTGACCCGCCCGGACAGCGGCATCCACACGGTCAAGGACCTCAAGGGCCGGCGCTTCGGCCTGCCCGACTGGGCCTCGGCGCAGATCGACTTCACCCGCGCACAAGCCCTGCGCGGGCTGGAAAACGCCCTGAAACTCGAAGGCCTGCAAGTGGGCGACGTCGCGCTGGTCAACTACCGCTACGACGGCACCTTCAGCGACCGCCCAGTGCGCAATGTGGCGGGTACACCGGTGTCCAGCACGCAAAGCGAAGGCCGCAACCTGGAGTTGGCCGGGCTGTTGCGCGGCGAGGTCGATGCGATCTTTCTCAAGGGCGCGAGCGCCGTGCAACTGGCCCATGCCTTTGCCCTGCACACGGTCATAGACACCGGCAGCCACCCCGACCCGTTGATCCGCAGCAACAACGGCACGCCGCGCACCCTCGCCGTGGACAGCCACCTGTTGGCGCAACACCCGCAGGTGGTGCGCACCCTGCTCTCGTCCGTACTGCGCGCCGAACGCTGGGCCCATCAACACCCGGACGAAACCCGCCGCTACCTGGCCCGTGAAACCAACAGCAGCGAATACTGGGTCACGGTCGCGTACGGCGCCGATGCCCACCTGCGCCTAAGCACCCGCCTGGATGACCAGGCTATCGACGCCCTGCAGGATTTTGTCGAATTTCTCAAACGCTGGCGCTTCATCCCCAACCGGTTCGAGGTACGTGACTGGATCGCCCGCCAACCCCTGGACCACTTGCTGGCCCCCACTCCCCTGGACAGGAAGCCCGTTACCCCATGACCAAGCCATTGGAAACGCTCTGGTACACCCACAGCCCTGTGCCCACCGGGCTCGGCATCGCCGTGCAATCCGGGCGCCTGGCCGAGGCCTTTGCGCCGTTCGGCACCAACATCCAGTCATTGCGCGAATCCAGCGAACGGGAAGTGCGCGAAGCCCACTACGACCACCACCTGCAGAACTCAGTACGCCACGGCGGCAACATCCCAGCAATCTGGGCCTACGCCAGTGGTGTCGAGACCCGCGTGCTGGGGTTGTCGTGGAGCGATGAAGTGCAACTGATCCTGACCACCGAAGAAAGCGGTGTGCGCAGTATCCGCGACCTGAAAAACCGCCGCTTCGGCTTGCCCAAGTGGGCCAACGTGCAGATCGATTTCACCCGCGCCCAGGCCCTGCGCGGGCTGGAAAACGCGCTGAAGCTCGAAGGCTTGAGCGTGGCGGATGTCGAACTGGTCGACTACCCCTACGGCGGTACCTACAGCGACGACGCCAAGCAGCACCTGTATGGCGCCGAAGTGAGCCTGGACACCAGCCGTTTCAGCCGCCGCAACAACGAACTGATCGGCCTGCTGCGCGGCGACATCGACGCGATCTTCCTCAAGGGCGCCCATGCGGTGCACCTGGCCCACGAGTTTGGCCTGCGTGTAGTCGTCGATACCGGCAGCCACCCCGACCCGCTGATCCGCAGCAACAACGGCACACCGCGCACCTTGACCGTGGACCGGCATTTGCTGGAAGAGCACTTCGATGCCAGCCGTACACTGGTCGACACGGTGTTGCGCACCGAGCAGTGGGCGTGGGCCAACCCGGAAGAGACCCGGCGCTTCCTTGCCCGTGAGCTGAACACCAGCGAGTACTGGGTGGCCGCGGCTTATGGCGACGATGCCCACCGGCGCTTGCGCACGACCCTGGACAGCCGCTCGATCGATGCGCTGCAGGACTTTACCGAGTTCCTGTTCAGGTGGGGGTTCATACCGCGCCGGTTCGATGTGCGGGAGTGGATCGACTTCAGCGTGCTGGAGCGTGTGATCGGCTCGACTTCGCGGTTGGCTGTGTGACCCTGGGGGCGCTATGCGCCCCATTCGCGGGACCAGCCCGCTCCCACAGGTGCGGCGCTAGCCTTGGAGGCTACACAGTTCGGGTGGGAGCCGGCTTGCCGGCGATAGGGCCGCAACGCGGCCCCAACACGCTCAACCAAACGCTGCTGCCCCAGCAGCACCCGCCAAGCACCCCACTGCTGCCCTACCGGCAACAGCCCCCTAAAAAACCAATTAAATTCATATAATTCAAAAACTTACAAACATGGCACAGTCCCTGCTCTAGCTCTCCCCAACAACGCTTTACATACGGGGAGATTCACCATGCACCAGCTCCACCCACTGGCCCGCCAGATCAGCCTCGCGCTGCTGCTGGCCGGCACCGGCGGCCAGGCCGTCGCCGCCAACGAAGACGCCAAGACCGAGCCCGCCCTGGAAACCGTCACCGTCACGGCCCAGCACCGCGAGCAGACCCTGCAGGAAGTCCCGGTCGCCGTGTCGGCGATCAAGGGCACCAGCATCACTGCCGACGGCGTGCGCTCGATGGGCGACATCACCACCTTCGTGCCCAACGCCTCGGCCAAGAACCCCGACGGCGATGGCCGGCCGCGGTGGTACATCCGTGGCCTGGGCACCGGTGACACCGGCGCCGCGACGGTCTACCCAGTGGGCATCTACGCCGACGACGTCTACCTCAATGCACCGATCGCCGGCGGCGGCCCGCTGTTCGACCTCGAACGCATCGAGATCCTGCGCGGGCCGCAGGGCACCCTGTATGGCAAGAACACCACGGCGGGCGCGGTCAACGTGATCTCGAAGAAGCCGACCTTCGACACCGACGGCTACGGCACAGTCGGCGTCGGCAGCAAGAACGAACGGATCCTCACCGGTGCCATCGGCGGCGCGCTGGTGGACGAAAAACTGGCCGGCCGGGTGTCGCTGTACTCCGAAGAACGCGATGGCTTCCAGCACAACGACTTCGACGGCAACACCTATGGCGACGTCAACAAGAAAGCCATCCGCCTGCAGTTCCTCGCCCAGCTCAACCCCGACCTGGACGCCTTGCTGAAGCTGCACAGCCGCCAGTTCAAGGGCGATGGCAGCAACGGCTCGCTGCCGGTGGGCCGCTACTACAACGTCGGTTACGAGCGCCCCAATGGCCGCGACATTTCGCTCAACGTCAACGAGGACTACCGCCTCGACCACGACGGCGCGTCGCTGACCTTCAACTGGTACCTGGGCGACTACACCCTGACCTCGATCAGCGCCTACGACTACATCCGCAACCGCTCGACCAGCGACGCCGACTACACCCCATACGAGGTCAACGGCGCGTCGATCACCGACAACAGCTACCGCCAGTGGTCGCAGGAGCTGCGCCTGGCATCGCCGGAAGACCGCCCGCTGCACTGGCTGGCAGGCGCGCACTACTTCCATGAGGACCTCGACAGCGCGGCCCAGCGCATCGTCACCCCGGGCCCGACACCCAACGGCACCGGTTCGAACCAGGTCGGCACCACCGCGTTCCGCGACCTGGGCTATGACCACCGCACCGACAGCTACGCGCTGTTTGGCAACCTCACCTACGACTTCACCGATGACTTCAGCGTGACGGGTGGCCTGCGCTGGACCCAGGAGAAAAAAGACATCGACCTGGACCTGACCCAGTTGACCCGCACCACCGCCAACGGCCCGCTGATCCCGCTGGCAGGCGTGGGCACCAACGGCAATCGCCAGGAAGACAAGACTTGGGAAGCCTGGACTTACGACCTGACCCCCGAGTACCGCATCAACGACAACCTGCGGGTGTTCTTCCGCTATGCCCATGGCTTCCGCTCTGGTGGCTTCAACACAGGGCTATCGACCAGCCTTGCACAGCTGACCACGGTGGACCCGGAAGAGCTGGATGCCTACGAGTTGGGCCTGAAATCCGAGTGGTTCGACCGCCGCCTGACGGTTAACGCCAACGTCTTCTACTACGACTACAAGGACATTCAGGTGAACCTGCTGACGGTCAACAACGGCGTGCTCACCACCGCCTTGACCAACGGCGCCAAGGGCAAGGTAAAAGGGGCGGAGCTGGAGATCGAAGGCCAGCCGACCGACCGCCTGCACGTGCGTGCGGCGGTGTCCTTCCTCGACACCGAATACACCGACTTCAAGAACACCAACCCCACCACTGGCGCGGTGACCGGCGACTACAGCGGCAACAGCTTCGTGCGCTCGCCACGCAACGTGGTGTCGCTGGGTGCCGACTACACCTTTCCGTTGCAGGTCGGCGGCAAGCTGGTAGCCGGCGGCGACGTGAGTTTCCGCGACAAGGAATACTTCCTTGCCGACCGCCAGAGCAGCGCTGACGAAACCCTCAGCCAGCCCCACTACACCCTGGCCAACGCCCGCCTGACCTGGTTCAGCCCCGACGACAAGCTGAGCGTGACCGGCTTCGTCAACAACCTCACCGACCGCCGCTACCAGGTGCATGGCCGGCCTAACGGGACTGCCGGGCAGTACGTGATCACCTATGGCGACCCACGCACGGTCGGGCTGAGTGTCACCAGCCGCTTCTGATTTTTCTGCCTTTGGGGCTGCTGTGCAGCCCCAAGGCACCCACGCCTTCTAAAAGGACATCCCCATGCCCCACCACACCCCCTTGGCCAGCGCCATCGCCCTGGCCATCGGCAGCCTTGCCGTGCCCGCATTCGCCGCCGAACCCGCCACCAACCTCGACACCGTGGTCGTGGTCGGCACCCACCGCAGCGACGTCACCGCCCTGCAAAGCGCTGCGCCCGTCGACGTCCTGAGTGGCGAAAAACTGCAGGAAACCGGCGCCAGCGACCTGTCCGCCGCGCTCACGGCCTTGTCACCGTCGTTCAGCTTCCCGCAATCGCCACAAGGCGCCTTTGCCGGCTCCATCGCCCAGGGCGCCTCGCTGCGCGGCCTGGCTTCCGACCAGGTGCTGGTGCTGGTCAACGGCAAACGCCGCCACACCAGCGCCAACGTTACCCGCCAAGGCCTGGTCAACGCCCGCGGCGCGGCGGCAGTGGACCTCAGCTTGATCCCGCTGTCGGCCATCGAGCGGGTAGAGATCCTGCGCGATGGCGCCGCCGCCCAATACGGTTCGGACGCCATCGCCGGGGTGATCAACATCGTCCTCAAGGAACGCGACGACGGCGGCAACGCCGGCTACCGCTTCGGCGGCTACAAGAAAGGCGATGGCCTGCAACGCAAGCTCAGTGGCTGGAAAGGCTTTACCCTGCCCAACGACGGCTTCCTTACCCTGGCCTTCGACGCTGGCAGCCAGGACCCAGCCAGCGACACGCGCGACGACAACCGCCTGTTCTATCCCGGCTCGACCAGCATCGACACCCCGCGTGAGCAGAACAACCGCTACCGCAACTGGCGCTGGGGCTCGGGCAACGTCTCGGACCAGTACAACTTCACCGCCAACGCCGAGATGGGCCTGAGCGAGGGCCTTAGCGCTTATGGCTTCGCCACCTACGCGCACAAGAACACCGACGCCGAGAACTTTTTCGACCCGCCCACCACCCTGCGTAACAACTACGGCAGCGTGGCGCTGGCGCGCTACCCCGACGGCCGCTTGCCAATAACCCGCTATGGCCTGGAAGACTTCGCCGTCACCAGTGGCCTGCGCCTGGAGAATGAAGCACTGGGCAATTTCGACCTGGCGCTGAACTACGGCAACAACCGCGTCGACTCCACCGACCGCGACGCCATCAACCCCAGCTGGGGCACCGCCAGCCCCTCGACCATCTACACCGGCCGGCGCGAAGCCGACCAGACCAACCTGACCCTGGACTGGACACGCGACTTCGCCAACGACTGGCTGTTCAAGCCACTGACCGTTTCAGCAGGGCTGGCCTGGCGCCAGGAGAACTTCGACCTGACCGAGGGTGACGCCGCCGGCTGGTCCAACGGGCCGCTGTTCAACACCGTCGACCCGGTTTCTGGCCGGCGTATTCCCGGTTATTACTCGGGCATCACCCAGGTCGATGCCGTCTCGCTCGACCGCCGGGTGATCGGCGCCTACTTGGATGTCGAAGCCCAGTTCACCGAGAAATTCCAGGCCGGCGTGGCGGTACGTAGCGAGCACTACTCGGACTTTGGCGACACCACCAACGGCAAACTGTCGCTGCGCTATGACTTCACACCCGAAATCGCCGCCCGGGCCAGCGCCAGCACCGGCTACCGCGCGCCTTCACTGGTGCAGAGCGGGTTGTCCTCGTTCAGCGTGCAGGTGGTGGAGCAACCGCCGGGCAGTGGCAACTGGGTCGAGGTGCAACAGCGCACCCTGCGAGCCGACAGCCCGGAAGCGGCGCTGTTGGGTGGCAAGTCGCTCAAGCCCGAAGAGTCGACCAACTTCTCCGTGGGCCTGGTCTGGCGCCCGCTGCCCAACGCTTCGGTGACGCTGGATGCCTACCGCATCGACATCGACAACCGCATCACCTTGTCCGACCAGTTGCCGTCGTCAGTGGTCACGCCGATTTTTGCCGGCACGCCCTACGCCAATATCCAGAGTGCGGCGTTCTACACCAACATCGCCGACACCCGCACGGATGGCTTCGAGCTGGCCGGCCACTACCAGCTAGAGCTGGGCGGTTGGGGCCGGCTGGACTTCAACGGCGGCTATGCGCGCAACAACACCCGTATCACCGGGCTGGACGACGTGGGCAGCATCCCCGGCAACCAGATCATCGGCCGCAACACCCAAGGCCTGATCGAGGACGGTACGCCCAAGGACAAACTGACCCTGAGCGCCAACTGGCTGTATGACGGCTGGAGCGTCACCGTGGCCCAACGCCGTTATGGCGAATGGCAGAGCCGCAACGCCGCCAACCCGGCGCTGGACCAGACGTTTGCGGCGCAGTGGGTGACCGACCTGGATGTGTCGTACCGCTTCGACCTGGGACTGACCTTGTCGGCGGGCGCGATCAACCTGTTCGACAGCCACCCAGACAAGCTCGAAGGCGCGCAGCTGTATGGGGTGCCGAAGTATTCCATCACCAGCCCCGAGGGAGCGCAGGGGGCGTTCTACTACACCAGCGTCAGTTACGATTTCTGATCAGCGACCGCGCTGGCATCTTCGCGGGCAAGCCCGCTCCCACCCGAACCGTGTAGCCTCCAAAGCTAGCGCCGCACCTGTGGGAGCTGGCTTGCCAGCGATGAGGCCAGAACAAGCACCACAAGACAGTTGCTCTCACAGGGTCAGCAACTCGCTTGCGATCTTTGTACTCTGCGTACTTGTGGGAGCGGGCTTGCCCGCGAAGAAGCCAGAACGTAGTGCTGACGACCTGCTGCTGGAGCAGCAGCCCTGTGCTGCTCCAGCATCACCTCCTTTTCATCCCCCGTATTTCCGGGCCTTCAGCGCCTGGCACAGCTCTTGCGATAGCCCTTTGTATCGTCTGCTCCCCCAAGGCCCGCCATGCGCTTGCTCTCGCCCCTCTCCTGGTTGATCTCACCTGCAGCCCTGCTCGCACTCTGGGCCGTGCTGGCCAACGCTGGGCTGTTCCCTGTCAACCTGCTGGTGCCACCGCTGGAGGTCTGGCACAGCTTCACCGAACTGCTGGCCACCGGCGAGCTGCAGGAGCACCTATCCGGCAGCCTTTCGCGTCTGGCCCTGGGCTTTGTCGGCGGCGCGCTCGGCGGCCTGGCATTCGGCACGGCACTGGCCTTGTCATACACCGTGGAGGCCTACTGCGCACCGCTGTTTCACACGCTTCGCCAAGTGCCCAGCATCGCCTTGATCCCGATGTTCGTGCTGCTGTTTGGCGTCGATGAAACCTTCAAGATCGTCATCGTCGCCAAGACCGCGTTCTTCCCCGTGGCCTTGGCCACCTGTGAAGGGGTACGCGCGATCCCGCGCAGTCACTTCGAGGTCGCAGCGGTGTACCGCCTGCGCTGGACCACGTTGGTCGGCCGTATTGCCCTGCCCGCTGCCGTGCCCGCGATCGTCACCGGCCTGCGCGTGGCGTTGACCCGCGCCTGGGTGGTACTGGTGGCCTGCGAGCTGCTGGCCGCCGACAGCGGGCTGGGGCAGATGATCGAAATGGGCCGGCAGATGCTGCGTATCGATGTCGTGATGGTCGGGGTGGTGATCACCGGTGTGATCGGCTTCACCCTGGATTTTGCCCTGCGCCGCGTGGAGCGGCGCTTGTCTGGCTGGCAAAGCCGCTGAGGAGGCAGTAATGAAGCTACACAACACCCGAGGCCTGGTGCTGCCATTGCTGCTGCTCGGCGCCTGGGAATACGCCTCGCGCCAGGACGCCGCCGGCGCCTACGCCTTCGTGCCACTGGCGCAGGTGGGGTTGGCATGGGTCGAACTGCTGGGCAGCGGCGAGCTGCTGATCAACCTGTGGGCAAGCCTGGTGCGCACCTGCACCGGCCTGGCGGTGGGCATTGTCGGTGGCATCGGGCTGGGCGCGCTGATGGCCCTGTCCGCCCCTGCCAACCGCCTGATCGCGCCGCTGTTCCATGCCCTGCGCCAGGTGCCGATGCTGGGCTGGATCCCGTTGATCGCCCTGTGGCTGGGCAACGGCGAAAGCGCCAAGCTGCTGATCGTCAGCCTTGCGGCTTTGTACCCCATGGTGATCAACACCTTCGAAAGCCTGCGCCAGGTCGAGGGCCAGCACCGTGAAGCCGCCCGCGTGCTGATGCTCAGCCGCGCCCAGCAGCTGCGCCTGATCCTGCTGCCTGCCGCCTTGCCGGGCATCGCCGCTGGCGTGCTGCAGGCACTGGCATTCGCCTGGGTGACCTCGGTCGGCAGCGAGCTTTTCCTGTCTTCCGGTGCCGGCCTCGGCAGCCTGATGATGACCGCCGAAGCCGGCGCGCGCATGGAGATCATCGTGGTCTGCGTGCTGTGCATCGGCCTGTGCGGGTACCTGATGTCCTGGCTCTGCACCCTCCTCTCCCGCCGCCTGCTGCGCTGGCGCCCGACCCGTTGAAAGGCCCGACCATGAACGCCATCGCCCATGCTCTACCCACCACCGCCACCCACGGCGCACTGACCCTTCGTGGCCTGAGCAAAACCTACGCCCTCAAGGGCAAGCCGATGCAAGTGCTCAAGGACATCGAGCTGAACATCCAACCTGGCGAATTCGTCAGCATTGTCGGCGCCAGCGGCTGTGGCAAGTCCACGCTGCTGCGGCTGATCGTCGGCCTCGACCAGGACTATCACGGGCAGATCCTGCTCGACCAGCAACCCGTACGCGGGCCGGGCCTGGAACGCGGCATCGTGTTCCAGGACCACCGCCTGTTCCCATGGATGACCTTGCAGCAGAACATCGCCCTGGCCCTGAAAAACCACACCATGCCAGCCACGCACAAGGCCCGCCTGGTGGCTGAGCATATCGAGCTGGTGGGCCTGAGCGGTTACGAACACGCCTACCCGCACCAGCTCTCCGGGGGCATGGCCCAACGCGCGGCCATTGCCCGGGCGCTGGTGAACAAACCCAAGGTGCTGCTGCTCGACGAGCCGCTCGGCGCCCTCGATGCCCTGACCCGGGTGAGGCTGCAGCAAGAGCTGCAGCGCATCTGGGTGCAGGAGCGGTGCACCGTGATCATGGTCACCCATGACATCGAGGAGGCGCTGTACCTGGGTGACCGGGTGATCGTGATGGATGCCCACCCTGGCAGAATCCGAGAGGACCTGCACATCGACCTGCCGCACCCGCGTGAGCGCGACAGTGCGGTGCTGCACGCGTACAAGCAGCGGTTGCTGGGTGAGCTGGTGGGGCATTGAGCTGCGCCTGTGCTAATGTCGGTCGACTTGCTTGCCCATCAACATGGAGCCCCCTACATGGACGTACGTTGCACATCGATCGAGGACGTTCGCTCGCGCATCGACCACATCGACCAGAACCTGGTCGCGCTGCTCGCCCAACGCGGCCAACTGGTCGCCCAGGCAGCCACCTTCAAGAAGACCAGCGACGATGTGCGCGCACCGGCGCGGGTCGAGCAGGTGATTGCCAAGGTGCGTGCAATTGCCAGCGATACCGGGGCGTCGCCCGACGTGGTGGAACGGGTGTACCGGGCGATGATTGCGGCCTTTATCGATGAAGAGCTGAAACTGCATGCCGCATTGAGCCGTGAGTGAACCGCGGTCGCTTCCATACCCCTTCGTCATGCGCGAACCCGGTAGGAGCAGCCTTGTGCTGCGAAGAGGCCGGTGACAGCAGCAAAAATACGCTGTGCTGTTACCGGCCTCTTCGCAGCACAAGGCTGCTCCTACACGGGAACGCGTCAATCCTGAGAGCACGAACGCTCAGCCACTCACCCCGCCAGAATGAAGTCTGCCGCCGTCACCGTCGTGGCGTCGGCCACCCCCACCAGGCGGATCGAGTCGGCAGCGCCGATGCTGACCAGCGTATCAGCGCCGACATCGGCGATGGTGACGCTGGCAGCGAAGGTGGCAGCCGTGATATTGAGCGCGGTGATGTCCAGCCGGTCCTGGCCGCCCGACGCGATGGCATCGAAGTTGATGATCAGGTCGTTGCCAAAGCCTGCAGCGAACTGGAAGACATCATTGCCGTCAGTGGCAATCATCGTGTCGTTGCCCGCCCCACCTGTGACCGTATCGTTGCCAGCGGCACCGTTGATGAAGTCGTTGCCGGCCCCGCCCAGCAAGGTGTCGTTGCCGACGTCACCAAACAGCGTGTCGTTGCCATCGCCACCCTGCAGCAAATCGACGCCGACACCACCGTCCAGGGTGTCGTTGCCCAGGCCACCCAGCAGCGTGTCGTTGCCAGCGCCCCCCAGCAGTGAGTCATTGCCATCACCGCCATCGAGGCTGTCATCGCCACCGCCGCCGTTCAAGGTATCGATGCCCAGCCCACCAAACAGCTGGTCGTTGCCGGCATCACCGTTGAGCGTGTCGTTGCCCGCGTTGCCATTGAGGATGTCGTTGCCGCCGTCACCATTGAGCGTGTCATTACCTGCCCCGCCGTTGATGAGGTTGGCCAGCCCATTACCCGTGGCGGTGAAGTTGCCCACCCCGGTAAAGGTCAGGTTCTCGACGTTGCCGGCCAGGGTGTAGGTACCCAGCGAGGTCTGCACGGTATCGGTACCGGCACCCGACGCTTCGACCACCACATCGTTGGCATTGTCGACCACGTAGGTGTCATTGCCGACGCCACCGACCAGGCGGTCGGCCCCCGCACCGCCATTGAGCACATCGTTGGCTGCCCCCCCAGTGAGGGTGTTGGCCAAAGCGTTGCCGGTGCCGGTGAAGCTGCTGCTGCCGGTGTAGGTCAGGTTCTCGACATTCGCCGTCAGCGTGTAGCTTGCCAGGCTGGTCTGCACCAGGTCGGTCCCGCCGTTCAGCGCCTCGGTCACCGTGTCACCGGCGTTGTCGACCACGAACGTGTCGTTGCCGGCACCACCGTTCATGGCGTCCGCACCAAGCCCGCCGTTGAGGGTGTCGTTGCCATCGTCGCCGTTGAGGATGTCGGGGTCGTCACCGCCGTTGAGCACGTCATTACCCAGGCCGCCGAACAGCTGGTCCGCACCGCCCAATCCGTTGAGGGTATCGTTACCGCCCAGGCCCGAGATCACGTCGTTACCCGCCGCACCGGTCAGGGTGTTGGCCGCGTTGGTACCGACCAGGGTCACACCGGGCGGCACTACCACGGGCGCGGTTGCTGCCGACGTCAACGTCTCCAGCGTGCCGAAGCCGTCGGTGTAGCGCACGATCACCCGCAGTTGCTGGTTACCCTGGGCAAAGCCCGGGGTGAAGGTGGCCGCCGTTGCGCCGACGATGTTGCTGAAGCTGCTGCCGCTGCCTTGCTGCCACTGGAAGCTGAACGCACCCAGCCCGTCGAGGTCGGCAATGCCAGCGGTGAGCGCGGTCAGCACCTGGCCGCGGTCCGGTGTGGTGTCGCTGATCAGCACCGCGCCTGTCGGTGCATCGTTGACGTTGGCCACCGGGTCGAGGATGTCGGAGGCAACACTTTCGTGCACGCCGAAGTCATCCACGTAGCTGACCACCACCCGCATGTTCTGCCCCACCTGCGCCTGGGTCAGGACGAAGGTGCTGTTAATGGCACCGGCAATGTTGACCCAGCCAACGCCCCGGTTCGATTGCCACTGGAAGGTGAACTGCGGGTTGCTCAGGCCGTCGGCATCGACAATGGTGGCCGGGTTGGCCGTCAGCGTCTGGTTCTGTATCAGCAAGCCGGTCACGGCCGGCCCGGCGCTCGGCGCGCTGTTGGGCGCCGAGTCGACGATTTCCAGGGTGCCCTTGGCATCCTGATACACCGCCCGCACCCGAATGCTCAGCCCCGCCACATCGTCGGTCACCCGGTAGGTGCTGCCGATGGCCCGCGACACTTCGCCGGCCGCGACGAAGGTGATGTCCTCATACACCCCAGAACCCGGCAATTGCTCAACCTGCCAGTAGTAAGCCACTGGGCCGTTGACCGCGCCGGTCGGGTTGCTTGCACTGGTGTTGTCCGCATCGTGCACGGCCAGGTCAGTGACCCGCAGCAGCTGGCCAGCCACCGGTGTGTCATCGCGTACGCCGGTGGCATCGTCGAGGATCACCAAGTGGCCCGACGGGCCTGCGTTGGCGGCCGTGCCGACACCGGAGGCGATGGCCCGGTCGGAGAACTGCAGCCGCTCGATGCCGGTCAGCCGATCGACGCCGTCACGCCCTGCTACCAGGTCAGTGACAATCACGGTATTGCCGTCGACCACAACGTTGTAGTCCGTCGCCACGCCTGAGAACAGCGCAGTGTCGAAGTTGTCAGTGCCTTTCAGGATCTCCCGCGTGATCACCAGTTGCCCAGGGTTGTAGGTGCCGTTGAGCATGAACGGCACCATCGGTTCCATGCTGTCGAACGAGGCGATTTCCGGGCCGGTGCCATCGCTGTTGGCGCGTACGCTGATGCGCACGTTGAGCCACTTGTCACCGTCGAGGATATCGTCACCGCCGCGGCCTTCGATCAGGTCGCTGCCGCTGCCGCCAAGGATGATGTTGCCGCCGTCGTAGAACGTCGCGCCAGCGGCCAGCAGATCGGCCAGGCCGTTGATCAGGCTGATGTTGGTCAGCACGCTGCCATTGGCACCGGCGGTGGGCAGCGAGGCGGCATCTTCGTTGTCGCCGCGCAGGAAGTCACCGTGCGCCGAGCCTGACAGGCCCTCCATGATGTCGAAACGCACCAGCGCCGATGCCCCCGAACCCGGTACCGGCGGCACATCGAAGAAGCGGTCGCTGTAGTCGATGGTCACGCCTTGGGCGAGCCCCTTGAAGGTCGCCCAATCGTAGCCGGAGCCGCCGATATAGCGGTCACCGAAGCCGAGGCTGCCGACCATGATGTCGTCGCCCCCTTCGCCGTTGAACTTGTCGTTCTCGTTACCACCGACAAACACATCGTTGCCGATGATCGGGTCGTTGCCGAGCGGGTCGAAGTTGTCGCCAGGGGCACCGTCCGAGGTGCCCTTCTCGATCCAGTCGTCCCCTTCGTTGCCCATGTCCTGTTCGTTGGCCTTGCTGCCCAGGATAAAGTCATTGCCCTGGCCGCCGATGGCCTCGGAGGCGTCTTCACCGGTGACGATGAAGTCGTTGCCGAAACCGCCTATGATCAGGTTGATGCCATTACCGCCGTGCAGCACGTCGTTGCCGTCGCCGCCCTGGATATTGTCGTCACCGCCCATGTCGCTGATGATGTCGTCGCCAGCACCGCCGCGCAGTTGGTCGTTGCCGTTGCCGCCTTCGATGCGGTCATTGCCGGCATCGCCCCAGACCGTGTCGTCCCCCCCGCCGGAGACGAGCACATCGGCGCCGTTGGTGCCACCCAGCACAATGTGCTCGTCACCGGCATAGCGGATGTAGTTGCTGTCCGGCCCTGCGGTCAGCGGGCTGTCGCGGAACACCACCTGCTGGCCGTTCTCGCCCAGCGGGTCGGCATTGCCCAGGCCATCGTTGTACTGCTTGCTGCGGTCCACTTCGAGGTAGAACGCCGGGTCCGAGAACACCAGCCCTGGCAAGTGGGTGGCCGAGGTGTTGGCCATGATCAGCTTGGCGAACGAGTTGCTTTCCAGTTCCGCGTTCATCGACAGGCCAGCGGTGCGCTCCAGGTAGTAGAAGCGGTCGCCGTCCTGGAGTTTTTCCAGCTGGTTCTCGAACACGAAGTTGAACGTTGAACCGAGCATGCCGCCGAACGGGGTTTTTGCCTCGGCCAGGCCGCCGATCCACAGGTCGATGGCGTCGACACCGGTCACCGTGACGCCCTTCAGGTCATCGGCCGTGCCCAGCACGCCGTCCTTGCCGGGCCGTGTCACGTTGGCCCAGGCCCCGGTGCCGTTGAGGAAGTCGAGCCGGTCAAGCGGCGAACCGTCGCCACCGAACACCAGCGCCATCGCCGCCGCACGCTTGTCCACCAGGGTGGTTGCCCCGGTGATGGTGCTGTGCGTGCCATAGGCGGCGATGAAGTTGATCAACGACTCCGGATGCTTGAGGTGTTGCACCAGATCGACCCAACTGGTGTACGGCTTGAGTTGGGTATCGCCGGTTTGCCCATAGATGTCGCGGCGTACGGCGTTGAGCGAAGGGATACCGACATCGCGGCCACGGGCGATGTTGATCGCCGGCAGGTCGAGCGGCAGCCCGAGCAGGTTGTTGCGCAGCGCCTCGGTGACGAACTCGTCGATTTCGTTACCGGCCTGGCGGGTAACCCCGCGCACGATGGCACTGGTCGCATCCTCGGGGGTGACGCCACTGGCGGCGTACGCCAGCGGGTTGAGGAACGCGGCGATCAGGCCCAACTGCTGGTCGGGGTCGGCGCTGGAGGGGTCTTTGACCACGTTGAAGTCGATGTCGAAACGGTCGACGGTCTCGGTCAGCATCGAGTGGCCGAAGCGGTACACGGTGTGCGCGAACTCGGCGACGATCGAGGCGTCGAGGTCGACGTCGTACACCTGGGTCGGGGCGAAGAACAGGTCGACACGCGGTTGGATGGTGCGGGCAAACTCCTCGAACACCAGGTGCTGGTACTGCATCTCGGTACCGAACTTGGCTGCCTGGAACAACCGCTCGCCATTCCACACCAGTGCATCGATCTCGGCCTGGCTGGCCGGCAGTGCGTTGACAGGGTTGAGCAGCCACTCGTTGAGGAAGGCCACGTCGCCCGAGTCGAGCACGGTGTCCTTGGTCTGCGCCACCAGCCGGTTGTGCTCGGCGTGGAAGATCGCGTGCACGGCGGTCAGGCCGATGTTTTCATTAACCCGGCCGTCGCCCGCGATGTAGTGCGCATCCAGCAACTCGTTGTCGTAGGCCAGGTTGGCGCCGGTCTGCGGGTTGACCGGGACGGCGTTGCCGACCTGGATACCGGCATCGGGTGCCAACACACCGCCGTTGAACACGGGCACTGCATTGTGGGCGATGTCGGCGAGGAACTCGTGCCCCGTGCGCACGGCGTTGGTCAGGTCGATCGGCGCCAACGGGTTGCCTTCGACCAGCACGTCGTCCGCCGTGCCGCCCAGGCCATCGGCGCCCTTCATGACCACCATCGGGTAGCCATTTGGCCCTTTGATGAAGTTGCCGTAGGCATCGGTCGCCAGCAGCGGCACGTTGTTGACGTCGGCATCGGTGAGGTGAATGCCGAGCAGGTCATTGGCCTGCGCCTTGACCACTTTCCAGGTCGCCATGCCGCCGATTTCGCTGTCGTCGGCACTGCCGAACTTGCCATCAGCGCCCAGGTCGCGGTTGGTGATCAACCGGCCCGTGGCGACGGGGCCATGGTCTGTCATCTGATAGCCACGCAGGAACACCTGGTGCGACGGGTGCGAGCTGTAGGTCTGGTTCTGGTCCACGAACGGCGTGGTGGTGTTGCTGTGCTCATGGATATCGTCGGCGTTGCCGAGAATGCCATCCGGCCCTGGCTGATTGGTGGCACGGGTCAGCACCATGAAGTTGGTGTGGCCACCCGGCACATACAGCGGGTCATCCGGTTGCAGCGGAATGTACACGGTACCCGAACCGCCCTTGGTGACCAGGTCCAGGCCATGGTCGAAGAACTGGCCAAAGAAGGTCATCCAGGCGTTGAACGGCGCAGACAGCCCGGCATCCGCCGTGGTGTTCTCGAACAGGTACACGTCGTGGTCGTCATTGGTGCCGAACTGCCCGTCCAGGCCGGGGCTGGCGACGACCCGCACGCCATCCTTGAGCACATCGTCGTTACCCGGCGTGCCGAAGTTGAGCACGCCATCGGCGCCAGGGTCATAGGCCGTGGCATAGGCAGCCGGGTTGTTCGAGGTCTGGTCGACGATCAGGTTGCTGATGGTACGCGGCTGTGAGTCGAACACTGCGCCGCTGGTTTGTTGGTAGGACGACCCTGGAATGGCCGGCGAGCCTGGGCCGAAGAAGCCGGCTGGCGCGCCTTCAGCGGGGTTGAACACCGGGTCGGTGAGGCGTGGGAAGACATTATCGGCCGCCCCGAACTGGGTGTTGTTGATGCCGTTGAGGTTCATCAGGTTGTTGTTCGAACCGTCGACTGCTCGCAGCCCCAGGGGTGCACGGATGTTCGGTATCAGCGAGAGGATGTCCTGCCCGGCAGCATCAGCCTCGGCGATCTTGATTTGCGCGAGAATGAAGTTGAGGTCGGAACGGACCATGTGCAGGCCCGCGCCACCTTCGCTGGCGTCAACCACCGGCGTCGGCGCGGTCGGCACCACGGGGGCGCCCGCCTCGACCACGGCCGTGGGTTGCGAGAACAGCACTTCAGTGGTGCCGTGCGCATCCTGGTAGATCGCCTTCACCCGCAGTGACAGCCCGGCAAGGTCTGGCGAGACCTTGAACGCCGTGCCATCGGCGCTCTGGAACGCCAGGTCGCCGGCCGGCAGCAGGATGATGTCCTCGAACACACCGCTGCCCGGGTCCGCTTCGAACTGCCAGTAGTAGGACACCGAGGTGTTGTTGAGCACGCCTTGCGGATTGGTCAGCGACACATTGTCGCCATCGCGCACCCCGGCCATGCTCACGGTCAGCATGTCGCCCACGGTGATCGCGCCAGCGTTGTTGTCGGTGACAGTCGGGCTGCCGGTTGGCTGCGCATTCACCCCAGTCACCAGCACGCGCTGGCCATCGGCAAATTGCAGGCGCTCAATATGCAGCAGGGTGTCGACGCCGTCACGCCCGGCAACGGTGTCGGTCACCGTCCACACATCGTCCGACACATCGGCTGTGCCACGGTTGTTCTGGGTAACCACGTAGTCGGCCTGAACACCGGAGAATACAGCGGTATCGAACGCCGAGCCGCCCGTCGAAGTGCCCGGCAGGATTTCCCGCACGGCCTTGAGCTGGCCTGGGTTATAGGTGCGGTCGAGCATGAACGGGATCATGTCGACCATGCTGTCGAAGCTGGCGATTTCCGGCCCGGTATGGTTGACGTCGCCGGCGGCATACACCGCGATGCGCACGTTGATCCACTTGTCGCCGTCGATCAGGTCATCGCCGCCTCGGCCCTCGATCAGGTCGCTGCCATTGCCACCGAGGATGATGTTGCCGGTGGCAAAGCCGGTGGTGGGCAAACCCGCGTCAGCCAGGAACTGCTGCAGCCCGTGGATCAGCGCCACGTTGGTCAGCGCACTGCCAGTGGCACCGCCGTGGTTGAGGATGGTGACTGCATCGACGTCGTCACCCTTGAGCACATCGCCAAACTTGGAACCGGACAACCCTTCGACTTCGGCAAAGCGGTCGAGGATCGAGGCCGGCGAGGCGCCGACCGGGTTGAACACGCCGGCGTTCTGGTTCGGCGCGTTGCCATGGGGCTGCGCCAGCGCGGCCAGGCTCAGGTCGACAGTGACGCCGACCTGGTCATTCTTGTAGGTGACCCAGTCGAAACCGGACATGCCGTCCATCTTGTCCTGGGCATCGCTGCCGACAAAGATGTCATCGCCACCTTCGCCGATCATCTCGTCGAAGCCACCACCCCCGACGAAGATGTCGTTGCCGACCACTTCGTCACCCAGCAGCGGCGCGAAGTTGTCGCCGGGCGCACCGTCCTGGGTGCCCTTCTCGATCCAGTCATCGCCTTCGTTGCCGGTGGGCGGCAGGTTGGTCTTGGCGCCGAGGATGAAGTCGTCGCCCTGGCCGCCGAACGTGGTGCTGATGTCTTCGGTGGTGATGATGAAGTCTTGGCCATCGCCGCCCAGGATCAGGTTGCCGGCAACGCCCATGCTGCCGGCGACGATGACATCGTTGCCGGCGTTGCCTTCCAGGCGGTTGTCGCCGAACGAATCGGTGATGATGTCATCGCCCGCGCCACCCAGCACCGCATCATTGCCGGCGCCCCCTTCGAGGCGGTCATCGCCGCCGTCGCCGTAGAGCGTGTCGTCACCCTCGCTGGAGATGATGATGTCATTGCCCGCAGTGCCCCCCAGAACCACATGGTCCAGGCCGGTGTAATGCAGGTAGTTGCTGTCGGGGCCCACGGTATCCGGGTTGTCGCGGATCACCAGCGGGACGATTTCCTGGCCGTAGATCATGATGCCGCCGGTAGGGTCGGCCTTGCCGTCGGCACCCAGCCCGGTGAACTGGTTGGCCTGGTTCACTTCGAGGGTGAACGTCGGCGTCAGGAACACCGTGTTGGACAGGTGCGTGACGTCGGAGTTGAGCATGATCAGCTTGGCAAAGGAGTTGTTTTCAAGCTCCGTGCCGAAGTTCAGGCCCGCTGTACGCGACAAGTAGTAGAAGCGGTCGCCGTTCTGCAGCGCCTCCAACTGGGTTTCGAAGACGAAGTTGAAGCTCGAACCCAGCATGCCGCCGAACGGCATCTTCTGCTCGGCCAGGCCACCGACCCAGAAGTCGATGGTGTCGACACCGGTGATGGTCACCCCGCTCACGTCGTCCGCAGTGCCCAGCACGCCGTCTTTGCCGGCCCGGGTCACGTTGGCCCAGGCGCCGGTGCCGTTGAGGAAGTCCAGGCGGTCGAGCGGCGCGTCATCGCCCCCGAACACCAAGGCCACAGCGGCGGCACGTTTGTCGGCCAGCGTGGTCGCCCCGGTGATCGTCGCATGGGTGCCATAGGCGGCGATGAAGTTGACCAGCGATGCCGGGTGCTTGAGGTGGTCGGCAAAGTCGACCCAACTGATGTAGGCCTTGAGTTGGCTGTCGCCGGTCGCGGCATAGAACTCACGGCGCGCCTCGTTCAGCGAGGGGATGCCGGTGTCGCGCCCACGGGCAAGGTTCAGCGCCGGCAGGTCGAGCGGCAGGCCCAGCAGGTTGTTGCGCAGGGCTTCAGTGACGAACTCATCGATCTCGTTGCCGACCTGGCGCGTCACGCCGCGAATGATTGCCCCTGCCGCTTCATCGGCCGTCGCCCCGCTGCCAGCGAATGCCAGCGGGTTGAGGAAGGCAGCGATCAGGCCAAGCTGCTGGTCGGGGTTGTTGGGGTCGGTAAGGACGGGGTTGAACTCGGGGTCGAAGCGATCGACGGTCTCGGTCAGCATCGAGTGGCCGAAGCGGTACACCACGTGGGCGAACTCGGCGAGGATGGCCGGGTTGATCGAGGTGTCATAACCGTTAGGCGCCAGAAACTCGTCGATCTGCGGCTGGATGGTGCGGGCGAACTCCTCGAACACCAGGTGCTGGTACTGCATCTCGGTGCCGAACTTGGCGGCCTGGAACAGGCGTTCGCCATCCCACACCAGCGCGGCGATGGCGGCAGGTGTGGTCGGCAGCACGGCAACGTCATCCACCAGCCATTCGTTGAGGAAGGCCAGGTCGCCTGCGGCGAGGATGGTGTCCTTGGATTGCTGGACCAAGCGGTTGTGCTCGGAGTGGAACACGTGGTGCACGGCGGTCAGGCCGATGTTCTCGTTCACCCGGCCGTCGCCGGCGATGTAGTGGGCGTCGAGCAGTTCGTTGTCGTAGGTCAGGTTGTTGCCACCTGGGCCCACCAGCTGCGCGTTGCCCACCGCGGTGTCGCCGTCGGCCTGCAGCACGCCGCCGACCACGACGGGCGCGGCGTTGTGGGCGATATCGTCGAGGAAGCCGTGCCCGGTGCTGACGGCATTGGCCAGGCTGATCGGCGCGGCGCGATTGCCCTCGACCAGTTGGGTTACGTCATCGGCCGTGCCGGCAACCCCATCAGCGCCATTGCTGACGCGCATCACCACCTGCGGCATGCCATTGGGCCCGCGCAGGAAGTTGCCATAGGCATCGGTCGCCAGCAGCGGCACGCTGTGTACGTCGGCATCGGTCAGGTTGATACCGAGCAGGTCGCGGGCCTGGGCTTTGACCACGGCCCAGGTGGCCATGCCGCCATTTTCGCCATTGCCATCGTCGGCCGTGCCGAACTTGCCGTCGGCGCCGAGATCGCGGTTGGTGATCAGCCGCCCAGTGGCAATCGGGTCGCCCGCGGCGTTGAGCATGTATTCGCGCAGGAACACCTGGTGCGAGGGGTGCGAGCTGTAGGTCTGGCTCTGGTCCACGAACGGCGAGGTGGTGTTGGGCTGGCCATCGTCGGCCGTGCCCAGCACACCATCCGCGCCGGCCGTGCGCACGGCACGTGGCAGCACCATGAAGTTGGTCGGGCTGTTGGGCACGTACAACGGGTCGTCCGGCTGCAACGGGATGAACACGATGTCGGTGGTACTCTTGGTCACCAAGTCCAGGCCGTGATCGAAGAACTGGCCGAAGAAAGTCATCCAGGCGTTGAAACCGGCCGTCAGGCCCGCGTCTGCAGACTGGTTGGGGATGAAGAACACGGGCTTGTCGTCAGCCGTGCCGAACACCCCATCGAGGCCAGGGCTCATCACCGGCGCCGCGCCGCCATTGGCTTCTACGGCGGCGGGGTTGTTCGGCGTCTGGTCGACGATCAGGTTGCTGATGGTGCGCGGCTGCCCGTCGACCACCGTGCCGGTGCCGGCATAGGCCGCGCGGTAGGACGCATCAAGCAAACGCAGGAAGGAATTGTCGGCGGCACCGAACTCACTTTGCCCGGCCACCAGGTTGTTGTAGCTGCCGTCCACGGTGCGCAAGCCAAACGGCACCTGGCTGTTGGGCAGCAGATCGATGAGATTGGCGCCCTTGGCGTGGGCTTCGGCGATGAAGATCTGCTTGAGGATGAACTCCAGGTCCGACTTGCTGAAATTAGCCATTTAGATTGCCCTCGATCTATCGGGAGAAAGACACAGGGCAACAGGGTCCATCCCGCGCCCAGTCAGTGCTGACGTGCGCAGTTCGTGGTTCGGTTTTCCGGGATCGGTGGTGCGATGACTTCTGGTCAAGCGCGGCCCGTTGGAGCGGCCCGAATAATCAAGACTAAAGTCGTAGGTTCAAACCTTGTCAATAAGCCGTCGAAAAAATGACTCTCGATGATAATGCGTTGCAACTCGCTGTTTTTACTTGACTTATAAAAAGTTCAAAGAATTTATAGAGCGAAATGATATTACAAGATATTTCGTTGCAACCTACGCTCGTGCTTGTGGGGCACCGCAGCGTTTTCGGATGATTCGCCTACAGAGCGACCCGCCTGCGTGCCGTCCAGAAGCCACATCTAGAGCAGTCCAGAGCGCCGCAACGGCCTCCGGTTTGGTACAGAGGGAGGCCCCAGATGCACAAGCAGCCGCGCACCCGTTCCGAGCTGGCCGAGGCGCTCTTTCGCCTGCGCCGCAGCTTCTACTCACTGGCAGGCTTCAGCGGCGTGATAAACGTCATGATGTTGACGCCAGCTGTCTACATGCTCCAGGTCTACGACCGCGCCCTGGTCAGCCGTAACGTCACCACATTGACGATGCTCACCGTGCTGGTGGTCGGGCTGTTCCTGCTGATGTCCGCCCTGGAAATGATCCGCACCCGCGTGTTGATCCGGGTCGGCAACTGCCTGGACATGGACCTCAACCGGCGCATCTTCAGCGCCGCCTTCGAGCGCAATCTGAACCGCGCCGGTGGCAACCCGGCCCAGGCCCTGCAAGACCTGGCACAGGTCCGCCAGTTCTTGACCGGCAATGGCCTGTTCGCCTTCTTCGATGCACCGTGGACGCCCATCTACCTGCTGGTGTGCTACCTGATCCACCCGCTGCTGGGGCTGGTCACGATGATCGGCTCGATGATCCTCGCCGGCCTGGCGTACCTCACCGAAAAGGCCACCCACAAGCCGTTGGCCGAGGCCAACCACGCGGCGCTGTCGTCTGCCAACTACGCCAACAACAACCTGCGCAATGCCGAAGTCATCGAGGCCATGGGCATGCTGCCGTCGATCAGCAAGCGTTGGTACCAGAGCCATCTGCGCATCCTGCAGATGCAGACGCTGGCGTCCGACCGTGCGGCCTTGATCAGCAGCACCGGGCGCTTCGTGCGCATCACCCTGCAATCGCTGATCCTCGGCACCGGTGCGCTGCTGGCGATCGAAGGCAAGATCACCCCGGGCATGATGATCGCCTGCTCGATCCTCACCGGTCGCGCACTGGGGCCGGTGGAACAAGTCATCGCCTCGTGGAAGCAACTGCTTGGCTGCCGCTCAGCCTGGGGGCGGCTGACCGAGCTGCTGCAGGACTACCCACGCCGCCCACCGAGCATGTCGCTGCAACGGCCCCTGGGCATGCTCGCCGTGGAGAACGTGTTTGCTGGCGCCCCCGGCACCAACACCACCATTCTGCGCGGGGTGAGCTTCAGCCTGGCGCCGGGCGAAAGCCTCGGCATCATCGGCCCCTCCGCCTCGGGCAAGTCCACCCTCGCCCGCCTGCTGGTTGGCGTCTGGCCGACCCAGGCCGGCAAGGTGCGCCTGGACGGCGCCGACATGTTCACCTGGAACAAAGGCGAACTGGGCCCGTGGCTCGGCTACCTGCCGCAAGACGTCGAACTGTTCGAAGGGACCATCGCCGACAACATCGCGCGGTTTGCCGAGGTGGACAGCGATGCGGTCATCCGCGCAGCCAAGAGCACCGGCGTGCACGAGATGATCCTGCGCTTCCCGCAGGGCTACGACACCCGCCTGGGCACCGATGGCAGCCCGCTTTCCGGTGGCCAGAAACAGCGTATTGCCCTGGCCCGTGCGTTGTATGGCGAACCTAACCTGGTGGTGCTGGATGAGCCCAACGCCAACCTTGACGATGTTGGGGAAAAGGCCCTGGTCGATGCCCTGGGCGAACTCAAAGGCCGTGGCGCCACGGTGGTGCTGGTTTCTCACCGGCCCAACGTGCTGTGCGCCGTCGACAAGGTGCTGATGCTGCGTGACGGCGGCGTGCAGATGCTGGGCACGCGCGACGAAGTCTTTGCCGCCCTGCGCAAGGCAAGCGTGATACCGGCGGCCGCAGCAGCGCCGCTGGCTTCGGTAAAAGTACGGGAGTAACCGATCATGCACATGAGCCAACCGACCGAGTTGATCCCTGCCGAGGCTAAGCGCCTGATCGACCTGGATGCCGGCAAGCCGGTGCGCTGGGGCCTGTGGCTGGTGCTGGCCGGCTTCGGCGGCTTTTTGCTGTGGGCCTGGCTGGCGCCGCTGGATGCCGGCGTGGTGGCCACCGGCACGGTCAAGGTCACCAGCAATCGCAAGGCCGTGCAGCACTTGAGCGGCGGCACCGTGGAGGCGATCCTGGTGCGCGAAGGCGACGTGGTGAAAAAGGACCAGGAACTGGTTCGCCTCGATGCCCTGCGAGCCGTGGCCGAACAGGGCGCAGTCAGCGCCCAGTACATTGTCAGCAAGACCGTGGAAAACCGCCTCGAAGCCGAGCGCGACAACCGCGACTCGGTAACCTTCGACCCCGCGCTGCTCAAGCGCTTCAGCGCAGACCCACGCCTGCTGGCTGCCATGGACTTGCAGCAGCGCTTGCTGGACACCCGCCGCGCCGGCCTGGCGGGCGAGCTCAGCATCCTCGAAGAGAACCTGGCGGCATCGGCCGTGCAGCTCAAAGGCCTGCAGCAGGTGTACGGCGCCCGCGCCTCGCAGATCAACTTCCTCGGCCAGGAGCTGCAAGGGACCCGCGTGCTGGCCGCCGAAGGTTATGTGCCGCGCAACCGCCTGCTGGAACTGGAGCGCAGCAACGCCGACCTCTCCGCCGGCCAGGCCGAGAACCTCAACAACATCGCCCGGGTGCGCAGCCAGGCCACCGAGATCAAGCTACGCATGCTTCAGCGCCAGCACGATTACTTGAAAGAGGTCGAGTCGCAACTGACCGACACCGCCAAGGAAAACACCACCCTGGCCGACCGCTTGCGTGCATTGGACTACGAAGTGACTCACACGGTGATCCGCTCACCCATCGATGGCATGGTCCAGGCGCTGGGCATCGCCACGGTCGGCGGGGTTATCCAGCCTGGCGCCAAGCTGATGGAAATCGTCCCGCTCGACGAGCCGTTGCAGGTCGACGCGATGATCCCGGTGCAGGCCATCGACAAAATGGTCCCAGGGCTTGCCGTGGACATCGCCTTCCCGGCCTTCAACCACGCTCAGACCCCAAACATCCCCGGCCGTGTGAAAACCATCTCTGCCGACCGCCTGCTCGATGAAGAAAGCAAGCAGCCGTTCTACCTGGCGCAGGTGGACGTTTCACCCGCCGGCATGAGCTTGCTGGGCAGCAACCACATACGCCCCGGTATGCCGGCCACCGTCACCATCAAGACCGGCGAGCGCAACCTGCTCAGCTACCTGCTCAAACCCATGCTCGAACGCGTCGACAGCGCGTTCAAGGAGCAATGAGATGAACCGCCACTGCCTGATGTTGTGCCTGTTGGGGTTGTCCTTACCAGCCAGTGCCATGGACCTGAAGCAAGCCTGGGACCTGCTGCAGTACCAAGGGCCCATCTACCATGCCGCCGAGCATGAGAAACAAGCAGGCCTGGAAAACCGGGCCATCGGCCAAGCCGGCCTGCTGCCGCAGATCAATGCCACGGCCTATTACAATAAGGTCAATGGCTCGCAGCGTCAGAGCGGCCAGGACAACGACCTGAACTACGACTCCAAAGGCGCCAGCGTGCGCCTGCGCCAACCGCTGTTCAACAAGCAGAAGATGGCCGAATACCGCCAGGGCCAACAGCGTGCCGACTACAGCGTCGCGGTGTTCGATGCCAAGAGCCAGGATGCCGCGGTGCGCCTGGCAGACAGTTATTTCGATGTGCTGTTGGCCAGCGAAACCATCACCCTGGCCAGGGCCAAGCTGAACGCTTTCGAGGAGCAGCTTGCGTCAGCGAAACGGCGCATGGAGCTGGGCGCCGGCACGGTGACCGACATCGACGAATCGGTCGCTCGCCGCGACCTGGCAGAAGCCGACCTGATCGAGGCGCAGGACAACCTGGTCAACGCCCGCCGCAAGCTCGAGGAGTACATCGGTGAAACCCCGGCATCGCTGACCACCTTGCAGCCAGGCTTCACCACCCCGCCGCTGCTACCGGGCAACCTGCAGGACTGGCTGGTCAAAGCACAAACCGACAGCCCGCTGATTCACGCCCGCCGGCACAGCTACGAACTGGCAGAAGAAGAGGTGAACCGGGCCAAGGCCGGGCACTGGCCGACCCTGGACTTCGTTGCCGGTTACACCGCGGGCAGCAGCCAATCGATTTCAGAGCTGAACCAGCGCAACCAGTACAGCTCGATCGGCTTGGAACTGAACATCCCGTTGTACAGCGGCGGCAGCACCAGCGCGCTGACCCGCCAGGCCAGCGCCAACAGTTCGAAAGCGCTGGACGAGCTCGACGCCACCCGCCAGGAAGTCATCTCCGGCACCACCCGTGAGTACCGAGGTGTGCAGAGTGGCGCCATGCGTATCCATGCGCTGGAAAAGGCCGTCGCGTCCAACGAACGTTCGCTGACTTCAACACGCAAAGGCTTCAAGGAGGGCGGTACCAGTACCAACTCGGATGTGCTTAATGCGGAGGAATTGCTGTTCGACGCACGGCATGACCTGTTCGAGGCCAAGTTGAACTACCTGATGTCACGCCTGCGCCTGGCGTCATCGGTGGGCAGCCTGGGGGACGACGATATCGAGCTGGTCAACAATTACCTTGGGCCGGAGTTGATGGTGAGTAACTGACCTGCTCTGGCTTTGTTTAAGCTTGAGATTGTTGGTGGCGCTTAAGGCCTTGTAACGCAGGCGGTAATAGCCTTGGTAGCATGAGATCGCCAGCATCTTCAGGAACAGCACGACCACACAGACCGCATAGACAGACAGGGCATCGTGCATCACGCCCCTCGTGAGCATGATGTGCCGAGCGCCTGCCAAAGCCTTCAAACACGATGTACAGAAGCGGCCCCACGGACACAAACACAGCCGTGAGCAGCAAAAAAGGGGCAACCCGTAACTACGATCGTCCTTTCGAACGGGCATACCTTGGTCAACACGGAGGAAGTCCGCACAATCGCTTGGCAACGTGCCTCACGCGAAGCCGCCGGCAACGCGGCGCTGGCGAGCCTATTGGCGCAACTGCCGACACCCGAAGCGGGTACCGCATTCGTATCGTCGTCGCCCGTGGTGCTGACTCGGCTGCGCTCGAGCCAAGACGAGTTGAAATTTCTCTCGACGTTCACGACGTTTGGCATGTCTCAGGATATAACAGTGGCATCGCTGCGCATCGAGCACTTGATACCCGCCGATGCGCAAACCTGGCAAGCCATGACATTGGCCTGCAGTGATACGACGAATACTCAGTGAGTGGGGGAAACACGATGGCTGAGCGCAGTCCTGAGTCTGTCGACACCGCTTCTGCTCCACCCGTCAGTATGTTTGAAGCCTTACTGTTCTGGCTGAAGCTGGGCTTCATCAGCTTCGGCGGCCCAGCAGGGCAAATTTCGATCATGCATCAGGAATTGGTCGAGCGACGCCGCTGGATCAGCGAACGGCGCTTTTTGCATGCGCTCAACTATTGCATGCTGCTGCCCGGCCCCGAGGCCCAGCAATTGGCGACGTACATCGGCTGGCTGATGCATCGGACCTGGGGCGGGGTGATTGCCGGCACATTGTTCGTGCTGCCGTCGCTATTCATCCTGATAGGCCTTTCGTGGGTTTACATCGCCTACGGTGAAGTGCCGGTGGTGGCGGGCATTTTCTATGGCATCAAACCGGCAGTGACCGCCATCGTTGTCCACGCGGCCCACCGTATCGGAGCGCGAGCGCTGAAAAACGGTTGGTTGTGGGCAATCGCAGCGGCCGCCTTCGTGGCTATTTTCGCGCTGAACGTGCCGTTCCCGCTCATCGTTTTGTTGGCTGCATTGCTGGGTTACATCGGCGGGCGCCTTATGCCGAATGCATTCGTGCTCGGCGGGGGCCACAGCGCTGCCACTGCGCACCACGGCGCTGCCTTGATCGACGATGGCACGCCCCCTCCCGAACATGCACGTTTCAACTGGAAACGCCTGCTGGGCCTACTGCTGATAGGTGGCGCCCTGTGGCTACTGCCCATGGGCATGTTGGCTGCGGTGTTTGGCTGGCATGGAACGCTGACGCAGATGGCCTGGTTTTTCACCAAAGCGGCGCTACTGACATTCGGCGGCGCCTACGCCGTATTACCCTACGTCTACCAAGGTGCAATCGGCAGCTACGGCTGGCTCTCACCCACACAGATGATCGATGGCCTGGCATTAGGTGAAACCACGCCTGGGCCGCTGATCATGGTAGTCGCCTTCGTAGGGTTCGTCGGCGGCTACCAGCACCCCATGTGGGGGGCCGAGCATGCATTCATGGCGGGTGCGGCAGCGGCGTGCCTGGTCACCTGGTTCACTTTTTTACCCTCGTTTCTGTTCATTCTCGCAGGCGGCCCACTGGTGGAGTCGACTCATAACGAGATGAAGTTTACAGCGCCACTGACCGCCATCACTGCCGCCGTCGTGGGTGTCATCCTGAACCTAGCCTTGTTCTTCGGCTACCACGTACTCTGGCCTGCAGGATTCAGCGGGCCTTTCGACTGGCCTTCAGCGGTAATTGCAGTGTCCGCGGCAGTCGCGTTGTTCCGCTTCAGGCGCGGAGTGATCAGCGTACTGATTGCCTGCGCAATGGCGGGCCTTGCAACACACCTCTTGGCGGGGGCACAGTGATGTTAGACAGCGAGCCCAGCGATGAGGGACTACCCATGCTCGACGCCGAAACGCACCTGCTCAACAGCTGGCAGCACAACGCCCAAGCCTGGATCGACGCGGTGCGCAGTGGCGCCATCGAGAGCCGTCGGCAGGTGACCGACCAGGCTATCCTGCTGGCCATTCTCAGCCGGCAACCCGAGCGCGTGCTCGACCTTGGGTGTGGTGAAGGCTGGTTGCTGCGGGCGCTGGCCGATCGCGGCATCGAGGCGGTCGGCGTGGATGGCGACAACACCCTGGTGGAGGCGGCCCGTGCGGCAGGCTCCGCCGAGGTACACCTTGCCAGTTACGCACAGCTGGCCGAGGGCGACGTCAGCGTTGGCCGTGACTACGATTTGGTTTGTGCCAATTTTGCGTTGTTGCAGCAGGACGTCATCCCCTTGTTGGCGGCGATGAATGGGCTGCTGGCTCCGGGTGGTGCAGTGGTGATCCAGACGTTGCACCCCTGGAGTGTGGCTGCGGGGGATTATCAGGATGGCTGGCGGGAAGAGTCATTCGCAGGGTTTGCCGGGGACTGGCGGCCGATGCCTTGGTACTTCCGCACTTTGGCCAGTTGGCTGAATGCATTGGACATGGCCGGGCTGCGCCTGGTCAGCCTGCAGGAGCCGCAGCACCCGCAAAGTGCGGTGCCGCAGGCGTTGTTGATGGTGGCCGAAGGGCGGTGAACCCTGTGTGGCATTGCAAGCGAGTTGCCGCCCCTTGTGGGAGCGGGCTCGCCCCGCGAACACCGGCAAAGCCGGTGCCATAAACCGCGTAGCCCCATTCGCGGGACAAGCCCGCTCCCACAGGGTTGTGACAATCACAGAACGCGACTGCCACTTGAGACGCTTACAGCACCGGCTTGCGCGCTGCCCCGCTGCGGGCCTTGGCCATGGCTGCCAGGCGCACTGCGACGTTCGCTGCGCCATACCCGGCATAGCCGCCCTTGCGCTGGATGATCTCGAAGAAGAAGCGCTCCTCAAACGGCTCGGTGTACACGTGGAACAGTTCGCCGCCTTGGGCATCGCGGTCATACAACACGTTGTAATACGCCAGTTCACTGAGGAATTCGTCGTCGAAGTCGAAGCGCGCCGCCAGGTCGTCATAATAGTTGAGCGGGATTTCCAGCAGCGGCACGCCAGCCAACTTGGCACGCGCCACTTCACGGAAGATGTCATCACAATCGAAGGCGATGTGATGCACACCCGAGCCGCGGTAACTGGACAATGCGTGGGCAATGGCGGTGTTGCGGTTCTCGGAAATGTTCAGCGGCAGGCGCAAGGTGCCGCACTGGCTGCGCAACGCACGGCTCTTGACCAGGCCGTACGGGTCGGGCAGCACCACTTCGTCGTCGGCGGCGAAGTCGAACAAGCTCTTGTAGAACAGCACCCAGCTGTCCAGCGACTCGGCCGGCAGTGCCAGGGCCATGTGGTCGATACGGCGCAGGCCACCGCTGGCAGTGGCGGTTTTGTCCAGGCTGAAGTCGGTGTCGTACAGGGTCTGGCCAGCAGTGCCCTGTTCTACCAGGTACAACAGGCTGCCATCGGGCGCGCGCACGGCGGGTACTTCGCACTCGTTGGGGCCGACCAGGCCACGGAACGGCTGGCCACGGAAGGCCGTAGCGCGCTTCAAGGCAGCTTGCTGGTCCTTGACCCGCAACGCCGTGGCGCACAACGACGGGCCATGCGCCTCGAAGAAGTTGTGGCCAAACGAATAAGGTTCGGCATTGAGGACGATGTTGATGTCGCCCTGACGCAACAGTTGCACGTCCTTGCTGCGGTGCTTGCCGGCATCGGCGAAGCCCAGGCGTTTCAGCCAGTTGCTCAAGCGCGCACCCACCGCCTCGTCGACGGCGAATTCGAGGAACTCCACGCCATCATAGGCACTGGCCGCCGGCGGGTTGAACAGTACGCCCGGCTCCACCGCCACGGCCTCTTGCTCCAGGCGCAGGCGGGTCTGCTCTTCGAGGTACAGGAGCGAGCGCAAGCCGTCGGCGGCATTCTGCCGCGGCGGTGCGGCGCGGAAGCCGTCGTTGAAGATTTCCAGGGACAGCGGGCCGCGGTAGCCGGTGGCGAGGATCGGCGCGAGGAAGCCGGCCAGGTCCATTTCGCCCTGCCCCGGGAAGCAGCGGAAATGCCGGCTCCACTCCAGCACGTCCATGGCCAGGATCGGTGCGTCGGCCATCTGCACGAAGAAAATCTTGTCGCCCGGGATGTCACGGATCGCGCTCGGGTCACCCTTGAGCGACAAGGTATGGAAACTGTCGAGGATCACCCCAAGCGACGGATGGTCGGCCTGGCGCACCAGGTTCCAGACCTGCTGGTAGGTATTGACGTGACGCCCCCAGGCCAACGCTTCATAACCGATGCGCAGGCCACGCTTGCCGGCATGCTCGGCCAGCAGGCGCAGGTCGTCCACCAGCAGTTGCTCGTCGCCCAGGGCATCGGCCTGGACGTTGCTGCACACCAGCACCAGGTCGGTGCCCAGCTCTTGCATCAGGTCGAACTTACGCTCGGCGCGGTCGACGTTGCGCTGCAGCCGGTCGCGGCGGCAGCCTTCAAAGTCGCGGAACGGCTGGAACAGGGTGATGGCGATGCCCAGGTCCGCGCACATCTGGCGAACCTGACGCGGGCTGCCGGCATAATAGAGCAAGTCGTTTTCGAAAATCTCGACGCCGTCGAAACCGGCGGCGGCGATGGCTTCGAGCTTTTCCGGCAGAGTGCCGCTCAAGGACACGGTGGCAATCGAACGCTGCATGGCGGGAGTTCCTTGTTGTTAGGGGACGACGGCGCAGGAAAACCACGGTAACGGTGCCTGGCATGATGGATTATTCGCAGGTAAAGTCGCCTCATCAATCTCTTTGTACGGAATGGTTAGTTTTGTGTTCGATTACCGAACAAAACCGGATTTCGCGAATTGCTAGACCGCCACCCCGTGGTCAACATGAAACCAGACGCAGGCACACCGACCGCCGCCTTCTTGCCAGACGGTCGTTCGGCAGAACCTGCGCTACCAAGCCCAACGCCACAACATAATAAGTTCAATAAAACCGGGTACCGACCTATGAACACTGCTCTCGCCTTGCGATCCGCACCTGTCTCCTGGCTGCCTGTCACAGCCTTGGCGCGGAATACGCCCGCACTTCACGTTTGACCCCACTCCCGAGATAACCCCACGCTCGCCTTGCGCCGTGCGGGAACCAACAAGAACAACGGAGACACCGATGGCTCACTCCAGCTCTCAAGCCAAGAAAGCGACCGCCAGTGGATGGATAGGCTCGGCACTCGAGTACTACGACTTTTTCATCTATGCACAGGCTGCGGCCCTGATTTTCCCGCAAATCTTCTTCCCTAACACCGACCCGAAAATGGCGATCATCGCCTCGCTGGCCACTTACGGTGTCGGCTACCTGGCCCGCCCGGTCGGCGCCATCGTGCTCGGCCACTGGGGTGATACCCGCGGGCGCAAGAACGTACTGCTGCTGTGCATGTTCCTGATGGGTGTGTCGACCATGGCTGTCGGCCTGCTGCCGACGTACCACGACATCGGTATCCTCGCCCCCGCCTTGCTGGTGCTGCTGCGCCTGGTCCAGGGCTTCGCGGTAGCCGGCGAGATCTCCGGTGCCAGTTCGATGATCATGGAGCACGCGCCGTTCGGCCGACGAGGCTACTACGCGAGCTTTACCCTGCAGGGCGTACAAGCCGGCCAGGTCTTGGCGGCGGCGGTGTTCCTGCCACTGGCCTACTTCATGCCAAGTGAAGCCTTCAACGATTGGGGCTGGAGGATTCCGTTCCTGATGAGCGCCGTGGTGCTGATCGCCGGTTTCATCATCCGTAAAGAAGTGCACGAAACGCCTGCCTTCGTGAAGGAAGAGAAGCAGGATAAAGTTGCCAAATCGCCAGTCAGCGAGGCCTTCCGCCACAGCTGGAAACACATGGTGCTGGTGATGTTCATGGCCCTGATGAACGTGATCCCGGTCGTCGCGACCATTTTCGGTGCGGCCTACGCGGTGCAGCCGGCCTATGGCATCGGCTTCGACAAGAGCGTGTACCTGTGGATTCCGGTGGTCGGCAACATCGTCGCGGTGTTGGTGATTCCATTCGTCGGCAACCTTTCCGACAAGATCGGCCGTCGCCCGACCATGATCGCCGGGTGCCTGGGTTCGGGCCTGCTGGCCTTCGTCTACCTGTATGCGATCAGCATCCAGAACGTACCGCTGGCCTTCGCTGCCTCGATCGTGATGTGGGGCATGGTCTACCAGGGCTACAACGCGGTGTTCCCAAGCTTCTACCCTGAGCTGTTCCAGACCCGCTACCGTGTTTCGGCCATGGCCATTGCGCAGAACATCGGCACCATGCTGACGGCCATGCTGCCGGCGCTGTTCGCCCTGGTGGCGCCACCGGGCTCGGACAACATTCCACTGGTCGTGGGTGGCATGGCGTTCTTCATCACCTGCATCTGCGCCCTGGCGGCGTACATCGCACCGGAAACCCATCGCCTGTCGATGGAAGACCTCGGCAACCCGCAAGCCAAGCCGATGGAAAAGGCCGCGTACGAAGCCAGCCGTAAAGGCAGCTTGCAGACTGCAAGCCACTGATCGATCGCAGGGGGCTGCTGCGCAGCCCATTCGCGGCGCAAGGCCGCTCCCACAGGTGTGCGCAAATCCCTGTAGGAGCGGCCTTGCGTCGCGAACGGGCCGCAAAGCGGCCCCAGCGTTTTCAGCCCTTGATCACTTCCTGCAGCCGCTGCCACAGACTTTCAACATGCTCCCGCTCGGTCGGCAATGCGCCAATCGACACCCGCACCATCCACCGCCCATCAAGGGTAGCCGGCGTTACATACGCCTCCCCAGAACCATTGAGCCGCTCGGCCCAAGCCTTGGTATGCGCATCCAGCGCCTCCCCTTCCAGCCCCGCCGGCCGATGCTGGATGCACAGCGTCTGCAACTGCACGGGTGCCAATAGCGTCCAACCCGGTGTCGCCTCGACCTGCCCAGCAAGCCACTGAGCGTTATCCAAATCACGGCGCAAGCGCGCCTGCAGCGCTTCGACGCCTTCGCTGCGCAACATGAACCACAGTTTCAAAGCGCGGAACCGCCGGCCCAGTGGAATACCCCAATCACGCAGGTTCTTGACCTCCCCATCCACCGCCGACTGCAGGTAGCTGGGGTTGGTGCTCATCACCCGGATCAGGTGCTGCGGGTCGCGCACGTAATAGATCGAACAATCAAAGGCCACACCCAGCCATTTGTGCGCGTTGACCACCACCGAGTCGGCCAGCTCGATGCCGTCCCACATCCAGCGGCACTCGGGCAGAATCATCGCCGACCCCGCCATGGCCGAGTCAACGTGCAACCACAGGCCATGGGCCTGGGTGATTTCACCAATCGGGCGCAGTGGGTCGAGTGCCGTGGTGGCGGTGGTGCCGGTGGTCGCGACGACCGCACAAGGCTGATTACCTGCCGCCAGGTCCTGCTCTATCGCCGCCCGCAGCGCGTCTGGCTGCAGGGCGAACTGCGCGTCGGTGGGGATCAGGCGAATGTTGTCACGGCCAAAACCGGCCAGCAGTGCGGCCTTGTCCACCGAGCTGTGGGCGTGGGCGCTGACGTAAACGATCAGCGGCTTGGCCTGGGCCTGCAGGCCACCGCGGACCAACGCGTAATCGCTGGCCCGTTCGCGGGCGCAGATCAGCGCCACCAGGGTGCTGGTCGAGGCGGTGTCCTGGATCACCCCGCTCCATTGCCCTGAAAGGCCGAGCAACTGGCGCAGCCAGTCGAGGGTGGTTTCTTCCAGCTCGCTCAAGGCTGGGCTGGACTGCCAGGACAGGCCCAATACACCCAGGCCGGTACTGAGAAAATCGCCCAGCACCGATGACAACGTGCCGTTGGACGGGAAGTAACCGTAGAAATCCGGGTGCTGCCAGTGCGACAGACCTGGCATGACCAGGTTGTTGACGTCGTCGAGAATCGCCTCGAAAGGTTCGCCCTGCTGCGGGGCGCCTGCCGGCAGGGCCGCTTTCAGGTAGCCCGGTTCGACTTGGGCCATGACCGGGCGTTCGCCCACGGTTTGGCGGTAGTCGGCGATCAGGTCGATCAATTGGTGGCCGTACTGGCGGAATTGTTCTGGGGTCACGGGCGGTCTCCATTGGGCACTGGCAATACAGGCCCATCAGTCTAGGTGCCACCCGCCCTGCAAAGAACCCCGCTTCGTGCATACCTCCTATGGCGTTGGCGCATGCCCCCCTTGCACGCCGAACTGGGACTGGCGCCAGAGCTCGAATACCCGGTTGCGCAACCAGCGGTGCTCGGCCGAGGCCTGCAGGCGCTGGTGCCAGACCACCCAGTAACGCTGGCTGTGATCGATGAAGCCCAACGGTCGCCAGGCCAGGTCATGCAAACGGCACAGTTGCCGGGCGATGTGCTCCGGGACCGTGGCCACCGCCTGGCTATTGCCGATCACCTGCACGGTGGCCGAAAAAAACGGCACTTCCAGGCTGACCCGCCGCTGCAGGCCCTGGGCGCGCAGGTGGCGGTCGATGAAGCTGTCCTTGTCGCCACCCCCGGAAATGCGCACATGCTTGTGCGCCAGATACGCTGCCTGGCTGAGCGTTTCATGGGCGGTCAACGGGTGGTCGCGGCGCATCAGGCACACCGCGCGGTCCTCGCCGAGCAGACGACCATGCAGGTTGGGCGGCGACTCGTCGAACAAGGTGGTGGCCAGGTCGATCTCGCCACTGGCCAGCAACGCGTACTGGCCAGCCTGCCAGGTGCGGTATTCGAGGGACACGCCGGGCGCTTCGTGCTCCAGCGCCGCCACCAGCAGCGGCAGCATATGCTCGGCGACGTAGTCCGAGGCCGCCAGGCAGAAACGGCGCTCGCAGCGAGCGGGGTCGAACACAGCCGGTTGGCGCAGGGCGTGCAGCTCTTCTAGGACCTGGCGCAGTGGCTCGACCAGGGCTTCGGCATGCTCGCTGAGCACGTAACCACGGCCTTGGCGCACCAGCAGCGGGTCGTCGAATGCTTCGCGCAGGTGGGCCAGTTGACGGCTCAGGGCAGATTGGCTGACACCCAGGCGCTCGGCGGCGTGGCTGAGGTTCTTGAGCTGCAGGAGGCAGTCGAGGGTGCGTAGATGGGCGAGACTCAGGGAGGCAAAAGTTGAGTTCATGCAGGCTCCCCTTCAAATTCACCGGCCCATTCGCGGGACAAGCCCGCTCCCACAGAGCCCCGCCGTGTTTGAGGTTAGCGGAGGCCTGTGGGAGCGGGCTTGCCCCGCGAATGGGCCGCAAAGCGGCCCCGGCTTTTAGTCGGTCAGGCCGACATAGACGTTCTGCACGTCATCGTTCTCATCGATCGCCTCGAGGAACGCCTCGACCTCGGCCAATGCCTCAGCGCTCAGGCTGGCAGCACTTACCGGGTTCTTCGGGGTGTAGCCGATCTTTGCCGATGTCACGGTAAAGCCATGCTCCGGCAGGGCCTTTTGCACCGCGTCCAGGTCGGTGGTGTCGGTGATGAACAGGGTCGAACCCTCCTCTTCCCCTTCCTCGAAGTCCTGGGCACCGGCTTCGATGGCGGCCATTTCCGGGTCGGCACCTTCGGTCGGGGTGGCTTCGATCAGGCCGACATGGTTGAAGTCCCAGGCTACCGAACCGCTCGCACCCAACTGGCCCTTGCGGAACAGCACGCGGATCTGCGCGACGGTACGGTTGATGTTGTCTGTCAGGCACTCGACGATCAGCGGCACCTGGTGCGGCGCGAAACCTTCGTAGCTGACCGCGTGGTACTGCACGGCATCACCGTCCAGGCCAGCACCTTTACGGATTGCCCGGTCCAGGGTCTCGCGGGTCATCGAGGCCTTTTTGGCCTGCACGATCGCCAGGCGCAGGCGCGGGTTCATGTCGGGATCTGCGCCCGATTTGGCAGCGATCTGGATCTCTTTGGACAGCTTGCCCATGATCTTGCCTTTGGCATTGGCCGCTGTTTCTCTATGTTTGGCTTTCCACTGTGCGCCCATGTCGACTCTCTTGTTTCAACGGCCAGTTCAGGAAGCGACCGGCCAAAAGTGGGTGCAGTTTATACGCCCTCGGGCATGTGATCGACAAGAAATCTCATGCTTTGTCGGCCTTCCCCGCCGCCGCCGCAAAACGTGCCAGGCGTACATCGAGGTGCCGTGGCCGCAGCCCGCGGTCCTCGGCGCGCTCCTTGCGGCGAATGGCATTGCGCACCATCAGCGACCCCAGGTAGCGAATCGGCTCTGGCGGAAACAGCCCCAGCGGCCCCTGGACCAATGGCGAGCGGGTCCAGGGGTTGTCCAGCCCCAGCGCCAGCGACGACAGGATTTGCCCCCCCATGTGGCACGGCCCGACGCCGCTGCCGGAATAGCCAAAGCCATAGAACACGTTGCCCTGCCCGTCTAACCGGCCAAAGAACGGCAAGCCCGTGACAGAGCGGTCCGACGGGCCGTTCCAGCTGGCCGCCAAGGGCACGTCCGCCAACGCCGGAAAAAACTCGCCCAGGCTTTCACGCAGCAGCGGCCGGTAGGGTGAGGGCTGGTCGAATACCGGCAGCATGCGCCCGCCATAGGCGAAGGTATTGCCGCCCTTGCCGAGCATCAGTCGGCCATCGGAGGTGTTGTGGTAGTAATGCACGAAAATGCGCGAATCGAGCACGCTGACGCCGCTGTCCAGGCCGATTTCGCGCAACAGTTCCGGGCACGGCTCGGTGATAATCATGTCGCTGGACACAATCGCTACACTGCGCTCGAACTGGGGGAACGCCCGCGCCATCCAGGCATTGAGGCCCAACACTACACGGTCGGCGTGCACCGTGCCGTGGGCCGTGCGCACCTGTACCGGCGCACCGTGCGCCAGGCCCGTCATGGCCGTGCCTTCGTGAATGCGCACGCCACGCTGCAACGCCACCCGCCGCAGGCCGCGCACCAACTGCCCGGGCTGCACGGTGGCGGCGGCCGGGGAGAACCAGCCTTCCAGGTGTCGCGCCGACCCCGCCAGGCGTTGCACCTGGTCCAGCGGCAGCCGCTGGAACGAATTCACCCCCTGCTGCTCCAGCGCGGCGATCACCGCATCGGTGGCACCGACCTGGGCCGAGTTGGTGGCGGTGTACAGCGTGCCGTCCAGGCGGTAGTCACAGTCGATGCCATTGACCGCGCAAAACGCGCCGATGGCACCGATGCTGCGTTCCGACTCGTGTACCAGGCGCACCGCTTCGGCCGCCCCAAACAGGCGCTCGAGGGTGAAGTACTTGGCCGACCACGACAGCGCACAACCGCCATTGCGACCACTGGCGCCAGCGCCGCAGATGTCGGCCTCGATCAGCACGACATCCAGCGCCGGCACCGCCTCCTTGAGCATCAACGCAGTCCACAGGCCGGTGTAGCCGCCGCCGACAATGCACACATCGCAACGGCTGTCGCCTTGCAGCGGCGGGCACGCCGCTTCCTGCGCCGAATCCAGGGCCTGTTGCAGCCAGAAGGGTCTCATTCGCTCACTTTCCTTTAGGTACGCAGTGGCTTGATTGCCATGCTGGTGTTTGGTGCCACGTCGTTGCGCTGCACCGCGGTGGCCGGGCGGCTGTTCCAGTGCGGCAGCAGCACCAGCGCCGAGAACAGTGCGCAACCGGCGAACACGATGAACACCGTGACGCCGTCGAAATAACCCGGCAGCAGCCCGCCAAGCACGGCGCCCACCGAGCCGCAGCCGTTGACGAAGCCTGCTGCGGTGGCACCTGCCTTGGCGGTGCCGAAGTCGATGGCCGCAGCGCCGCTGATCATCGAGTCAGGGCCATACAAGGTCAGGCCCATGACGAACAGCAGGCCCACCACCAGCATCACGCTGCCGGTGTGCATGGCCGCCATGAACGCGGCTAGCGTCACCGTCAACAGCACCAAGCTGATCACGCACGCCGGCATGCGCCGTGCGCCGAACAGTTTGTCGGAGGCCAGGCCAATCATGATCGGCCCCAGCAGCCCAGCCAGTTCGAAGGCCGTGGGGATGATCGCCGCGCCGACCTTGCCCACCGACGGCATTTGCTCGAAGACGATCACTGGCCCCCACAGCAGAATGGCGTAGCGCGCCGGTTTGAGCAGGAAGTAGGCCAGGCCCAGGGTCAACACCGTGCGGTTACGCAGGATCTCGCGCAACGGCGCCCAGACGCTGCACAGGTTCGCGCCCGGTGCCATGCTCTGTGGCTCGGGCTCTACGGCAGGCAAGCCGACGTCTTCTGGCTTGTTGCGCTGCAGGAAGAAAAACAGCACAGCCACCAGGGCGACCACCACGGCACTGGAGAAAAACGCGGCGTGCCAGGTGCCGACCAGGGTGTAAGCCCACCAGCCGGCAAACGGCGAGGCCACCAGGCCGCCAAAGGCATAGCACGAGCTCCACAACCCCAGTACCCGCCCGCGCTGCGCGGCAGGGAAGAAGCTGCCGATGTTCTTGCACAAACCGGCCCAGCCGGTGGACTGCGCCAGGCCTTGGATCAACATGCAGGTGGCGAAGATCGGGAAGGTGGCGTAGCTACCCATCACCACCGCCGCCGCAGCCGAGATCAGCAAGCCGCCAAGCACCACCACACGTGGGCCGAAGCGGTCGGCAAGCATGCCCCAGGTGAACTGGCCCACGGCATAGGCGGCCAGGTAGATCGCGTCAAGGTTGGCCATGGCCGCCTTGTCGAGCATGAAGCTTGGGTCTTCGGCGATGCCCAGCTTGGCGACCGAGAACGCCTTGCGGGTGAAGTAGAAGGCGGCGTAGGCCAGCCAGGTGATTGCGAAAACCTGCATACGCCAGCGTTTGAACGTGGCTAGGGAATGGTTCATGTGAGTCTGACCTCTTGCTCAAGTGTGCCGGCAGAATGTGAAGAAACGCCTGTCTTGTTCTTGTGTTACGCACAGCGATGGCGGGGGCCCGTCATCGGGTCAGATGGCGCTGTATCAGCACCATGGCCCCGACCGGCGCTTGTGGCTGCGGCGGGGCTGGGAGGTATGGAAACAGCTGGTGACTGATAAATAAAATCGATTTATCGTATTTCACTCATAAGCCCAGCTTGTTACTGGAGTCGTCATGTCGGTGTCCCACGCTCAACTCAAGGCCTTTCACGCGGTGGCGGTGCACGGCAGCTTCACCCGTGCCGCGCAAAAACTGTTTCTGACCCAGCCGGCTGTCTCCGACCAGGTGCGCAAGTTGGAAGAGCGCTTTGGCGTGCTGCTGTTCCACCGCAACAAGCGTTCGGTGCAACTGACTGACCTGGGCGAGCGCCTGCTGGGCATCAGCCAACGCCTGTTCGCCTGCGAAGCCGAAGCCCACGAGTTGCTGCAGGACTCACGCGCCCTGCACACCGGCAGCCTGGTGTTGGCGGTGGACGCGCCGGTGCACGTGCTGCCGCAGATTGCGCGGTTCTGCCAGCGTTACCCGGGCATCCAGGTGAAGATCGAAACCGGCAACACCGATGAATCGTTGGCCCGGCTGTTCAGCTACCAGGCGGACCTGGCACTGCTGGGACGGGACGTCGACGATGAGCGCCTGCACTGCCTGCCGCTGCGCCGCGACCCAATGGTTGCCTTCGTCAGCCACCATCACCCTTGGGCCAGCCGGGGCTCGATCAGCCTGGCGGACCTGGATGACACCCCGCTGGTGCTGAGGGAGCCTGGGTCGGTGACGCGGCAGACGCTGGAAGAAGAAATGCAGCGCGCCGGGCTGCGGATTCGGCCGGCGATCCAGGTGGAAGGCCGGGAGGCGGCGCGCGAAGCGGTGGTGGTGGGGATTGGCGTGGGGGTTGTGTCGGCGGCGGAGTTTGGCGCGGATGCGCGGGTGTGTGCGTTGCCGATTGTCGACTGTCAGCGGCATTTGACCGAGACGCTGGTGTGCCTCAGCGAGCAACGTACGCGGCGGGTGGTGGCGACGTTCTTGCAAATGGTTGAGGAAGGGCTGTAAAGCTGCATCCCCAATGTTTGCTTGGTAGCAGCAGCCTTGTGCTGCGAAGAGGCCGGTGCAGGCAGCATTGATGTATGGTGCCTGTACCGGCCTCTTCGCAGCACAAGGCTGCTCCTACAAGGATCGCGAGGATCACGAAGGTCGCGAGGATCACGCCCCATGCTCTTTCGATTTGCCGCCGACGCGCTGGTGCTGTTGCACCTGGCCTTCATCTTGTGGGTGCTGTTCGGTGGGCTGATGGTACTCAAGTGGCGCCCCGCCCTGCTCGTCCACCTGCCCGCCCTGGCCTGGGGCTTGGCGGTAGAAGGGTTGCACCTGGAATGCCCGCTGACCGACTGGGAAAACCGCATGCGCTTCGCCGCTGGCGACGCGGGCTACCACGGCGGTTTCGTCGAACATTACATCTGGCCGCTGATCTATCCGGCCGGGCTGACGCCGCAGATCCAATGGCTGCTGGGCGCCATCGTCCTACTGGCCAACCTGGCCATCTACGGCTACGTGCTCGGGCGCCGGCGCCGCCCTACCGCGTAGCGATCACGAACAAGCGCGGGAACGGCAACAGCACCTTACCATCGGTGGCCGGTGGGTAGTCGTGTTGCATCGCCTGCAGGTACATCTGCAGGAAGGCGGCTTGCTCTTGTTCGTCCAGCCTGGCCAGGTAAGGCCGCAAAGCCGAGCCCTTGAACCACTCAACCACCGCTTCGGCGCCACCCTCCAACGCATGATGGTACGTAGTACGCCATACATCCACCCGCGCACTCCGCGGGCTGAGCAGGTCGTAATAGAACGCGGCGTTGTGCCTGGGCGGTAGCTGGAAATCGGCGAATTTAGCGGCCCAGGGGCCTTTGCTGGCGATTTCGCGCAGTTGCCGGTGCGCTGGCTCGTCAAGGTTGTCAGGGGTTTGCACCGCCAGGCTGCCGCCCTCGCTCAGCTGGCTGAGCAGGTGCGGATACAGCGAAGCGTGGTCCGGCACCCATTGCAGCGAGGCATTGGCTAGGATCAGGTCTTGCGGCTCTGGCGCCGCCCACTGGGCGATGTCGGCAATGGCGCAGCGCACGCGTGGTACACACAGTCTTTTGCGCTCCCGGGCCTTTTCGACCATGTCCGGGTCGCTGTCCAACGCCGTCACCTGGGCATCGGGGTAGCGCTGCAGCAGCACCTCGGTCGAGTTGCCCGGGCCGCAGCCCAGGTCGGTGGCATGGCGGACCGGTCGCGGTGGCACGGCGGTCAGCAGGTCGCGTACGGCGCGGGTGCGCTCGTTTTCGAACAGGGAATACTGGGTGGCGGACCAGGCCATGTGCGGCTCCTTTGGGCGGGCAATGTGCCCAGCATAAGCCAAGTAGTGGCACTTAGGGTCTATTCGCGGGCCGGAACCGAGCGTCTATCCTTGAAGTCAGTCCTTATATGCGCCTGCCCATGAAAACATTCCTGGCCCTCGCCATACTGGCCCTGATCGCCGCTGCCGCCCTCCTCGGCTCGCCGTGGATGAACCAGCGTTTCCACATGCCGCCGGACAAACACCCGGCCCAACAACGCGAAACGGCCGGGTCCCCAAGGGAGCCGGCCGTTTCGAACCACAACTGAAGCTTAGTGGCGTTTGGCGCTACGGACCTGATGCACCACACCCATGGCTACCACGACTGCGGCAGCAATACCGGTGGAGATCACCAGGATCTGGTAGTCAGGCATGAACGCCATGGTCACCAGGGCAGCCACGATAAACGCGATTACCAGGTAGGTCAGCCACGGGAACAGCCACATCTTCAGGCGCACTTCCTTGCCTTCGGCAATCAGCTTGCGGCGCATGCGCAGTTGCGAGAAGGCGATCACCAGGTACACCAGCAGCGCGATCATGCCGGTGGTGTTCATCAGGGTGTCCAGCACGTCTTTCGGGCGCAGGGTTTCGCTGAAGTTGATCAGCGCACACACCACCGCCACGGCGCACGAGCCCATGATTGCGTACACCGGTACGCCGGTGCCGGCGCGGGTGATCTTGAAGAACGACGGCGCGTCGCCACGCTGGGACAGCGAGAACAGCATGCGCGAAGCAGTGTAGTGACCGGAGATCAGGCAGCTGCTCACCGAGGTCAGGACCACGAAGTTCATCAGCAACTCGGCATACGGCACGCCCAGCAGCTCCAGGGTACGGCGGTAGGCGCCATAGCCCGAGACGCCCAGGTGCGGGTCGTTCCACGGTACCAGGCAGACGATCAGGAAGATCGAGCCAACGTAGAACAAGCACACACGCCACACCACCGAGTTGGTGGCCTTGACGATCTGCGCGGCCGGGTCTTTGGCTTCGGACGCGGCGATGGTGACGATCTCTGCGCCGAGGAAGGCGAACATCACCCCGAGCAACGCACCAATCACCGTGGTGATGCCGTTGGGCATGAAGCCTTCTGCGGTCAGGTGGCTGATGCCACGCACTTCACCGAACTGCCAGACGTTCATCACCGCTGCGGTGCACACCACCAGGAAGCAGACGATGGCGATCACCTTGATCAAGGCAAACCAGAACTCGAACTCGCCGTAATGCTTGACGTTGAAGAAGTTGACGGTGATCAGCAGCAGGGTCGTGGCCAGCACGAACACGTTGACACTGACGTCAGGGAAGAAGCCATGCAGGATCTTGCCCGCCACATAGGCTTCCCACGCCATGAGGATGACCCAGTACCACCAGTACAGCCAGCCGATGGTGAAACCTGCCCAACGGCCAATGGCACGGTCGGCGTAGGTGGAGAACGAGCCGGTGTCAGGCGAGGACGTCGCCATTTCGCCGAGCATGCGCATGATCAGCACCACCAGGATGCCCCCTGCCAAGTAGGCCAGGACAGCGGCCGGGCCGGCGCTGTGAATCACGCTGCCGGAACCGACGAACAAGGCGCCGCCGATAACCCCGGCGATCGACATCATCGTCAGGTGGCGCGACTTGAGGGAGGCACTGAGCTTGCTCTCGTGCCCGCCTTTCGCGGTGGTGGTTGTGGATGTTGCGTCCATCAGTTGTGTACCCCGTGCTTCTTTTTATCCAAGGAAAACTGTGAGACCCCGATGGCTAGCGGCCTCACCTGTACATCAGTGCTAATGCGGGCAGGATGGTGTGAGCAAACACACGCAGGCCATCCATGGCGGCCTGCTGACGCGCCCGAAGGTTTGCCCTTCGAGCGAACTGAACATGCTTTATGTGGCGATATCCGACACCTAATGTAAAAATGTCCGACGCAGAGAGCCATGCACAGTGGCATGAATCTCGCACTGCACTGTACAGGTTGCCAATGCAGTACACCCTGCAGGCACCTGACGCTACGCACCCTGAAAGGCCCTCGAATGTTCGAATTACACCCAGACGCCCCCACTCCGTTGGTCAACCAGATCATCGACGGCTTGCGCGAGCTGATCGACAACCAGACGCTCAAGCCTGGGGCCAAGGTCCCGTCTATCCGCGCCTTTGCCGCGACCTACTCGGTGAGTACCTTCACCGTGGTCGAGGCCTACGACCGCCTGGTCGCCCAGGGCCTGCTGGTCAGCCGCGGCAATGCCGGGTTTTTCATCAACCGCGCGGCCGGCGAGTTGCTGGACAAACACAATGTCGAGGCCGACACCAGTCGACCAACGTTCAACTCCGAGTGGTACCTGCAGCAGATCTTCGAGATCCGCCAGCTGCCCTTCAAGCCCGGCTGCGGCTGGCTGCCCAATGACTGGATGTACGAGGAAGGCCTGCGCCGCGGCCTGCGCCAGGTCGCTGGCAGCCCGCTGGAGCTGTCCGGCTACGGCGACCCCATGGGCCTGGCCGAACTGCGCACGCTGACCGCACAAAACCTGCAGCAGGAGCTGTCGATCGTCGCCAACCCGGCGCAGCTGATGCTCACCCATGGCGCCAGCCAGGCCCTGGACCTGGCCGCGCGCACCCTGGTGCGCCCAGGTGACGTGGTGCTGGTCGACGACCCCGGCTACCCCAACCTGATGAGCATCCTGCGCACCCAGGGCGCGACGTTGGTCGGCGTACCCCGCACCCCTGCCGGTTACGACCTGAACCAGCTGGAGCAGTTGCTGGCGCATCACCGCCCGACCGCGTTCTTCACCCAGCCGCACCTGCACAGCCCGACCTGCTCGCGCACCCCGCTGCCGCAGTTGCATCGGCTGTTGCAACTGGCCAGCCAGCATGGCTTCCGCCTGGTCGAGAACAACCTGTACGCCGACATGGTCGCCGAACCGCAACCGTGCCTGGCCAGCCTCGACCACCTGCAGCAGGTGGTGTACGTCGGCAGCTATTCGAAGAGCATCTCGCCCAACGTACGGGTTGGCTACATGATGGCCAACCCGGAGCTGATGCAGAAACTGGTGCACCTGAAAATGCGCTCAGGCCTCACCACCTCGCAGGTGATGGAACGCGTGGTGTATGCCGCGATCATCGACGGCCGCTGGCGCAAGCATCTCAAGCGCCTGCGCCAGCGCCTGGCCGAGGCGCACCAGGAAGTGGGCCGGCACCTGCACCGGCTGGGCTTCGAGTTGTTCACCGAATCGGATGAAGGCATGTACATCTGGACCCGCCACCCCGCCATCCCCGACAGCGCGGAGCTGCTGGATGATGCGCTGGAGAAAGGCATCATGCTTGGGCCGGGGCAGCTGTTCATGGTCGATGCCAAGCCGACCGGGTGGATGCGCTTCAATGTGGCGTTCAGTACGGACCCGGCGATGTGGGAGTTGTTGGAGAAGGTGCTGGTGAAGCATGTGCGGCGGGGCGGGGTGTAGGGACGGTGGTGTGGCGGGGTGTTCGCCTTGACATCTTCAGCGCCTGCGAAATCGAGCGCCGCCCGCGCGGCGCATCGCGAGCAACGCTCGCTCCTACGTTTGTTTCACGCCAATTATTCCTGGGGCAAACGCGCGCGACCGTCTCGGTGCATGGCGCGATATTGCGTCGGACCCACAAGGCGTTCGCGCGCAAATGCCACAGGCCTCACTGGCCCGAGACAAACGTAGGAGCGAGCGTTGCTCGCGATGCGCCGCGCGGGCGGCGCTCGATCTCATAGGCGCTGAAGCATTCAAGGCAGGCGATTTATCGTCCCAGGGCTATGATTAGTCAATTTTCTATTTATTATTTGCACTATTAGCCCTGCTTATTATCGAGCCTGACCATGTCCGACCGCCTGCTCAACGACCGCCTCGACTGGAACCTGCTGCGCACCTTCCGGGTCATCGGCCAGGAGCTGTCCATCAGCCGCGCGGCCGCACGCCTGCACCTCACCCAACCGGCGGTGAGCCAAGCGCTCAAACGCCTCGAAGATCAGCTCGGCCGGCAACTCATCGCCCGCCGTGGGCCACGCTTTGTGCTGACTGAAATGGGCGAGCAGCTGTTTGTGCTGGCCGGCGAGGTGTATGGGCAAATGTCGCAGATCGGCGGCCTGCTGGAGCAACCGGCGGACGAACTGGTGGGCAAGGTGCGCTTGCTGATGATCAGCCGCATCGAAAGCGAGCAGTTCGACGATTTTCTTGCCCATTTTCACCGCCAGCACCCACGGGTAGAGCTGGAAATCGAGGTGATGCGCAGCTCCGACATTGTCGCCGCCTTGCAGGAGAAGACTGCCACGGCGGGCTTGAGCCTCAATCGACGGCCGCAACCGCGTTTGGAGCAGCGGCTGTTCCTGCGCCAGCGCTATGCGTTTTTCTGCGGTAAGCACCATGCCTTGTTCGGCCAGCTGGAGGGCGACCTGCAGCGTGAGAACTTCGTCAGTTTCACCAGCGACCAGATCGGCGGGATGCTCTCGCCGCTGACCATCTTCCGGGACCAGCAAGGGTTCTCCGGGCGGATCGTGGCGTCCTCGCCCAGCCTTGAAGAGGTACGCCGGCTGGTGATCGCGGGCTTTGGCATCGGCTGCCTGCCGGAACACGTGGTGGCGGCGGATGTGGTGGCGGGGTTGTTATGGAAGCTGCCACCGCAGGAGGGGATTGCGGATGTGGATATTCACCTGCTGTGGAACAGGGAGCAACGGCTGAGCCGGGCGGAAGAGACGTTTATCCAGGCGCTGCAAGCTATGGCCCCGTAAAAGTTTGGATCCCATCCCCGGGCAGGGTATGCTTGCAGGATAGCCAAATGCCACCATCCGGGCGCACCCAGTGCCTGGCATTCACGGACGAGCCTCCTTTGCCCAGCCACCCTACCCGCCACACCATCGCCCGCCAATGGCAGCTGCTCAAGCTGCTGCCGGGGCGCCACCCAGGCATGAGTTCTACGCAGTTGCAGGCAGCGCTGGCGAAGGTGGGCCACACCACCAGCAAGCGCACCGTGGAGCGCGACCTGGTGGAACTGTCGGCGTTGTTTCCGCTGCACTGCAACAGTAAAGGCATGCCTTATGGCTGGTACTGGCAACCTGGGCTGAGCCTGGACGAGGCGCAGCAACTGCAACCGGATGCCCTCGCACCGGTTCGCCCGATCGGGCTACGCGCCTGGGTCGACGACGCGCTCGCGCTGCGCCTTGAACAGCAGCCATTGTCCACAGACATGCAGCTGGCACCTCAGCAAGGCGGCGGCGCCTCGCTGGCCGCTACCGTCGACGACAGCCGTGCACTGATGGGCTGGTTACTGTCCCAGGCAGGGTCGATTCGTGTCCTAGCTCCCGCATCACTGCGCGCCGCCCTGCTGGAGCAGCAGCGCCAGAGCTTGGCGCTGCACGAAGAATGCAGCTAAGCACGAGCGTGTAGGAGCAGCCTTGCGCTGCGAAGAGGTCCGCGACAACACCGGGAAATCTTCGCTGGTGCTACGGGCCTCTTCGCAGCACAAGGCTGCTCCTACACCACCCCTGTTCAGTATGGGGTTGTGATATTCGGTAACGATCTGTCGAGTGCTGGATTGCTGCGTCTCCTATTGTTTTAACGACAAGGATCGTTAAACGAGGAACACACCATGGAGTGGGCCGAAGCAAAGCTACTACGGCGGGGACGGTTCTCGGAACCCGGCAGGCTATACCTGCTCACCACCGTCACTCACCAGCGCAAGCCGCTGTTTGCAAGCCTGCTTGCTGCGCGTTTGGTTATTGGGCAAATGCGCCATTCGGAACGAGAAGACGCCTGCCAGTCACTTGCCTGGGTGGTGATGCCTGATCACTTACATTGGCTGATAGAACTTCACACCAATACGCTGTGCAGCCTGATGCGGCAGTTCAAGTCGCGTTCTGGCACTGCATTGTGCAAAGCCGGGGTAAGTCGTGGCCAAGTCTGGCAACGTGGTTATCACGACCGTGCCTTACGCAAGGACGATGACGTGCGCAAGATAGCCAGATACATTGTTGCCAACCCATTGCGTGCGGGTTTGGTTGAACACATAGGTGACTATCCCCACTGGGACGCAGTGTGGCTCACTGCGGACGTGACCGACCCACTTAACTCACTGTAGGAGCAGCCTTGTGCTGCGAAGAGGCCCGCGACAACACCGGGAATCTTCGCTGGTGCTACGGGCCTCTTCGCAGCACAAGGCTGCTCCTACAGTGACCCATTGACAGGTTCAGGACGGCAACACCGGCACGCGTCGGCGTGACAGGCAGGCGTACGCCAACCCCAGCACGCTGAACCCCAATATCCCCAATAACACCATCAATTCGCGGCTGTAGCGCGCCACTTGCGCGGGGAAGCCGGTGAACTCGCGGTACACCTGCACATCGGCCACGCCGTCGGCATGACGGATGCTGACGCCGCCCTGGCGGATCTGCGAGTAGTCGGCATCGAAGTACACCCACACCTTGCACGCCCCACCCGGTTCGATGGAGGGTATTTCGACCAGGGGCGTGGCGGCTTCGATAATGGTGTCGTTGCCAGCCGCATCGCGCACCTGCACCAGGCCCTTGGCCGGCAGGCGAATCTTCACCAGGCGAACCGGCGCATTCCCGGTGTTGCGCAGGTCGATGAGCAGACCGGTGCGATGGTCCACCAGCCCCGCCTCGAACGGTTTGGCGAACAACTGGGCGTAAGGCGCCTGGGCCAGTTCGATCAACCTGTCGACCTGGTCCTGGTGCAACTGCCCTTCGCTGATGGTGTTGATACGGCCCTGCAACTGCTCGTACTTAAGCTGCTCGCTGGCCTTGGTGATGCGTTCGCTGAACTGGCTCGGGTAAGTGAGGTAGGCGTAGGTCAGGGAGGCCTCCAGGCGAGGGCTGCCTTTGATCACCACATAGGCCACTACCATGACCATCAGGCCAATCAGCAGGGCTACGAGGACTTTGCCGACTTTGTCCCAGCTCAACGCAAACTTCCTTCTGTCGTGATACTGACGGTTCAAGGCGCCCAAGGGTGCCAATTTCGTGGCACCCAGGCAAGCGTTCAACGCCCTGGGAGCCGAAAGCGACCACACCGGTACCCTGATAGCAGAGCATAGCCACCCTCAGCATCGACAGGTTGAAGTTCTGACCCTGGGCTCAGAAGCCCAGCGTCGCCGACAGCAGGTAGGTCCTAGGGGTAGACAGCGTCAGCCCTGGCTCACTGTCGTCCGAAGCCCCTGCTGACGCCCAGTAGCGGTCGTCCAGCACGTTCTCGACACTGGCCCGCAGCGTGACCTGGGTAGCGTCAACCTTGAAGGTATAGCGGGCGCCCAGGTCGAAACGCTCCCAGCCGTCGATCTGCTTGCTGTTGTTCTGGTCCAAGTACTGCGAACTCGAGTGAATGCCCCGTGCGGTCAAGGTCAGCCCGTTTACCCTCGGCACATCCCATTCGGCCCCCACATTGACGTTGTACTCGGGCGTTGCCGGTGCGCGGTTGCCGTCGAAGGCGCCGCCGACGGTATCGGTCAGTTCGCTGTCGATGTACATCACCCCGCCCAGCAGACGGACGCCCTCCAGCGGCTCGCCAAACACACTGAGCTCCACACCTCGGTTGTCGCGCTTGCCATTGGGCCCGAACACTCGCGTGGTGGCATTGGTTTCGTAGGCGGGCTGACGTATGCGAAACACGCTGGCGGTGAAGCCGACCTTACCCAGGTCATACTTCGCCCCGACTTCCACCTGCCGGCTGGTGAAGGGCGGGAAGATCTGGTCTTCGTTGACCGACGTCGACGGCGCGATCTTGCCTTGGCTCAAGCCTTCCATGTAGTTGGCGTACAGCGACAGCTGCTCGCTGACCTTCAGCAGAACGCCCGCCGATGGCGACACCTTTTCTTCGTCGTAGGCCGTGTCACCTTTGACGCCGTCGCTCCAGTCATCGACCTGCACCCGCTGCCAGCGGGCGCCCAAGGTCAGCAGCAGGCGGTCATCGAAAAAGCCAAGGGTATCGGCCAGGGCGACGCCGCTGAACCGGTTCTCGGTATAGACCTTGGGGTCGAGCCGGGTCGGGGTGCCGGGTGTCGGCGTGGCCACCGGGTTGTAGAGGTTGCTGGGCGCCGAGGCATAGCGCGCGCCGCCGTTGGTGAAGTCCATGTAGAAGTACGTGGCGGCCAGGTTCACTTCGTGGCTGACCGGCCCGGTATGGAACCAGTTGCGCACACCGGCCGTGGCGGTACGCACGCTTTCATCGCGGGTGAAATCGCGCGGCTGAACAGTAAAGTCCCCGGCATCGTTGATGATCGAAACGTTGTGGCGCAAGAAGTCATGGTTGCTCTTGCGCGCGCCTACTGCGCCATAAGCCATCAGCGAGTCGCTGATGTCGTACTCGGCATTGACGGCACCGAAGGTGTCATTAGTGCGCGCCTTGCTCCAGGCCTGTGCGTAGTTGTGGTGTACATCATTGGCGCTCGGCACCTTGGCATTGGCACCAATCAGCACACGCTCCTGGGGGGCATCGGTATCACGCTCGGTGTGGCCGATGTCGGTCGATAGGCGCAGCCGCTCGCCGCGAAAATCCAGGCTCAGCACCGCCATGTCCCGCTCGACACGCTGGTGATCCCACTCGGTGTCGCCGGCCTGCTTGACGCCGTTGAAGCGGATACCAAACTGCCCACCCTCGCCAAAGCGGCGGCCGACATCCACCGCACCGCCGGCCTGGCTGCCCGAGGCAAAACTGCCGGTGAACTCAGTAATGGGCGTATCGCCTGCCCGCTTTGGCACCACATTGATACCGCCGCCCACGCTGCCGCGCGGCGAAATACCATTGAGCAACTGGCTCGGCCCCTTGATGATGTCGACCCGGTCGGCCATCTCCATGTCGATCGAGTAGGTCGGCAAGATGCCGAACAGGCCATTGTAGGATACATCGCTGTTGAACAAGCTGAACCCGCGGATCGTGAACTGCTCGAAGCGCCCACCGGCCGGGTTGGTCGCACGCACCGAGGGGTCGCTGGCGATCAGGTCACCCAGGGTACGTGCCTGCTGGTTCTTCACCAGGTCGCTGGTGTAGGTGGTCATGCTGAACGGGGTGTCCATGAAGTCGCGCGAGCCAAGCAGGCCTTGCGACCCTTGGCGGGCGACCTGGCCACCGGCATAAGGTGGCGCGTCGCTGCCACCCACATGGCCACCGACAATGCTGGTCGGGGCGATCTCCAGCGCATCCGACGCTTGCGCCACAGGCACCAGGGTAAACGCCCCGTTACCCACTGGTTGCAGCTGCAGGCCGCTGCCTTGAAGCAGCTGCATGAAGCCCTCGTCAACGCTGTAACTGCCTGACAACCCCCTGCTTTGCCGGCCAGTGACCAGCGCCGGGTCGAGTGAAAGGCTGACCCCGGCGAGGTGGGCGAAACGGGTCAGTGCGGCGCCCAAGGTGCCGGCGGGCACGGTGTAGGTACGCCGCGCGAGGTCGTCGGCCCAGGCTGACGAAGACAACAGGTTGGCACTCAGGCTGATGGCAAAACCCAGGTACATCAACGGACGCGAACGAAGTGACGCCGCACGCGGGCGGCAAGGCAATACGACAGGCATTGAAACAGGCTCCCTTTATTCTCTACTACCGCTAATGACAGGCGGCCTGAAAAAAAGGGACAGCCTTGCAGCATTATTTTTAACGAACGAAAAACCCTGCCCACCGTCCACGGTTAATCCTTGACCGAGGTCATGCCGTGAAGGACGATCAGCCTTCCACAAGCAAGGACGAATACCATGTTACGGATATTGGGCAGAGCGTCTTCGATCAACGTGCGTAAAGTCCTCTGGGCCTGTGCCGAGTTTGATATCCCCTTCGAACGGGAGGACTGGGGCGCAGGCTTCACCGCCACCGACACCCCCGAATTCTTGGCACTTAACCCCAACGCCATGATCCCGGTCATCCAGGATGGCGACTTCACCCTGTGGGAATCCAACTCCATCATCCGTTACCTGGCGACGCGCTATGGCCACGCCTCGGTGTACCCGACCGAGGCAAAAGCCCGGGCAGGTATCGATCAATGGATCGACTGGCAGGCTTCGGACCTCAACAGGTCCTGGAGCTATACCTTCATGTCGCTGGTCAGGCATTCACCCGCCCATCAGGACCCGCAGGCGCTGGCCGCCGGCCGTGCCGAATGGTCTCGCTACATGCAGATTCTTGATCGGCAGCTCGCCGCAACCGGTGCGTATGTGGCTGGCGACATGTTCACCCTGGCTGACATCCCCATCGGCCTTTCGGTCAACCGGTGGTTCGAGACGCCTTTCGAGCATCCTCATTTGCCAGCCGTCAGGGCGTATTACGAACGCTTGAGCAAGCGCCGGGCGTTTTGCCTGCATGGCAGGAACGGCACCCCCTGAGCGCTTGATGCACAGGAGCCTTGCAGCGCGCGCTAGCGTGACTGCAAGAGCTTCGCCAAGACGAACGTCACAACCACGGCCAGCAACACCGCAAGCGAAATCGACAGGACTGCGCCCCATTGCAACAACGTACTTTGCAGGGCCAGGTAGAAGCCCACCACGCCCACCGCGCCAATGGCATTGCCACGCACGATCGCACCCAACTCGTGGCGCCCGCCCTGGACGTGGGCAAATACTGCAAGCGGCCAGGCGATTACCGGGACCGGCGCCAGCATCCCACTGACCACCGGCCCGAGCATCGTTGCACTGGCCGTGATCACCAACAGCAACATGGTGGCGGTCATCATGCGCATCGGGATAACCCAGCGCGGCATCGGCACGTAACGCGCTGAACGGGCTTGGGCCGGTTGCGAGGTGACGACGACGATGGCGACGACCAGTAACAGCGTGGCAACGACAGACAGCGCCACCCAGCCCAGGTGGCTGGTCGCCAAGGCGGCCACAGCGAAGAACAGCAGCGCTACGATGCAGCCGACAAACGCACTGACGCGCTGGGTCACCCAGTAGTAGAACAAACAGGTCGCTTGCACGGCGGCCACCCCCGCCAATGCACCAGGTACGGCCTGCGACGCGAACACCTCGCCCTGTTCAAGGCTGAGAAACAGCATCACCAGCGCTGAGGTGACAGGCAGCCCCGAGAGCAGCCCGCCAATTTGCGTACCCCAACGTTTGCCCGCCAGCGAGATGGCCAGCATGAGGGTGGGTGTCATGAGTAGTTTGAGGTAGAAGGCAGTCATGCAGAGGTTCGGGTCAGAAGGGAGGGATCAAGCCTTGCGCAGTCGCGCGCGGGTTGCTTGGCAGAGCCTCATGCTAGCCGAATTGCACTTCTGCCCACCAGCGGCGAACGCGCCGGCCCCGTCACAACTGCGCCAGCCGCTCCCGCAAGAACCCGACAAAGGTTTGCACCGCCCGCGCCACCTGGCGATGCTGCGGATATACCGCCGACAACTGCAACGCCGGCGGCGTCCAGTCTTCCAGCAACGTCACCAAACGGCCATCCGTCAGTGCCTGGCCAACGATGAACGTGGGCAGGTACGTCACGCCCATCCCCGCTATCGCCGCATCCCTAAGCATTTCGCCATTGTTGGCGCGCATCCGCCCCGCCACCGCAATCGCCTGCGTCTTGCCGCCCTGTTTGAACTGCCACTGCACCTGCCGTGAATGCCCATAAGGCAGGCAGTCATGCCCGGCCAACTGCTCGGGGAATGCGGGCACCCCCTGCGCCTCAAGATAGGCCGGGCTTGCGCAGTACACCCGTTCAACACCGGCAATACGCCGCGCGATGAGGCTGGAGTCCTCCAGCGCGCCAATGCGCAAGGCCAGGTCATAGCCTTCGCCGATCAGGTCCACGGCCCGGTCGCTGAGGTCCACTTCTACATCCACCTGCGGATGCAACTGCAGAAATTCGGTCAGCAGGCACCCCAGGTGGGCCATGGCGAACGACAGCGGCGCACTCAGGCGCAAGGTGCCGCGCAAGGCCTGGGCCTGGCCGCTGATGTCATGCTCCACCTGCTGCACTTCGCCCAGCAAGCGCAACGCCGACTGGTAATAGTGCTGCCCCAGCGGAGTGGCGTCCAGGCGCCGTGTCGAGCGGTTGAGCAGGCGCACGCCCAGGCGTTCTTCAAGTTGCATCAGGCGCCGGCTGACCGATTGCTTGGACATGCCCAGACGGTCCGCCGCAGCGGTGAAACTACCGGCTTCCATGACCTGGGCGAAGATCCGCATGTCTTCGTAAGGGTTCATTGTCTCGTTCCTGGTGACAGTCAAACGCTTTATAGCCGATTTTTCCCACGAAGGCATCTCCTTAATCTACTCGCAAGTCACAGCGATGGCCTTTAAGGCCAGGCAATTCGCCCCTCTCAAACACTTGCATAGAAAAGGATTCGCACATGAACATTGTCCACAAGGTACTCACTACTAGCCTCCTTGCCCTCTCCGTTTCCACTGCGTTTGCAGCAGGCAGCCCATGCGTCGAGCAGCACACCCAGGCCTTCCTCGAAGCCCTGGAAAAGGGTGGCGGCAAGCCCCTGGAACAGCTCGCGCCGAAGGACGCCCGTGCAGTGCTGACCGGTGCTCAATCGTCGGTCAAGGTTGACCTGTCCGGCATCGAAGTCAAAGCACACACGATCCAGGCCAACGGCGAGACAATCACGCTGCAGGTTGTCCGCCCGGCCAATGTAAAGGGTGAGTTGCCGGTGTTCATGTTCTTCCATGGCGGCGGCTGGGTACTGGGCGATTTCCCAACTCACCAGCGGCTGATTCGCGACCTGGTGGTCGGTTCCGGCGCGGTAGCGGTGTACGTGGACTACACGCCTTCGCCTGAAGCGCACTACCCCACCGCCATCAACCAGGCTTATGCCGCCACCCGCTGGGTGGCCGAGCATGGCAAAGCGATCGGCGTGGATGGCAAGCGCCTGGCCGTGGCCGGCAACAGCGTCGGCGGCAACATGGCCGCAGTGGTCGCGCTCAAAGCCAAGGAGGCCGGTACGCCCAAGCTGCGCTTCCAGTTGCTGCTGTGGCCGGTGACCGATGCCAGCTTCGAAACCGGCTCGTACAAGCAGTTCGCTGAGGGGCACTTCCTCACGACGGGCATGATGAAGTGGTTCTGGAATAGCTACACCACTGACGCCAAGGCACGTGAGCACATCTACGCCTCGCCGCTGCGGGCCAGCAGCGAGCAGCTCAAAGGCCTGCCGCCAGCGCTGGTGCAGACCGCAGAGTTCGATGTGTTGCGTGATGAGGGCGAGGCCTATGCACGCAAGCTGGATGCGGCGGGGGTGGCGGTGACTGCGGTGCGGTACAACGGGATGATTCATGACTATGGGTTGCTGAACCCACTGAGCCAGGTGCCTGAAGTGAAAGCGGCGATGCGCCAGGCGGCTGGGGAGCTGAAGGTGCACCTTCAATAAATCCAGACACAAAGGCCCGAGCGATCGGGTCTTTGTGGTTGCGCGTGCCATTGCTACCTGTTCTTCCGAAACCCACTTACAACGAGAGGGCAATGGCGTTCGGGTGCGCCAGGAGCAGTTGCTGCAACTTGGCAATGGCCAGGATGCAGAGGTCCTGGTGTTCGACTTGCGCCCCCATGAGCTGCCAGGCATGCCGTAAAACGATGCCGGCCCTGATCACCTCAGGGCTCGAACCCTTCGACGATGATCACTTCAGCCTTCGCCACACCTTGGCGGTGGCTGCAGGCCTCCTGATAAAGCGCCGACTGATAACAGGCCACCGCCTGCTCGTATGAGTCGAACTCGATCACCACACTGCGCTGCGGCGTCGGCCGCCCTTCCATCGCCTCGCTACGCCCGCCCCGCGCCAGAAACCGCCCACCGAATGCGGCAAAGGCAGCGGGCGCGCGCTGGGTGTATTGCTGGTATTGCTCGGGGTCGGTCACATCCACGTGGGCGATCCAATACGCTTTCATCCGCTGCTCTCCTGTTGCAAAAGTATTTGTGTATGATGGTATACCATAAAAATCACCCCACCACAGCGAGCGTGCAGCATGGCTTTCAACAGCATCGAAGAACTTCTCGAGGACTACCGGCAAGGCAAGATGGTCCTGCTGGTGGACGATGAGGACCGGGAAAACGAAGGCGACCTGCTGATCGCCGCCGAGCGCTGTGACGCCCAGGCCATCAACTTCATGGCCCGCGAAGCGCGTGGCCTGATCTGCCTGACGCTGACCGACGATCATTGCCAGCGCCTGGGCCTGGAGCAGATGGTACCGGCCAACGGCAGCGTGTTCAGCACCGCTTTCACCGTGTCGATCGAGGCCGCCACTGGCGTCACTACCGGTATTTCCGCCGCCGATCGTGCGCGCACCGTGGCAGCGGCCATGGCGCCGAACGCGCGCCCGGAAGACCTGGTGCAGCCTGGGCATATCTTCCCCTTGCGCGCCCGCGAAGGCGGCGTGCTGACCCGCGCCGGCCACACCGAAGCGGGCTGCGACCTGGCGCGCCTGGCCGGTTTCACAGCCGCCTCGGTGATCGTCGAAGTGCTCAATGACGACGGCACCATGGCGCGCCGCCCCGACCTGGAAGTGTTCGCCGCCAGGCACGGCATCAAGATCGGCACCATTGCCGATTTGATCCACTACCGCCTGAGCACCGAGCAGACCATCAAGCGCATCGGCGAGCGCGAATTGCCCACCGTGCACGGCACCTTCCGCCTGGTCACCTATGAAGACCGCATCGAAGGTGGCGTGCACATGGCCATGGTCATGGGCGACATCCGCCGTGAGCAACCGACCCTGGTGCGCGTGCATGTGATCGACCCGCTGCGCGACCTGGTCGGCGCCGAATACGCCGGCCCGGCCAACTGGACGCTGTGGGCGGCGCTGCAGAAGGTCGCCGAAGAAGGCACCGGCGTGGTGGTGATCCTGGCCAACCATGAGTCTTCGCAGGCGTTGCTCGAACGCGTTCCGCAGCTGACCCAGCCGGTGCGGCCTTACCAGCGCGGGCAGTCGAAGGTGTATTCGGAAGTCGGCACCGGTGCACAGATTTTGCAGGACCTTGGCGTAGGCAAGCTGCGCCACCTAGGGCCGCCGCTCAAGTATGCGGGGTTGGCAGGGTATGAGCTGGAGGTGGTGCAGAGCATACCGTTCGAGCCAGTGTTGGCTAGCTGACAACGCTGCCCTAGCGCTCACGCCGTGTAGGCGATGGTTGGAAGGGTTGGAGTGATGGCCGGTCGCCTCCGCCTCTTGCCAAAAGTTTGGAATACCATAATATGATATCCCGTAGACCTTGAATGTGCAGGCCGGCACCTACACTCACAATCGGCCACCGACACTTTGTTTTAGCTGCTCCCCGAATACTGTTGGCGGGCGCACCAAAAAGCCCCGCCTCGAATAACAAAAGCAACGAGGGCGTAACCATGCTGTTGAGCAAACGTGTAACCGCAGTGCTGTCCGCCAGCCTGCTGACCCTGGCGTGTCAGGCCACGCAGGCCGCTGACAGCCTGAACTTCGTCAGTTGGGGCGGTACCACCCAGGACGCCCAGAAAGAAGCATGGGCCGTACCCTTCTCCAAAGCGACCAACATCAAAGTCGTCCAAGACGGCCCTACCGACTACGGCAAGCTCAAGGCCATGGTCGAAAGCGGCAACGTGCAGTGGGACGTGGTCGACGTTGAAGCCGACTTCGCCCTGCGCGCCGCCAGTGAAGGCCTGCTCGAGCCGCTGGATTTCAACACCGTCAAAAAAGACCGCATCGACCCGCGCTTCGTGTCAGACCATGGCGTCGGCTCGTTCTTCTTCTCGTTCGTGCTCGGCTACAACGAAGGCAAGCTGGGTGCCAACAAGCCGGTAGACTGGACCTCGTTGTTCGACACCAAGACCTACCCCGGCAAGCGCGCCTTGTACAAATGGCCGAGCCCTGGCGTGCTTGAACTGGCGCTGCTGGCCGACGGCGTGCCCGCCGACAAGCTCTACCCGCTGGACCTGGACCGCGCTTTCAAAAAGCTCGACACCATCAAGAAAGACATCGTCTGGTGGGGTGGCGGCGCGCAGTCGCAGCAACTGCTGGCCTCTGGTGAAGCCTCGCTCGGCCAGTTCTGGAACGGCCGCGTGTATGCCTTGCAGCAAGACGGTGCACCGGTGGGCGTGAGCTGGAAACAGAACCTGGTCATGGCCGACTTCCTGGTCATCCCCAAGGGTGCCAAGAACAAGGACGCGGCCATGAAGTTCCTGGCCAACGCCAGCAGCCCCGAAGGCCAGGCCGAGTTCGCCAACCTGACCGCTTACGCGCCGGTCAACCTGGACAGCGTGCCCAAGCTCAAAGCCGACCTGGCGCCTAATCTGCCGACCGCCTATGCCCAGGACCAGGTGACACTGGACTTTGCCTACTGGGCGAAAAACGGCCAGGCCATCGCCGCACGCTGGAATGAGTGGTTGGTCAAATGAAAGTCGCCATCAACGCCCTGCACAACGCGCAAGGTGCCCCCACGGGCGCCGGCGCTCCGGGAACGGCCCCCCGCCGTGTGAGCCTGGGCCAGCGCTGGAAAGGCAGCCGCAACCTGTTGCCTGCCCTGCTGTTCCTTGGCCTGTTCTTCTTCGCCCCGCTGATCGGCCTGTTGCTGCGCGGCGTGCTGGAGCCAGTGCCAGGCCTTGGCAACTACGAGCAGTTGTTCGCCAACTCGGCTTATGCGCGGGTGCTGTTCAACACCTTCTCGGTGGCCGGCGTGGTGACCCTGATCAGTGTGCTGCTGGGCTTCCCGCTGGCCTGGGCGATCACCCTGGTGCCTAACGGCTGGGGCCGCTGGTTGCTGAACATCGTGCTGCTGTCGATGTGGACCAGCCTGCTGGCGCGCACCTACTCGTGGCTGGTGCTGCTGCAAAGCTCGGGTGTGATCAACAAGGCGTTGATGGCCATGGGCATCATCGACACCCCGCTGGAGATGGTGCACAACCTCACCGGCGTGGTGATCGGCATGAGCTACATCATGATCCCGTTCATCGTGCTGCCGCTGCAGGCGACCATGCACGCCATCGACCCGATGGTGCTGCAAGCCGGGTCGATTTGCGGGGCCAGCCCGTGGACCAACTTCTGGAAGGTGTTCCTGCCGCTGTGCCGCTCGGGGCTGTTTTCGGGGGCGTTGATGGTGTTCGTCATGTCGCTCGGTTACTACGTCACGCCGGCCCTGCTCGGTGGTGCGCAGAACATGATGCTGCCCGAATTCATCATTCAACAGGTGCAGTCGTTCCTCAACTGGGGCCTGGCCAGCGCCGCCGCCGCACTGCTGGTGGTGATCACCTTGGTGCTCTTCTACCTGTACCTGAAGCTGCAGCCGGAATCCCCGGTCGGCAACGCGAGGTAATCCGCCATGCTCCTGTCACCCAATGCCATGGGCCGCCCGCTGCGTACGGGCCTGTACCTGACCACCGGGGTCATCGCGGCCTTCCTGCTGCTGCCGGTGGTGTTCATCGTGCTGCTGTCGTTCGGCTCTTCGCAGTGGCTGGTGTTCCCACCGCCGGGCTGGACCTTCAAGTGGTACGGCCAGTTCTTCTCCAACCCGGAGTGGATGGATGCCGCCCTGGCCAGCCTCAAGGTCGCCGTGCTGACCACTGTTGCCGCAGTGCTGCTGGGCCTGCCGACGGCGTTTGCCCTGGTGCGCGGCCGCTTCCCCGGCCGTGAGATGCTCTACGGCCTGTTCACCATGCCGATGATCGTGCCGCTGGTGATCATCGCCGTCGCAGTGTATGCGCTGTTTCTCAAGCTGGGCTACACCGGCACGCTGTTCGCGTTCGTGGTCAGCCACGTGATCGTCGCCCTGCCCTTCACCATTATCTCGATCATCAACTCGCTGAAGCTGTTCGACCAGTCGATCGAAGATGCCGCGGTCATCTGCGGCGCCTCGCGCCTGCAGGCAATCTTCAAGGTGACCTTCCCGGCCATTCGCCCGGGCATGATCGCCGGCGGCCTGTTCGCCTTCCTCGTCTCGTGGGATGAAGTGGTGCTCAGCGTGATGATGGCCAGCCCCGACCTGCAGACCCTGCCCGTGAAGATGTGGACCACCCTGCGCCAGGACCTGAGCCCGGTGATCGCCGTCGCCTCGACGCTGCTGATCGGCCTGTCCCTGCTTGTGATGGTCATTGCCGCCGCTTTGCGCCGGCGCACCGAAGTCAACGCCTGAGCGCCCGGAGAAAACAACAATGAGTGCAGTGATCAAAGACAACGCGCACAACAAGACCCTGGTCAGCCTGCGCGGCCTGAACAAGCACTACGGCGACTTCACCGCCGTGGACAACCTGGACCTCGAAATCCAGGACGGCGAGTTCCTCACCTTCCTCGGCTCCAGCGGTTCGGGCAAGTCCACCACCCTGTCAATGCTGGCCGGTTTCGAAACCCCCAGCAGCGGCGAGATTCTGGTCGAAGGCCAGTCGCTGGTGAACGTGCCGCCGCACAAGCGTGATATCGGCATGGTGTTCCAGCGTTATTCGCTGTTCCCGCACCTGAACGTGCGCGACAACATCGCCTTCCCCCTGGCCATCCGCAAGCTCGGCGCCGCCGAGATCAACAAGCGGGTCGATGCCATGCTCAAGCTGGTGCAGCTGGAAAAGTTCGCTCACCGCAAGCCCTCGCAAATGTCGGGCGGCCAACAGCAACGGGTGGCGATCGCCCGTGCGCTGGTCTACGAGCCCCGCATCCTGCTGATGGACGAGCCGCTCGGCGCACTGGACAAAAAGCTGCGTGAAGACCTGCAAGACGAACTGCGCCAGTTGCACCGCCGGTTAGGCATCACCATCGTCTACGTCACCCACGACCAGGAAGAAGCCATGCGCCTGTCCCAGCGCATCGCCATTTTCAGCCATGGCAAGATCGTTGGGTTGGGCAGTGGTTATGACCTTTACCAGAACCCGCCTAACGCGTTCGTCGCCTCGTTCCTGGGCAACTCAAACTTCCTGCGGATCACGGCCAGCAGCAATGGCGCGGGCAGTTTCGAGGGCCAGCCGGTGGCCATTCGCCTGACCGCCGGGTTGGCTGCCGACCAGCAGGCACTGATCATGGTACGCCCGGAAAAAGCCCTGGCACTGACCGCTGCCCAGGCCGCCGCGCAACCCCTGCCAGCAGGCTGGAACGAGGTGCGGGCCAAGGTCGCCGAAGTGTTGTTCCTGGGTGAAAGCCAGACCTGCCATGTGGTCACTGCCGGCGGTACCGAAATGACCGTGAAGGCGCTGTCTGCGGCAGGCATGCCGATGCAGCCAGGGGATACCGTGAACGTGCGCTGGGCCGTGGCCGATGCCTGCATCTATACCGAGTGGGCGGAGAGTGACCTGAGCAAGTCGGCAGGCGCGCACTGATTTGGCCGGGGCTGCGTAATGGAGGGCAAAGCCCTCCCGACTGCCTGTCATATTTCTATCACGCCACCGTCGTAATCTGCCGGGCAACTCTGTGCCATAGGTTGCCCGGCATGCCCCGCCTGCTGCTCATTCTTCTTGCCCTGCTTCCGCTGTCGGCCCTGGCCGATTTTGCGCATTTGCGCGTGCAGGGCTCCAACACCATCGGCGCGGCCCTGCTGCCGGCTTTGGTGCAAGGGCAATTGCGGGCTCAAGGTGCAACGGCGATTGAACAGGCCCCCGGCACACACATCAACGAAACCGTCATCACCGCCCGCGACGTTCGCGGGCAACCGCTGCGTGTCGACATCGCCGCGCATGGTTCCAGCACCGGCTTTGCAGCGTTGGGCCGGGGCGAGGCCGACCTGGCTGCCGCCTCGCGGCCGATCAACGAAACAGAAGTTCAGCAACTGCATGCCCTGGGTGACCTGCGCGCGGCCAGCGCCGAACAGGTCATCGGCCTCGATGGCGTGGCGGTGATCGTCCACCCCGACAACCCACTGCCGCAACTGACCACGCAGCAACTGGCGCAGATCTTCTCCGGGCAGATCCAGCGCTGGGACCAGGTGGGCATTGCGGGTGGGAAGATTCACCTTTATGCCCGCGACGACCGTTCCGGCACCTTCGAAACCTTCAAGGCACTGGTGCTCGACCCTAATCAAGGCGAGCTGTCTGCCAAGGCCCAGCGCTTTGAATCCAGCGACACGCTGGCCGAGCGCGTCACCGCCGACCGCCAGGCCATCGGCTTCAGCAGCCTGGCGGCAGTACACGGGGCCAAGGTGCTGGCCGTCGCCGAGGGCGATGCACCGGCCATGCTGCCGCAGCGCTCGCTCGTGGCCAGCGAGGACTACCCGCTGTCGCGGCGCCTGTATTTCTACCTGCCAGCCAACCCCAAGCCTCAGGCCAAGGCCCTGGCCGACTTTGCCCAGAGCCCAGCCGGCCAGGCCATCGTCGCCCAACTGGGTTTCGTTTCGCAGCAGGTCAAGGCCCAACCGGTACCCCCACAGGCCGACATGCCGCCACGCTACCGCACACTGGCCCAGCAAGCGCAGCGGTTGAGCGTGAATTTTCGCTTTCAGGAGGGCAGCGCCAGCCTCGACAACAAAGCGTTGCGCGATGTGCAGCGGGTAGCCGAGTACCTGCGCCAGGCCGGCAAGTTGCAGAGCAAGGCGGTGCTGGTGGGCTTTGGTGACCCCAAGGAGACACCCGGGCGCGCGGCGCTGCTTTCGCGCTTGCGGGCGCTGGCGGTTCGTCGCGAGCTGGCACGCGATGGCGTGGACGTGCTGGAAGTGACCGGCATGGGCGACGAACTGCCCGTGGCAGGGAACGACCAGGAGCAAGGCCGCTTGCGCAATCGGCGGGTAGAAGTGTGGGTGTATTAAGGCGTCACCCGCCGAGCGCCAGGCAAAGAAATGTAACAGGTCTGCATTCGGCATCCTCGTCAAACGGGACTAGGCTCAAGACCATGTGATACCGGGCCCCTCTGACGGCTGCCAAGCCGCCATGTCGGATCACTGTTGCCTTGCAACGTCGACAATAAAGGAGGGGCTCATGACGGCTCTGCAGACATTCCTCACCACTCCGTTTCTCGGTACCAGCACGTGGTTGTGGCTGGTGTTCATGGCCATCGTCATCGGTTTGCTGGTACTCGACCTGGGCGTGCTGCACCGCCAGGACCGCGAGATCGAAATGCGCGAAAGCCTGCTGCTGTACTCAGGCTATTTCAGTGTCGGCGTGCTGTTCGGCGCCTGGGTCTGGTATGAGCTGGGCGCGCAGTCGGCGCTGGAGTTCTACACCGGGTTCCTGGTCGAGCAGTCGCTGTCGATGGACAACGTGTTCGTCATGGCGATGATCTTCGGCTTCTTCGCCATCCCCCGCCGCTATCAGCACCGCGTGCTGTTCTGGGGCATCCTGGGCGTGGTGTTCCTGCGGGCGATCATGATCGGCGTGGGTGCGACACTGGTGCAGAACTTCGAATGGGTACTGTACATCTTCGGCGCCTTCCTGCTGTTTACCGGGGTGAAGATGGCACTGTCGAAGGAGGACAGCCATCCGGACCTGGCCAACAACCCAATCTTGAAATTCGTGCGCCGGCACATGCGGGTTACCGACCAGATCCACGGCTCGCACTTCTTCGTGCGCCAGACCCCGCCAGGGCAAAGCAAGGCGCTGCGGTATGCCACGCCGCTGTTTCTGGCCCTGGTACTGATCGAACTGGCCGACCTGGTGTTTGCGGTCGACAGCGTGCCGGCGATCTTCGCCATTACCCAAGACCCGTTCATTGTCTACACCTCGAACATCTTCGCCATCCTCGGCTTGCGCTCGCTGTACTTCGCCTTGTCGGCGTTGATGCACCGGTTTATCTACCTCAAGTACGCGCTGGCGTTGGTGTTGATCTTCATTGGTTGCAAGATCTTTTATCACGGGATGGTCGGCAAGGTACCGGCGTTGCTGTCGCTGGGGGTGACGTTTGGGTTGTTGCTGGGTGGGGTGGTGGTGTCGTTGGTCAAGACGCGGGGGGGTAAGGTAGCGGTGGATGAGGCCAGCATGGAGCCGCTTCCGGCGGGGAAAGCTGAGGGCGATAAAAAAGAGAAAGACCCGCAATTGCGGGTCTGACTAACGCGCTTAATACGTGCAAACTCAGCGATTCTTAGACGCAATTATTCATCAAAAATACAAAAACTAGAATTACTACACCTTGGAAATCTTGATAACTAAACCCGCAAACATCATCCAGGCAAAACCGATGATAGCTAGCCAAGTAGACACTGCCAACCATCGCTTCAGCTTTGGCGGAAATTTTTTTAGTTCTTCAGCATCCACTTGACCGCGGCGCAATACAAACCAGGGGAACGTGACTAGGCCACCAATAGCACAAACCAACATTAGCCGCCATTTAAAATAAGATCCACCCCAGGTTACTTTCAAACACTCTATATACGAATTACTTGTAACCGAAGAGCAAACAACCTGATAATGACGAGTCAACGTTATGTACGCACTTATTGCAAAGCCTGACATGGAAATAACAAATGGCATAATTACAAACGACAGCTTTACAGCTATAGGCCATGTATTAATATCCATAATTTGATACCTCATAGATGAATTCCCCTGTCCCCTCCCCCATGATCTCACCTAACTTACCGCCCGCGAAGCTACCGCCGCCAACTAATAAAATTCCGCATAATGGAATTGCTAAACCCGCAGTACCCACAGTAAACGCAGCACACACCGTACCAGCCGCTGCACCGGCTACCAACGACCCTGCCATTCCACCACCCACGCCCCCGCTAAATTTTCCTGTTTCTACGAAACGGGCTTTCCTGCACTCCTCTGTACTCCCTGCCTGACAAACCTCTCTCACATTGAGGTACGACGAAGCCCCGCTCAGTCCAATTGCAGCATTCCCGCCGTGTTTGAGGTAATTGGAGAGTTTCGCCACTTTATCGAGATGCGTCGCATACCCCGGTATCTGCCCCGCCCCACCCGCTTTCGACCAATGGTGCACCAGGCTCTTGGTCGAAATATTCAGACTCTTCTTCAGCCGTTCATAACTGCCCAAGTTCAGCTGTTTGTTAAGCAATGCCGCCTTCAACTGTCCATCCAGCTGCTGCAACAGCTGACGCCGCGAGACGAAGAATTCGCGACTATTCAAATGCCCATGCCGCAAAAACTCCCGCTGATGCAATTGCTCGATCTGGGTCAAGGTGTTGCGGACCTGTTTCAACCCTTGATCCAGCATGTCCTTGCCCACGCCCATCGATTGGCTGGCATTGCTGAGCAAGCCGGCAATATCAGCCTGGTGCTTCATCATGAAATCCGATTCGGCAAAATCCAGCGCCGCCAACGCGTGCCGGGCGTCCTGAGCGGCAGCCATCAGCTTGGCTTCCTCCCGGGTACAGGCATCGCCATTATCTGGGTCACCAATGACGAAAATTTCCCCAGCCTTGAATCCTTGATCGTAGGTAGGATTAAGTCGCTGCAAACGGGAAATGGGTAACGTGGCGTCCTGCTCGGCCAACCGCAGCAGAACCTGAGAGAACGACATGCTTCTGGGAACCACATAAAAGCCCGGCTCCATTGTCCCCGGCAATGCTGTAACTGACCCTCGCGAGCAGTTGCTTGCTTGAGCACCAGCGGTTGGCACAATAGACATTACGCGGTGAGTCGCCAAAGCCTGGAGAGGTGGCGGTGCCACATCCAGCGGTGCTACGACTCGGTTACTACCGGGCGGGCAACCACAGTTCACCAGCGCCCCATCCATGGCCACGGCATGGCCACCAGAGATGAAATGCCTAACGCCTTCAGCGACGGTCCCTTCATCGCCGCAGAGGGGACAGGGTGTTGTCCTGTCGCCCTCCCTGAGCACCCTACGCCCGTCGCTCAAATAGCAGGGATCAGTCGCGATGCAAACAGCGCCCGTCGTGGTGACGTCACCGTCTACCGCCTGACCTTTTCCTCCCAGGTTGACACGCATCGACACGCTCTCTGTGCATAGGTGAGGTGTCGAAACCTAACAGCTGCAACCGCGCTTTTAGTGCCTGAACGTGAAAACCAGACACTTCCTACAGCAATTACGAAATCTGCTTACAAATCACTTGGAACTACGCAACATCTCCACCGGCACATACTTGCCGATCTCATACTTGCCAATCGCCGCGCGATGCACTTCATCCGGCCCGTCGGCCAGGCGCAAGGTGCGCTGCATGGCGTACATATACGCCAGCGGGAAATCACCGCTCACCCCAGCGCCACCATGCATCTGGATCGCCCGGTCAATCACCTTCAAGGCCACATTCGGCGCCACTACTTTGATCTGCGCGATTTCGCTGCGGGCCACTTTGTTGCCGACCGTGTCCATCATGTAGGCCGCTTTCAGGGTCAACAGGCGGGCCATGTCGATTTCCATGCGCGAGTCGGCGATCTTGTCGACGTTGCCGCCCAGGCGGGCCAGCGGGCGGCCGAAGGCAGTGCGCTCCACGGAGCGTTTGCACATCAATTCCAGCGCCCGTTCGGCCATGCCGACCGAGCGCATGCAGTGGTGGATGCGGCCTGGGCCGAGGCGGCCCTGGGCGATTTCGAAGCCACGGCCCTCACCCAGAATCACGTTCTCGTAAGGCACCCGCACGTTCTCGAACAACACCTCGGCATGGCCATGCGGCGCGTCGTCGTAACCGAACACCGGCAGCGGCCGGACGATCTTCACGCCAGGCGCGTCGGTTGGCACCAGCACCATCGAGTGCTGCTGATGGCGCGGCCCTTCGGGGTCGGACAGGCCCATGAAGATCATGACCTTGCAGCGCGGGTCACAGGCACCGGAGGTCCACCATTTGCGACCATTGATCACCCACTCATCGCCATCACGCACAGCGGTGGCGGCCATGTTGGTGGCGTCCGAGGAGGCCACGTCCGGCTCGGTCATGGCGAACGCCGAGCGGATCTCCCCGCGCAGCAGGGGCTCCAGCCACTGGCGTTTCTGCGCCTCGCTGCCATAACGCACCAGCACTTCCATGTTGCCGGTGTCCGGTGCCGAGCAGTTGAACGGCTCTGGCCCGAGCAGCGAGCGGCCCATGATTTCGGCCAGCGGGGCATACTCCAGGTTGCTCAGCCCGGCGCCGTACTCTGACTCGGGCAAGAACAGGTTCCACAGCCCCTCGGCGCGGGCCTTGGCCTTGAGCTCTTCCATGATCGCGGTGGGCTGCCAGCGATCCCCCTCGGCGACCTGGCGCTCGAACACCGCCTCGGCGGGATAGACATAGGCATCCATGAACGCGGTGACGCGCTCACGCAGTGCCTGGACCTTGGGCGAATAGGCGAAATCCATCGGGGCTACCTTCACGGTTCGTAGGACATGGGCCAGAGCCTAGAGCAGCACACGCCCATCCACCTAGTCTATTTTCCGCGTGTATAAACATTCATAACCGATATATGATCGGGCAATAATTCCAACAATGAGCGGCGCACATGAACCTCAGCAAGGTCGACCTCAACCTGTTCATCGTCTTCGACGCGATCTACACCGAAGCCAACCTGACCCGTGCCGGGCAAATTGTCGGCATCACCCAACCGGCGGTGTCCAATGCCCTGTCGCGGCTGCGCGAAACCTTCAACGACCCGCTGTTCGTGCGCACCGCACAAGGCATGGTGCCCACGCCGATGGCGCAGAACATCATCGGCCCAGTGCGCAACGCCCTTGCCCTGCTGCGCACCTCGGTGCAGGAAAGCCGCATCTTCAACCCGCAGCAGGCCAACAAGACCTTCCGCATCAGCATGACCGACCTGACCGAGGCGGTGATCCTGCCGCCGCTGTTCCAGCGCCTGCGCCGCCTGGCACCTTCGGTGCTGATCGAGAGCTTCCTGTGCAAACGTCGTGAAACCACCAAGGAACTGGCAGCCGGGCGGCTGGACTTTGCCGTCGACGCCCCGCTGAACACCGACCCACAGGTACGCCACGTCAAACTGATGCAAGACCGCTATGTCTGCGCCCTGCGCCAGGGCCACCCGCTCGCCGACAGCAAACTGACCCTCGACAGCTACCTGGGCATGACCCATATCCATATCTCCAGCCGCCGCAATGGCCTCGGCTATGTCGACCTGGCCCTGGGCAAGATGGGCGTGCAACGCAAGGTGGCCTTGCGCTCACAGCACTACCTGATGGCTTCGCAGGTGCTGCAGCAGACCGACATGGTGATGACCGTCCCCGAGCGTTTCGCCCGCCGCCATCAACTGCGCTACCAGGCATTGCCTGTGGATGTACCGGCGCTGGAAACCCACCTGTACTGGCATGAAAGCACGGATCAGGACCCCGCCAACCGCTGGATGCGCGAGCAGATCATCGAGTTGTGCGAACGGGTGGTGGCGGAGGAAGAACGCACGCTTGAACCTGCCTGACGTTCCTACCATGGTACGGATGCCAGCCTGATGGAGAATTATTTTCTCTACCAGACTTCATACATAGATTTTTTTACCAAAAAGGTGCGAGTCAGCCAAACAGAAGGCAAAAATGTTTGGCCAAGGGCCGGGTAGGCTTACTGCAACGATCACTGAATTCAACGTGACAGACACGGACCTGCCCCATGCCCAGCGCCCCGCTCTACTTCGACTACGCCGCTACCACGCCCGTTGACGACCGCGTCATCGAAACGATGCTCGCCTGCCTTGGCCGCCAAGCCAACTTCGGTAACCCCGCATCCAGTGGCCACGCCTATGGCCAGGCGGCCCGCAATGCCGTGGAGCAGGCGCGCCAGCAGGTCGCCGAACGCGTCGGCGCCCGCGCCGATGAGCTGGTGTGGACATCAGGCGCTACCGAGTCCAACAACCTTGCGCTGAAGGGTATCGCCCAAGGCATTGGCGAGCCCGGCCACCTGATCACCAGCCAGCTGGAACACAAAGCCGTGCTTGACACGGTCGCTGAACTGGAGCGCCAAGGTTGGGCCGTTACCCGCCTGGCTGTGGATGCTTCGGGCCTCATTCAGCCTGAAGCCGTGCAGGCGGCACTGCAGGCCGATACCCGCCTGGTCTCGCTGATGGCGGTCAATAACGAACTGGGCACCGTGACCGATTTTGCGGCGATTGGCGAGCGTGTGCGTGCCCACGGTGCGCTGTTGCATGTGGACGCCGCGCAGGCGGTGGGCAAACTGGCCATCGACCTGGCAGCAATGGCGGTAGACCTGATGTCGTTCTCGGCCCACAAAGCCTACGGCCCCAAAGGCATCGGCGCGCTCTACGTCGGGCCGCGCGCGCGCGAACTGATGCGTGCGCAGATGCACGGTGGCGGGCATGAACACGGGCTGCGTTCCGGCACCTTGGCGACCCACCAGATTGTCGGCATGGGCAGCGCCTTTGCCCTGGCCGGCCAGCCGGGGGACAGCGAGCACCAGCGCATCGAGCACCTGTCCCGGCGACTGCGCGATGGGTTGCTGGCCTTGCCAGCGGTCAGCCTCAACGGCTGCGACACACAGCGCATTGCGCATACCTTGAACCTGTGTATCGAGAGCCGAGGCTTCAACAGTGCGGCGTTGGCCAGTGAGCTGGCATTGTCGACCACGTCAGCGTGTAATTCGGCGAGCAATGCGCCATCGCATGTGCTGCTGGCGCTGGGACTGAATGAAAGCCAGGCACGTAACAGCGTGCGGTTGAGCATTGGGCGGTTCAGCACCGAGGCTGAAGTGGACAAGGCCATCGAGGTGTTTGCCAAGGTGACAGCGCAGGCTTCAATGGCATTGTGGTGAGGCCGAGCTTGTCAGGGGCCGCTTCGCGCCCCATCGCCGGCAAGCCAGCTCCTACAGGGCCATCACTGTCCTGAAGACGGCGCAATTCCGGTGGGAGCCGGCTTGCCGGCGATGGGGCGCGAAGCGGCCCCCAGCGATATCACAGGAAAGTGAAGACCTTCGAAGCCGGCAAACGCGACTTGCTCAGCCCCGCATTGAAGTCGGCCTCACTCCGATAGCCCAGGCTCATGATTACCACACTGGTGTAGCCCTGCTCGCGCAGCCCCAGTTCGGCATCCAGCACCTTGCTGTCGAAGCCCTCGATCGGCGTCGCATCCAGGCCATGTGCCGCAGCGCCAAGCAGTGCGGTGCCCAAGGCCAGGTAGGTCTGCTTTTCCATCCAGTGCTGCACGTCTTTCTGGTCGAAGCGGTGCAGGTCGACGTAGTGACGACGGCTCTGGTTCTGCCCGGCGCGGGCCTGCTCGTCGCGAAAACGGCCATCAGCGGCTTCCTGCGCGAGCACCGCGTCCAAATGGGCCTCGGTCATCTCAGTACGGGTGCAGAACACGATCACATGGGACGCATCGAGAATCTTCGGCGTGTTGTAGGCGAAGCGCTCTTGGGTGCTCTTGGCCAACCGGGCCTTGCCTTCGGCGCTGTCAGCGACGATGAAGTGCCAAGGCTGTGAGTTGACCGACGATGGGCTGTGGCGCAGTTGCTCGAGCAACGCATCGAGGGTGGCCTGGGGAATGCGACGCGAGGCGTCGTAAGCCTTGGTGGTGTAGCGGCGCTTGGCCAGGGAAACGGTATCCATGCAACAACTCCTGCAGTGAAACGGGATTTGTCGCGCATCTTATCTTTCCTGCAGATAAGAAAAACCGGCAAACTACAGCAACACTTTCATCCTGTGAGTGAAAATGCTGCGCATCACTGACCTTGAACTGTTCGTACGCAGCAGCGTGCTGGGCAGCTTCACCGCCGCCGCCCATGAGGCAGAACTGCTGCCGGGCCAGGTGGCCGCCGCCATCAAACGCCTGGAACGCGAGCTGGACGTGCGCCTGTTTGCGCGGACCACCCGCAGCCTGCGCCTGACCGCTGCGGGCGAGTTATACTTGCCGACCGCGCAGAACGTGCTGGAAAGCCTGCGCCAGGGCCGCGAGGACCTGCACGGTAATGCCAGTACCTTGCGCGGCACCCTGCAGGTTTCAGCCCCTTCGGACATGGGCCGCAACATGCTGCTGCCCTGGTTGAGCGCCTTTCGCCGCGAGCACCCGGCGCTGCACCTGCGCTTCTTTCTGTCCGACCAGATGGCCGACCTCAATCGTGACCCGGTGGACATCGCCATCCGCTACGGCCTCAACCAGGATGCCAACTACATCGCCCTGCCCCTGGCCAGCTGGAACCGCCGGGTACTGGTCGCCTCCCCCGACTACCTCGCGCGCCACGGCCGGCCACTGACGCCGGAGGCCCTGCAGCAACATGCCTGCCTGTTGTACATGCAACAGAACCGGGTCTATGACAAATGGCGGGTGGGTAACCGCACCGTGCAGGTGCGTGGGCCGCTGGTCAGCGACGACGCCGATGTGATCCGCCGCCTGGCGCTGCTGGGTGAAGGGATCGTCTACAAGTCGTGGCTAGATGTCAGCGCCGACATCGAGGCGGGCGCACTGGAGATTCTGCTGCCCGAATACCTGGGCGAGCCAACGCCGGTCACCTTGGTCTGTCCGCACCGCAAACAGCTGACGCCAGCAGTGACACAGCTGCACCTGTGGCTGCGCGAACGCTTCGAGGCCCTGCGGCCGCGGCTGCTGAACAAGGGCTGCACAATCGTTCCAGACTGAACCGCACGCGTGCGCTAAGGTAGCGTTTTACTCCCACGGCCTGCCGCATGAGCAACTGGATTGACCTCAAGCAAGACGCCGATACCGGCATCGAGTCGGTCCGCGCGCATTTTGTCGGGCATGCCTACGACCCGCACTGGCACGACAGTTTCCTGGTCGGCGTCACCGAGCAAGGTGTGCAGCAGTTCAACTGCCGGCGGGTACGCCATCGCAGCACGCCGGGCCAGGTGTTTCTGCTCGAGCCCGGCGACATCCACGACGGCCTTGCACCGACCGAGGAAGGCTTCACCTACTCGACGCTGTACCTGGAGCCTGCCTGGCTGGACGATCAATTGCGGGCCTTGTTCGAACACGCACCCAGCGCTGGCCTGCCCAGCTTTGCCGATACCTTGTGCCACGATGAGCGCCTGGCCCGCGCCACCGCGCTGGCCTTTAACAGCGTGCACTATCAGGACCTGCGCATTGTCCGCCAGACCGCCATGGACGACCTGCTGGCCTGCCTGACCCGCCACCTGCACTGGCGCAAACGCGTCAATCCCGACCCGCGCCTGCCGTTGACCGCGCAGCGGGCGCGTGACTACCTGCATGCTCACCTGGACCGCGACATCGGCCTGGAAGACCTGGCCCAGGCCTGCGGCGTCGACCGTTTTCGCCTGACCCGGGCGTTCAAAGCCGCCTTCGGCCTGGCCCCGCACGCCTACCTGATCCAGTTGCGCCTGGCCCGCGCGCGGCGCCTGCTCAGCCAAGGCCAGACACCTGCTGAAGTGGCCATGGCGCTGGGCTTTGCCGACCAGAGCCACTTGGGGCGCTGGTTCCGCCGGGCGTATCGGTTGACCCCAGCCGACTACCGCAGGCGCTGCTCAAACCTTCCAGACTGACTGCAGCCAGGCAGCGAACATGGCGCTTCGAACCCTCGGAGCCTTGTGCCATGTCGCAGACGTTGTTGCCCTTCATCCTCTTCGCCCTGGTGGCCAGCATCAGCCCGGGGCCGACCAACCTGTTGATCCTGGCACATGGCGCACGGCAAGGTTTGCGGGCGAGTGTGGCGCCCATCCTCGCCGGCTGTGGCGCAGCCGCGGCCGTGGTGCTGCTGGTCGGGCTGGGGCTGGGCGAGCTGTTAGTGCGCCATCCACTGGCCCAGCAGCTGATGAGCTGGGCCGGCGCGCTGTGGTTGAGTTGGCTAGCGTGGCGCATTCTGCGCAGTGCTGGGCAGCCCTTGGACATCAACGCAGACAAGCCTTTGGATGCGCTCAGCGCGGCGTCGCTGCAAGTGGTGAACCCAAAAGTGTGGATGATGGCCGTGGCCGTGATCGGGGTATTTGCCGCGCCAGCACTGCCGGTGTGGCAGTTGGCGCTGGTGTTTCTGCTGATTGCCCTGCCGTGCATGACGGCCTGGGCACTGCTGGGGGTAGGAAGTGCACGCTGGTTGCCGGTGCCTGCGCGGTTGCTGTGGTTCAACCGGGGGTTGGCGGTGGTGTTGCTGGTGTCGGCTTGGGCGACGCTGCTGGGTTGATTGTGATGTTGGCTTTGCCGGCCTCTTCGCGGGCAAGCCCGCTCCCACCGGTATTCCACTGCTTTCAAGGCCGGTGAAGATCCTGTGGGAGCGGGCTTGCCCGCGAAGAGGCCAGTACAGGCAAATCAGCCACCTAAGGCATCACGGAACCGCCGGGTACTGGCCGCCGCCAGCAGCAACCCGACAACCGCGACACAGCCTCCGACCAGGCCGATGTCGGCCACGTCCATCTGGCTGCTGACGATACTGCCCAGCAATGCCCCTCCACCAATACCGATGTTGTAAATGCCCGAGAACAAGGCCATGGCCACGTCCGTGGCATCGGACGCCAACTTCAGTGTCTTGGACTGCAGCGACAGGCTGAAGCTCAAAATCGCCACGCCCCAGAACATGCTCAACACAGCAAACGCATAGAAGTTGCCCGACAAGGGCAACATCAACAGCAGGCAGGCCGCCAGCAGGCCAATCGAGCCCACCAGAAAACCCTGCGGGAAGCGGTCGCTGTAACGGCTGAACAGCACAGAGCCGAACACGCCGGCGCCACCAAACAACAGCAGCAGCAACGTGGTGCGCTCACCGCTGATCTGCGCCACATGCAGGGCAAACGGTTCGATGTAGCTGTAGGCGGTGAACTGCGCAGTGATCACCAGCGTCACCAACAGGTAGGTGATCACCAGGGCCGGGCGCTTGAACAGGATCGGCAAACTGCGCAGCGAACCGGAGTTCTGGCTGGGCAGCAGCGGCAACGACTTCATCAAGCACAGCATGGTGGCCAATGCCACCCCGGCAATGCTGAGGAACGTCACGCGCCAGCCCAGGGCTTCACCCACCACACGGCCCAGCGGGATACCCAACACCATCGCCAGGGTAGTGCCGGTGGCCAGCAGGCCCAGCGCCTTGGCCTGCTGGCCAGGCGGGGCCACACGCACGGCCAGCGACGCGGTAATCGCCCAGAACACGGCGTGGGCCAAGGCGATGCCGATGCGGCTCACCAGCAGCATGGCAAAGCTCTGCGACAGCCACGACAACAGGTGGCTGACGATGAACACGAGAAACACGAACAGCAGCAGGCGCCGGCGCTCGATGTTGCGGGTCAGCAGCATCATCGGCAGCGAAGCCAGGGCCACGACCCAGGCATAGATGGTCAGCATCAGGCCGACTTGGGCAGTGCTCATGTCGAAGCTGCGGCCAATGTCGCTGAGCAACGCTACCGGGACAAACTCGGTGGTGTTGAAGATGAAGGCCGCGAGGGCCAGGGCGATCACGCTCAGCCAGCTGCCGTTACCGGTGGTCGGCGGCACATCGGTGGGTAGGGGTCCGTTCATGGGTGGGGTTCTATTCTCCGCAGGCATGGCGAAAAGACGCGCGTCAGGGGCCAAGTATCGGCCGCGCTGGGGCACGGGTTTGTTATTGGAAGGAATGCCGGCATGGTACGCGTCAATACCGGGCCTCACAACCAGCGGCACATTGCGAGTAACATGCCCGCTTAATGTGAATTGCAAGCGGAACAAGGAGCCCGATCCGCCCATGGACAAGCAACAACCCCAGCAGCAGTGGCAGCAGGCGGTCACCACCTACGCCCAAGCCATCAACCGCTACGTCGCGCAAGGCTGCGCACAGGGCTGGGACAACCTCGAAGAACCACAGCCTGCGGCCACCGAGCACCTGCTCGACGCCTGGCAGGCCGCCTTGGAAGCGATCAACCGGCCGGGGGTGGACGAACAGCAACGCCAAGCCTTCCGCGCCGCCTGGCCGCCTGCCCACCTGCCGCTGGTGCCGCTGCTCGACGCGCATGGCCAAGGCATCAGCAGCGTCCTGGTGCTGGACGACGGCAGCCTGCTCGCGCGCATTGGCATGCCCTATGAAAAGGGCCAAGTGGTGCGCATCGATCAACAAGGCGTGACGCCCGTCATCGGTATCGAGCACTTCGGGCGTTGCCCACAGCGCCGCTACTTTGCCCTGGCCAACGCCGAGGGCGTGCGCGTGACCGATGGCTGGGGCGGCCCGCAGGTCGCTCGCCTGGCCTGGCCTAGCGGGCTCGAAGGCCTGCCAGCGGGTTACCCGTTCGAGCCGCTCGACCTGCCACCCACACCCACCAGCCTGGTGCCCTTCGCCGGTGGCCAGCGGGTGCTGCTGGTGAGCGCCGAGGGTATTTACCTGCTGGCCGCTGAAGGTGCCACCCGGCTGCTGCCACGCCAGTCGCAGATACTCGAGGAACTGGCCGAAGGCACCGACCCGGACGATATCGCCCTGGGCCTGGCCATGGAGCACGGTGCAGTGTCGCCGGACGGGCGCCTGATCGTGGTGGGTGAACAATGCAGCCGCCACTTGGTGCTGAATGACCAGTTGGAGGAAGTGGCGCAGATCGGCCCCGGCGGCGAATACCCGCACTTCGCCCTGTTCAACCGCAGCGGCGACCAGTTGATCGTCAATGCCTGCCACTTCTACAACGGCGGCACACTGGGGGTACGCGTGGCAGACCTTGCGGGCCTGGACACCGACTATTACAGCGAAGACCCACGCACCCCACTGCTGCAAGACGGAGCGCGGGTGTATGCCGGGGTCGCAGGCGATGGCGAGTACATCGTCGGCGATGCCTACGGCTACCTGCGGGCCTTTGGCGAAGAGGGCACGGAACATTGGCAGCACTTCCTGGGGTCGACCATCAGCGCCATGGACATCAGCGCCGATGGACGCACGCTGGTTGCGGCGAGCCATGCCGGGTTCATCTCGGTGATTGCGCTGGGCAGTGGACGGCCTGAGTGGCAGATCGGTACCGGCGAGCATGGTGAAGTGCGGCGCTGGTTGTTCTGGAAGGGGTGGGACAAGGCGCTGGTCTGGTAGATCTGCACTGGCTTCTTCGCGGGCAAGCCCGCGAAAAGCCCGGTGCAGATTAACGCCAGGATCAACCCTGCAATGTCGCCATGTCGATCACAAAGCGGTACTTCACATCCCCAGCAATCATCCGCTCGTAAGCCTGGTTGATATTACGAATATCGAGCATTTCGATATCGCAACGGATGTCGTGCTCCGCACAGAAATCCAGCACTTCCTGAGTCTCGGCGATGCCGCCGATCAGCGAGCCGGCCAGTACCCGACGCTTGAGCACCAGGTTGGCCGCGTGCAGCGCCGGTTCAATCGGTTCGATCAGGCCGACCAGAATATGCACACCATCGAAGGTGAGGGTTTCCAGGTACGGATTGAGGTCGTGCTGCACCGGAATGGTGTCGAGCAGGAAGTCGAAGCGACCTGCCGCGGCGCGCATCTGCTCGTCATCGGTGGACACGATCACATGGTCGGCACCCTGGCGGCGCGCTTCCTCGGCCTTGGCTGGCGAACGGGTGAACAAGGTCACTTCCGCGCCCAGCGCCTTGGCCAGTTTGATACCCATGTGGCCGAGGCCGCCCATGCCCAGGATGCCTACCTTGTGGCCAGGGCCAACGCCGTGGTGCTTGAGCGGCGAATAGGTGGTGATACCGGCGCACAAGATCGGCGCGGCGCTTGGCAGGTCCATGCCGGCAGGGATACGCACCACAAAGTGCTCGCTGACGACGATGCTGCTGGAATAGCCACCCATGGTGTTGCTGCCATCGACCCGGTCAGGGGTGGCGTAGGTCATGGTCGGGCCTTCCAGGCAGTATTGCTCCAGTTCCTTGGCGCACGCCTCACAGTGGCGGCAGGAATCGACCATGCAACCGACGCCTACCAGGTCGCCGACCTTGTGCGCGGACACCTTGTCGCCCACCGCGGTGACCCGGCCAATGATCTCGTGGCCCGGCATCAACGGGTACACGGCGATGCCCCATTCGTTGCGTGCCTGGTGGATGTCGGAGTGGCACACACCGCAGTAGAGAATCTCGATGGCAACATCGTCCGGGCGCGGGCTGCGGCGTTCGAAGGTCATGGGAGCCAGAGGGCTGGTCGGGGTTTGGGCGGCATAACCGATGGCGGTGTACATGCGGGACCTCGCAAAGAAGTGAAACGATTCAGGCGGCGCATTTTGCGCGCCCTGCCTCCCCTCGCCCACCGCAGATTCTCCGGCATGCATGCCTGATTATCCGGATTTGCCCGCAAGCATCTGACGCTAGACCTTCAATCTGCGATGATGCAACTGTCTGATTCTCTGCCCAGGTTCACCATGCAGCTCACCCGCCATGTCGACGCTAACGCCCCCCTCTGCGCGCTGATCCGCCGCCTCGCCACGCGCCCGGGTTTCGTGCCCACTCACCTGCCCCAAGTGCAGGTGCTGAGCTGGGACCACTATGTCGCCAGCAGCCCGCAAATCTACGAGCCAAGCCTGATGATCCTGGCCCAGGGCAGCAAACTCGCGCGGCTGGGGCCGCGCACCCTGGAGTACGGTGCGGGCCACTACTTGGTGCAGGCGTTGTCGGTGCCGTTCATGTGCGAAACCTTCGCCACCCGCGAGGCGCCGCTGTTGGGCGTGGCTGTGGACATTGACCGCAGCGTGCTCGGTGAACTGGTGCAAAGCATGGACCTGGCACCGGATGCCGCCGTCCAGGCCCAGACCCCGCAGTCCATGACGTCTGCAGCGCTGGATGCGCCCATGCGCGAGAGCGTCGAACGGCTGCTGAGCTGCCTGCAAGACCCGCTGGATGCCAAGGTACTCGGCCCGGCGCGGGTGCGCGAAGTGCTCTATACCGCGCTACGCGGCCCGCAAGCCGGCGTGTTGCGGGCGTTGGTCGAACAGCAGGGGCATTTCGCCCGCATCGGCGCCGCCCTCGCCCACTTGCGTGAACACTACACCGAACCCTTGAGCGTCGAGGCGCTGGCGGCACGCGCCAACATGAGCGTGTCGACCTTCCATGAGCATTTCAAACGCTGCACCGACATGGCCCCCATGCAATACCTCAAGCGCCTGCGGCTGCTCAAGGCGCAGCAGATGCTGATCGGCGAGGGCCTGGGAGTGGCGCAGACGGCGCACCGGGTGGGCTACCAGAGCACCTCGCAGTTCAGCCGCGAGTACAAACGCCAGTTTGACCGCAGCCCGGGGGATGAAGTGGCGTACCAGAGTTTGCCGGTTTGATTGGTGGTGGCCGCTAGGTGTCTGGCTGGGGCGTTGTGGTGTGGCAGAAACCGAGCGCCGCCCGCGCGGCGCATCGCGAGCAACGCTCGCTCCTACGTCTGTTTCGGGCCAATTATTTCTGGGGCATAGGCGCGCGGTCCCCTGGTGCCTGACACGATATCGGATAGATCAAACAAGGCGGTCGCGCGCAACTATCACAGGCTTTACTGGCCCGAAACAGACGTAGGAGCGAGCGTTGCTCGCGATGCGCCGCGCGGGCGGCGCTCGGTTTCCGCCACACCATCAAACCCCAGCCATACACACCCAACATCTCACCCCCCCCATTGCTACCCACCAACCGACCCAGCTAATATTGAGAAAGATTCGCACTCACAACTGGATACCAGGCGTTGGACAGCACATCGACCCGCAAGCTGGGCTTCTTCTTCAGCGACCATCACCGCTGGCTGCTCCAACATGTCTTCAAACGCCTGCGTAATCGCGCCGATGCCGAGGACACGGCAGCCGAGGCGTTCTGCCAGATGCTGGGCGCACGCGTCGACCCGGACAGCATCGAGCAACCGCGTGCCTACCTCTCGACCATCGCCCGTCGGCTGATCTTCGATCGGTACCGCCGTCGCCAACTCGAGCAGGCGTACCTCGAGCGCTTGGCGCTGCTGCCTGAACCCATCGCCCCTTCTGCCGAAGAGCAACTGCTGCTGATCGAGGCACTGGTGACCATCGACAAGGTGCTGGACGGCTTGCCCGCCATGGTCAAGGCTGCCTTCCTCTACAGCCAGCTCGACGGCATGAGCTACGTCGACATCGCCGCCCGTTTGCAGATCAGCGAACGCACCGTCAGCCGCCACATGAAGCAGGCCCTGCGCCAGTGCTACCTGTGCGAGGTGCACGCATGAGCGCAACACACCTGGACCCAATCAGCGAGCAGGCCATCGACTGGATGGTCGCACTCAAGGCCGGCACGCCTGACCAGGCGCTGCTGCAACGCCTGGCGCACTGGCTGCGCCAGGACCCCGCACACCAACGCGCCTGGGACCGCTTGCAACAACGCCTGGGCAGCCCGTTTGCGGCGCTGCACGCGCTGGACCAACGTGCCCCAGGACAAGCCGCCGAAGCCCGCCAACTGCTGCTCACGCCCACCCACTCTCGCCGCGAAGTGCTGGGCGCGTTGGCAGGCATGGGTGTCGTCGCAGGCGCCTTGTGGAGCGGTTGGCGCAGCGACAGCGCGCAAAACTGGCTGGCTGACCTGCACACCGCCAGCGGCGAGCGGCGCAGTTTTACCCTGGCAGACGGCAGCCGCCTGAGCCTCAACAGCGCCAGTGCCGTCGACCTGCAGTTCGATGCCAGCCAACGCCTGCTGATACTGCGCCGTGGCGAAATAGTGATTCAGGTTGCGGCCGACCCTCAGCGGCCCCTGCGCGTGCGCACGCCCCAAGGGCAAGTGCAGGCGCTGGGCACCCGCTTTCTGGTAAGCCAAGAGCAAGCCGCTACCCGCGTCGTGGTGCTGGAGCACAGCGTGCGCGCCAGCCTGCGCGATGGCCGCTGGCAAGACGTGCAACAGGGGCAGGCAGCCCTGCTGCGCAGCGATGGCATCCAGCAACTGGGCGGCGAGCAGCAACAACGCTGCGCCTGGCTGTCTGGGCGCCTGGAAGTGCTCGACGAACCCCTGCACGCGGTCATCGATGCCCTGCGCCCCTACCAGCGCGGCTACATACGGCTGGCCCCGGCGGTGCGCGGGATGCGCGTGCAAGGCGTGTTCCCGCTCGACCAGCCGCAGGAGGCGCTGGCTGCCCTGGCGGAAGCCCTGCCGATCAAGGTCGAACCGTTCGGACCCTGGGTAACGTTGATCGGCCCCAGCCAAGGCTAATGCAAATATTTGTGAAAATCATTCGCGGGCGTGTCCGGTTTTCGTTTCTCGTCCCACCTATCTCCTGACAAGTCACTTCATTCGGGAGAATTCTGTGCTCAACCTCTGGCCCCGCGCCTTGCCCCTCGTCGTTGCCCTGAGCAGCCTCAATGCCCATGCCCAGGTGCAGACCCTGGCGTTCGACCTGCCGCCTGCCAGCCTGGCCACCACCCTTAACCGGATTGCCAGCCAGAGCGGCTACATCATCGCGCTCGAACCCCAGCTGGTACGCGGCAAGCAGGCGCCGGCAGTCGTAGGCCAGATGAGTGCCGAGCAAGCCATGCAAACCGCGCTGGTCGGCAGCGGCCTGCAATTGCGGCTGACCAGCAGCGGCCACTTCAGCGTCGCCCCGGCAACCCCAGAGAGCGACGTGCTGGAGCTTGGCAGTACCAGCATCACCGACAATTACCTGGATGCCACCAGCGAAGGCAGCGGCTCGTACGCCGCCCGCGCGGTGACCCTTGGCAAAGGCACGCACACCCTCAAGGAAATCCCACAATCGGTGACGGTGATTACCCGTAAACAGCTGGATGACCAAGGCATCACCGACCTGCAGGAGGCGCTCAACCACACCACCGGGATCGTCGGCGCGCAAGGCATCGGCCCAGGCGTGGTGGTGACATCGCGCGGGTTCCAGATCGACGACTGGCAGTACGACGGCGTGCCTATCCCGCGTAACAACTATTCGCTGGGCAACTGGGCGACCCAGGACCTGGTGTTCTTCGACCGCATCGAGGTCCTGCGCGGCGCCTCGGGCTTGCTGCAAGGCACCGGCAGCCCCGGCGGCGCGATCAACCTGGTGCGCAAACGCGGGCAGGCCACCCCGACCGTCACCGTCACCGGCAAGGCTGGCTCCTGGGACCACTACGGCCTGCAACTGGACGCTGGCGGCCCGCTGACCGCCGACGGTCGCGTGCGCGGCCGGATGGTGGCCGACGAGGACCAGAGCGACAGCTTCATCGACTACCAATGGAGCAAGTCCCACTCCCTGTATGGCGCGCTGGACATTGACCTGAACGACGCCACCACCGTAGGTGCCGGCATCAGCTACAACCGCCAGCAGTCGCGGCCAATGCTGCGTGGCATCCCCCGCTACACCGACGGCAAGCCGGTCGACCTGCCCCGCTCGACCTTCACCGGCGCCCATTGGAACCGTGCCGAAACCGACGTGACCACCTACTACGCGGACCTTGAGCACCGCTTCAACGACGACTGGGCGTTCAAGGCCGCCGCCGTGCGCATGGACGAAGTCAACACTTCCACGCACCAGCGCGTGCAGTCCACCGGCCAGGGCGTGGCGCCGGACGGCAGCGGCATCACCTATGCCGACTGGCTCACCGACTTCCACAACACCAAGCTGGGCCTGGACATGAACGTGGTGGGCCACTTCAACACCGGGCCGCTGGCCCATGAAATCACCGTCGGCGGCAACTACTCCAAGCTGACGTCGGACGATGCCTATTGGCGCAACTTCGCCGCGTCTGGCGACACCCTCTTCGACATCGACCACAACCGCCCCGAGCCTAGCCGTGACAGTGTGTTCGACGGCAAACTCGCGCGCTCCAACAAGGCCAGCTATGACATCCGCCAAAAAGGCCTATACGGCGTGTGGCGGGTCAAGCCGACCGATGACCTGACCCTGATCCTCGGCTCGCGGGTCAGCTGGTTCGACTACAGCTGGGACTCGATCGACTTCAACAGCCGCACCGACCCCGGCAGCCGCCCCCCCACCAGCCGCATGACCGAGTCGGGCGAAGTCACCCCGTATGCCGGCTTCGTCTACGACCTGACCCGCGAATGGGCCTGGTACGCCAGCTACACCGACGTGTTCGTGCCGCAGACCGAGCGGGCCGTCAACAACGTGCCACTCAAGCCTGTGATCGGCAGCAACTACGAAACGGGCCTTAAGGGCGAATTGCTGGACGGCCGGGTCAACGCCTCGCTGGCGGTGTTCCGCTACGACCAGGAAAACCGTGCGGTGACCGACGTGGCTTCGGGCTTTGCCTGTGATGACTGGTACTGCTCCACTGCGGCGGGCAAGGTGCGTAGCCAGGGCATCGAGGCCGAGATCAGCGGCGAAGTGCTCAGCGGCCTGCAGCTGTTTGCTGGCTACACCTACAACACCACCAAGTTCCTCGACGACCCGGACGAAGAAGGCCGCGTGTTCAGCCAGTGGACGCCCAAGCACATGTTGCGCGCCTGGGCCGACTACACCCTGCCACTGGACGGCCAACGCTGGAGCACCGGCCTGGGCTTCACCAGCCAAAGCCACACCTTGGGCTACGAACGCACCTACACCGTGCCTGGCTACACCGTGTGGAGCGCGCGCCTGGCGTATCAGCTGACGCCGGAAGTGAACCTTGCAGTCAACGCCAACAACCTGTTCGACAAGAAGTACTGGGTTGCCGGCTTCAACCAGCTCAATGGCAGCAACAACTACGGCGAGCCCCGCAACTTCATGTTGACGGTCAAGTACACGCCTGAGTTTTAAAACGCAGCACGCATCACTCGGTCAACGGCCATTGCGCAAGCGGCCAGTACACACCCTTGCGCGATTCATACAGGGCGAAGTGCCGCGCGGCCAGGAAGAACTCCGGTGCCGTGGCGGCCTCCGGCGGCTGGCCGCGGTAGTCCCTGGACAAGGTCAGGTGCGGGCGGTACTCACGGCTCGCCGCCTCCACTCCCAATGGCAGCAGCGCCTGCTGCAGGCCATACACCAGTTGCAGCAAGGCCGGCGGCGTTTGCTGCGGCTCAAGCACCAGCGCACTGGCGCGCGGCCACACCTGCAAACGGTCGAGCAACAGGCGCGGCGCCGCAGCCGGGCGCTTGAGCGCATCGACCGCAGCGCAGATCGAGGGCAGCAAGGCGGTGTCTACATCACCGAGAAACAGCAGCGTCACATGGAAGTTGTCGGCGGGTACCGGCTTGCCAGTGCGCAGGTTCAAGCCACGCCGCCACTGGGCCAGAGCACGGCGCTGGGCATCGCTGACCGGCAAAGCGAAAAACAGCCGTTTGAAGGGGGCGCCACTGGGGCGAACGTCCTGAACCATGTGATCTCCTTGACATGAAACGTTTGCGCAAGCGCTAGGCCATTACACCTAAGTCGCGCGGTAGTCACGTAACAATAAGTACAAACTGCTCCCATGATTGTTTATGCTGGCCAGCTTATGCCATGGCGCATGGCCATTTTTCGACAAGTAAACGTCCATGAAAATTGCACTCGTACTCCTCTTTGTTCTGTCGATCGCCTATGTTCACCTACGCGGTCGCGTTCGCCACAAGCTGACTCGTCAGCTGGGCGACCACTCCAGCTTCCTGGCCCCGGTCAACAGTTTCCTCTACCTGTTTTCCAAGCACCCGGCCAAGCCCTACTTGCCGGTCGAGGCCTTCCCCGAACTGCAACCGCTGCAGGACCACTGGCAGGAAATCCGTGCCGAGGCGCAGCAGTTGCTCCACGTCGGTGAAATCAAGAAATCCGAGAATTACGATGACGTCGGTTTCAACTCATTCTTCAAGACCGGTTGGAAGCGCTTCTATTTGAAGTGGTACGGCGAAAGCCACCCTTCGGCCATGACCCTGTGCCCACGCACCACCGAACTGCTGCAAGGCATCGGCACGGTCAAGGCTGCAATGTTCGCCACCTTGCCACCGGGCGCCAAGCTGGTGCGCCACCGCGACCCGTACGCTGGCTCCTACCGCTACCACCTAGGCCTGGACACGCCGAACGATGACGGTTGCTATATCGACGTGGACGGCGAGAAGTACTCGTGGCGCGACGGTGAGGGCGTGATCTTCGACGAAACCTACATCCATTACGCGGCCAACACCACCGACCACAACCGCATCATCCTGTTCTGCGATGTCGAGCGCCCGCTCAAGTACCGCTGGGCAACGGCGTTCAACCGCTGGTTCAGCCGCAACGTGATGGCGGCGGCCGCCGCGCCCAATGATGCCAACGACAAGACCGGTGGCATCAACCGGCTATTCACCCGCATCTACAAGATCCGCGAACGCGGCAAGGCGCTGAAAAAGCGCAATCGCATGCGCTACTACCTGGAAAAATGGGCGGTGGTGGCTGCACTGGTGCTGGTGTTCATCTACATCTGATTCAGCGCTGCCTGTGCCGTCGGTACAGGCAGCAGATGCCCTCGCCTTTTTCGACTAGCCTGAAAGCTCCACTCGCAACCACCCCAAGGTGAAGACGATGAGCATGATGGACTGGGACGCCTACCGTAAGCAGTTGATGGCCGGCATCGGCGATCTCAAGCAGCTGTCTCCCGACACCGTGGCCGGCTACATGACCGCCAGCGGTGCGGGCGCCAAGACCAACCACCTGGACGCCAAGACCCGCGAACTGATCTCCCTCGCGGTGGCCGTGACCACCCGTTGTGACGGCTGCATCGCCGTGCATTCGCAGCAGGCAGTGAAACACGGCGCCAGCCGCGAAGAGATTGCCGAAGCCCTTGGCGTAGCGGTGGCGATGAACGCCGGCGCCGCATTGGTGTACTCGGCACGCGCCATGGACGCAGTGGGCAAGGCCAACGGCTGACCCCGCGTGGCGTCGCCGCCCTTGCGCGACGGCGCCGCGCCACCCAGACTTGGCGGTCCAGCCATTGCAGGAACCACCATGATCCACATCCGCCCCATGACGCCCGAGGACTTCGAGCGTTTCTGGCCCACCTTCCAGGCCATTGTCCAGGCCCGTGAAACCTACGCCTTCGACCCTGCCCTGAACTTCGACCAGGCCCGCCAGTTGTGGCTGGAGATGCCCCTTCGCACCTGGGTAGCAGAGGACGACGGTGAGCTGTTGGGTTCCTACTACCTCAAAGCCAATGCTGCCGGCCCCGGGGCCCATGTAGGCAACTGCGGTTACATGGTCTGCGAGGCCGCGCGTGGCCGTGGTGTGGCCCGGATGATGTGCGAGCATTCGCAAAAGCTGGCGCGCCAGGAGGGGTTTCTGGCGCTGCAGTTCAATTCGGTCGTGGCCAGCAACGAAGTGGCCGTGGCGCTGTGGCACAAGCTCGGTTTCGAAACGGTCGGCCGCCTGCCCAAGGCTTTCCGGCATGCCCGGCTGGGCTTGGTGGATTGCCTGGTGATGTACAAGTGGCTGGCGGATGAGCCAGTGGTGGAAAAACCGCCACTGCTGATCGGGCGCAAGAACATCGAGGCTCGCGTGTCGCGCCGCCGGGGGCGTTAGCCGACGGTAGGAGCAGCCTTGCGCTGCGAAGAGGCCAGCGCCTGCATCATGCTGGTCATCGCCTGAACTGGCCCCTTCGCAGCGCAAGGCTGCTCCTACACAAACCGCGGTGTTGGCAAATCGCTGCTTAGAACGCCAAGCCGACCTTGAAGCCAAACTCATCACGCTTGAGTTTGGTGTTGTCCGCCACGGGCGAATCGCCATCCAGCTTGTACTCGGTGCGCGTGTAGTACACCCCCGCCTGTACCGGCATGCCGCCCTGCTGGTTCATCAGCAAGGTGACCTCGGCATAGGGGTTGGTGCGGTCCTTCAGGTCCACGGTGTCACTGCCGAAATCATCCACCTTCAGGCGCGCACGGCCATCGAGGGTGTGGCGCGCGCCCACCTCCACGCGCAGGGTCGACGCATCGAACTGGTGGTTGTAACCCAAGGCCGCCTTGGCGAAGGGCGACTTGACCGTGAGTTTAGTGTCCAGGTCGTTGATCTCGGGCTCGAAGCGCGACCAGCTGTAGCCGCCGCCCACGGTCACATCGACAAAGTTGCGCGCGTCCAGCGCCGCACGCCAGCCGAGGTCGAGATCGGCCTGGGCTTCCTTGAGTTTGTTGTCATTCTTCTTGCCGTACTTGGCCTCGGCACCGATCTGGTAGATGAAGCCGGATTCGGCGGTCATCTTGTTGCCGAAGGTGGCGAATACACCGCCCTGCCCCAAGTGCTCCTTGTCGGTTTCGCTGCCGCCTTCGAATTTGAAGTCGTTATAGGCACCCAGCAGGCCGAGGGTGAACAGCGGGTCGGTACTGGGCGCGGCGGTGGCGGCTAAAGGCGAAGCGATCAAGGCGAGCAGGCAAGTGTGACGCAACAGGTGACGAGCGGACATGCGTGAAGTCTCCATGACGTGAAAACAGTGATAACGAGCGGTTCGAGAGACACGCTTTGGAGAAAGTTCGAAAAAATTCATTGAGAGCGAATGCCTTGGGCTATGCAGCGCCATACACCCCTCCAAATCCCCATTGCTGGCCACCCAATTTAAGTTATAAGATAACGTTTCATTTGACACCCATTCCTACCAGCGACCTTCCATGACTAGCGCCAGCGCCACCCCCACCCTGCTTACCCAGCGCCTGCAGAGCATCGATGCCCTGCGCGGCCTGGTCATCCTGTTCATGCTCCTGGACCACGTCCGCGAGACCTTCTTTCTGCACCGCCAGGTCAGCGACCCGATGGCCATCGACGTCACCGACCCGTCGTTGTTCTTCAGCCGTACCCTGGCCCACCTATGCGCGCCGGTGTTTGTCCTGTTGACTGGCCTTTCGGCCTGGCTGTATGGCGAGAAGTACCAGGGCCGTAGCGATGTCTCGGCCTTTCTGTTCAAACGTGGGCTGTTCCTCGTGGCACTTGAGTTCACCCTGGTCAACTTCGCCTGGACCTTCCAACTACCCCCCAGCGTGATCTACCTGCAAGTGATCTGGGCCATCGGCGTGAGCATGATCGCCCTGTCGCTGCTGGTGTGGTTGCCACGGGCAGCGCTGATCGCCCTGGGTGCAATCATCGTCGCCGGGCACAACCTGCTCGACAGCCTGCACTTCGGCGCTGAGTCGGCCCTGCACGTGCCGTGGGCAATCCTGCACGACCGTGGCTGGCTGGCATTCTCCGACCACCTGCGCCTGCGCACGTCGTACCCCGTGCTGCCCTGGATAGGCGTCATCGCCTTGGGCTACGGCCTTGGCCCCTGGTTCGCCCGTGGCAGCGACGCAGGCCAACGCCAGCACCGCCTGCTGCTGGCCGGGGTGATCGCACTGCTTGGTTTTGTCGTGCTGCGCATGCTCAACGGCTACGGCGAGGCACCCTGGAGCGGGTACCCGACGTTGACGCAAACGCTGATGAGCTTCTTCAACATCACCAAGTATCCGCCGTCCTTGCTGTTCCTGGCCCTCACCCTGGGCTGTGGCCTGCTGCTGTTGCGCGCCTTCGAGCGTGCCGGCCAGGCCCGCTGGATCAACGCCCTGGCGGTTTACGGTGCAGCACCGATGTTTTTCTACCTGCTGCACCTGTATGTGCTGAAGCTGCTTTACCTGGCCTGCGTCGCGCTGTTCGGCCACAACCAGGGGGATTACTTTGGCTTCGACGGCATCGGCGCCGTGTGGCTGGGCGCCGCCTTGCTCGCCGTGTCGCTGTACCTGCCGGTACGTAGCTTCGCCCGGCTGAAGGCGCGTCGGCGTGATATCACCTGGCTCAAGTACTTCTGAAAAGCGTTTTCACCCGGCTGCCTGATGGTCTACCATGCCGGCCGCCGGTTTCCACCACGGAATTAATAGGGAATCCCAAGCCCGCTAACGCGGGCCAAACGGAACTGCCCCCGCAACTGTAGGTGCCGAGCCTGCTCCATCGATGCCACTGGATAACATTGTCCGGGAAGGCTGGAGCTGGGCCATGACGCACCAGTCAGGAGACCTGCCGGCGCAAAAACACCAACCGGCGGGGTGTCCGGGATGGCCATCTCCACCCTTTTCTGGGTGCTGCCCCCTGCCGTGTGCACGGGGCTCGGCGATGCCTGTCCGTGCGTTCATTCCGTGAACCCTTCGATAGGAGATCGTCCCCTCATGCTGCATCGTCTTGCCGCTTTGATTGCCGGCCTCGGCCTCACCAGCCTGGCCCAGGCTGCCGCCACCCACTACCCGCTCACGGTCGACAACTGCGGCATGCCGCAGACCTTCGGCCACGCGCCCGAGCGTGCAGTGACCATTGGCCAAGCCGGCACCGAGATGCTCTACGCACTGGGGCTGGGCGACAAACTGGCCGGCACCTCGCTGTGGTTCAACAACGTGCTGCCCGAGTACAAGGCGCTGAACGACAAGGTCGAGCGCCTGGCCGACAACGACCCCAGTTTCGAGGCGGTGGTCGGCAAGCGTCCGCAACTGGTGGCCGTACAGTTTGAATGGATGGTCGGCGCACAAGGTGTGGTCGGCACCCGCGAGCAGTTCGACGAGCTGAAGATCCCGACCTACCTGCTGCCGTCGGACTGCGAAGGCAAGGACAACCTGGTGGGCGCCGACGGCACCCGCCTGCAGGCGTTCCAGGTCGAGAGCATCTACAAGAGCGTCAACCAGCTGGCCGAAATCTTCGATGTGCAAGACCGCGGCGCCGCGTTGAACGCCGACCTCAAGGGCCGCCTGGACAGCGCCAAGGCGCACTTGGCTGGCAAGGATTTGTCGAACACCTCGGCGCTGTTCTGGTTCTCTAGCGCCGACTTGGATATCGACCCCTACGTCGCCGGCCGCCAAGGGGTGGCTGACTTCATGCTGCGTACGCTGGGGGTGCGCAATGTGGTCGAGTCCACCGAAGAATGGCCGACCGTGGGTTGGGAAACCCTGGCCAAGGCCAACCCGACCTGGTTGATCATCGCCCGCATGGACCGCCGCCGCTTCCCGGCAGACGACTACCAGAAAAAACTCGAATTCCTGCGCAACGACCCGGTTACCCGCAACATGGACGCGGTGAAGAACGACCGCATCATCGTCCTCGACGCCGATGCGATGCAGGCCGGCATCCGCCTGTTCCGCGGCCTGCAGACGCTGTCGACGGCGTTCGCCAGCGGTAAAGCAGCCCAGTGATGAGCCGCTTGTTGCCCTACAGCGCCCTGGCCCTGGCAGCCCTGTGTGTCGCGCTGGTGGCCGGCACCGCGATCGGCGAGAGCAACCTGGCGCCGAACGTGGTCTACCAGGTGCTGGCCAATCACCTGTGGCAGGCCGGTTACCCGGTCGACCCCATCGATGCCGGTATCGTCTGGAACTACCGCCTGACCCGCACGCTGGTCGCCGCCGCCTGTGGCGCCGGGCTGGCCACGTGTGGCGTGATCCTGCAGGCGCTGCTGCGCAACCCGCTGGCCGAGCCCTACCTGTTGGGGTTGTCGGCCGGTGCCTCGACCGGCGCGGTGCTGGTCGGCCTGCTGGGGCTGGGCAGCGTCGCCCTGAGCATGTCCGGGGGTGCCTTCATCGGCGCGTTGGCGGCGTTTGCGCTGGTGCTGGTGCTGGCACGCGCCGCCGGGCCGAGCAGCAACAACGCCCAGGTGATACTCGCCGGCATCGCTGGCTCGCAACTGTTCACTGCGCTGACCGCGTTCCTCATCACCAAGTCGGCCACCGCCGAGCAGGCGCGCGGCATTCTGTTCTGGCTGCTGGGCAACCTCAGTGGCGTGCGCTGGCCGTCCGTGTGGCTGGCCCTGCCCGTGGCACTGTTCGGGCTGGTGGTGTGCCTGTGGCATCGCCGCGCGCTGGATGCCTTTACCTTCGGCGCCGACTCGGCCGCGTCGCTGGGGATCCCGGTGCGGCGCACCCAGTTGTTGCTGATCAGTTGTGCCGCGCTGGTGACGGCGGTGATGGTGTCCATCGTCGGCGCCATCGGTTTTGTCGGGCTGGTCATCCCCCACGCCCTGCGCCTGCTGCTGGGGCCCGGGCATAGCCGCCTGCTGCCGGCCAGTGCGCTGGGCGGCGCGCTGTTCCTGATCAGCGCCGATATCTTGTCGCGCACGCTGATCCCAGGCCAGGTGATCCCGGTGGGCGTGGTGACCGCGCTGATCGGCGCGCCAGTGTTCGCGCTGATTCTGGTCAGCAGAAGGGGGCGCCCATGACCGTCATGGCCAACGTGAAGATTGCCCCCCTGGCCTGCCAGGGCTTAGGGCTGCAGTTGGGCGGCAACCCTGTACTACGCCACATCGAGCTAACCGTTATCCCCGGCGAAACGCTGGGCATCGTCGGCCCTAACGGCTCGGGCAAGTCGACTTTGCTCAAACTGCTGGCGGGCCTGCGCAAGCCTGACAGTGGCTGTGTCGAGCTGCTGGGCGAGCCGCTCACGCAACTGCCACGCCGGCGCATTGCCCAGGCTCTGGCGCTGGTCGAGCAGCAAGCGGATACCGCTGACGCCATCAGCGTGTTCGACGCCGTTGCCCTGGGCCGCACGCCCTGGCTGTCGGCCCTGGCGCCGTTCAGCAAAGCAGACCGCGCCATCGTCGAACAGGCCTTGGCCGACCTGGATGCCCTGCACCTGCGCAAGCGGCTTTGGCATTCGCTTTCAGGTGGCGAACGCCAACGCGTGCACATTGCCCGCGCCCTGGCGCAACGCCCCCAGGTGCTGTTGCTCGACGAGCCGACCAACCACCTGGACATCCAGCACCAGCTGAGCCTGTTGCAACAGGTGCAGGGGCTGCCGGTTACCACGCTGGTGGCCCTGCATGACCTCAACCAGGCGCTGACCTGCGACCGCCTCGCGGTGCTCGACAAAGGCTGCCTTGTCGCCCTCGGCAAGCCGCTCGACGTCCTCACCCCAGAGCGCCTGCTGAGCACCTTCGGCGTACACGCCCACTACCTTACCGACCCCTTCGACGGCGCACGCATTCTGCGTTTTCGCGCCCCCTGAACCAGGAAGTTGCCACCATGCTGTTGCGCCCTGTCGCCCTGCTGCTCGCCAGCACCCTGTTTGCCCCTGCCGCGCTGGCAGACGTGCATGAAGTGAAGATGCTCAACCGCGGTACGCAGGGCGCGATGGTCTACGAGCCGGACCACTTGCGCATCGCACCCGGCGATACCGTGCGCTTTGTGCCGACCATGAGTGGGCACAACGCAGCCAGTGTGCCGGGGCTGCTGCCGCAGGGCGCTGAGGCGTTCAAGAGCAAGCTCAACCAGCCCTACGAGCACACCTTCAACGTACCCGGCATGTACGGTATCCAGTGCATTCCGCACCTGGCGATGGGCATGGTGATGGTGATCCAGGTGGGTGACGCGGCGCCGGCCACAGTGCCTGCCAGCCTGCCTGCACGGGCGAAAACCCGCTTCGAAGCGCAACTGCAGAAGCTGGGGGCCGCGCAATGAGCCGGCTGTTGCTGGCCCTGCCTCTGCTCGGGCTTTCCCCGCTCGCATTGGCTGACTCCGCTCAGTCCCAGAGCAACGGTTTGGTAGAAGACGCCAGCTGGAGCATCCTCAACCGCAGCGTGTTCGACCAGCGCGACTACAAGCATGGCGGGCGCAACAGCAGTGCGCGCAATGCCTACAAGCCACGCGACGAACGTAGCGGCAAAGCTGAAGAATGGGCCTACGGTTTGATGGGCACCTTGCAGTCTGGCTTTACCCAAGGCCTGATCGGCGTCGGTGTCGATGCCCACGCTTATCTGGGCGTACAGCTCGACAGCGGCGGTGGCCGTGCCGGCAAGGCTCGCTTGCTGGGCATCGACAACGACGGGCACCCGAAAAACGAATACAGCCGAGCAGGCGCAGCCTTGAAGATGCGGGTGTCGAACACGGTGCTGTCCTACGGCGAGCAGCGGGTGAAAACCCCGGTATTCAGTTCGTCCGACAGCCGCTTGCTGCCCGAGACCGCGACGGGGTTTTTCCTCACCAGCAACGAGATCGACACGCTTCGGCTGGTGGCCGGCCACTTCAATGAAAACGCGGATCGCAACGCTTCAAGCCACGATCAAGGGTTCGTGGTGAACTATTCCAATGGCCGCCAGGGCAATGCCTTCGATCTGGCCGGCGTGGCCTGGAACCCCGGCGCAGCCTTCAGCGGCAGCCTGTATACCTCGCGCTACGAGGACAGCTGGAACCAGCACTACCTGGGCAGCACCCTGACCCACGCACTGGATGACCGGCGCAGCTTGAGCCTGGACCTCAACCTGTACCGCACCACCGACACCGGCAAGGCGCTGTCCGGGCGCATCGACAACACCACCTGGAGCCTGGTGTCGCGTTACAACCAGGGGCCGCACGGGTTCAGCCTGGGCTGGCAGCAGGTAGACGGCAATACACCGTTCGACTATGTGACGCGGGGCGCGATCTATATCGCCAACGCTGTGCAGATGTCGGACTTCAACGCACCGAACGAGAAGTCATGGCAGGCGCGCTATGACCTGAACATGGGCGCCTACGGTGTGCCCGGGTTGAACCTGACGGCGCTGTACGTGCGCGGGTTCGATATCGATGGCACGCATGTCGACCCCTCCGGCGGCTACGCGTACCTGGGGTATGGCAAGGGTGGCAAGCACTGGGAGCGCGACCTGGAAGCGCGCTATGTGGTGCAGAGTGGCAAGGCCAAGGGCACCACGTTCTCGGTACGGCATAACGCGCACCGGGGTAACACGGCGCAGGCGGAACTGGATGGTGACCAGATCCGCCTGGCAGTCGAGTGGCCGCTGGGCGGCGGGTTCTGATCATCGTTCAGAGACCAGGCTTCGCACCAACGTGCCGGTGACGGGCTGCGCAGCAGCCCCCCGGTTCAAGACGCTGCCGCGGATGGCGGCTGCAGCCCCCATTCGGCTTTTTCCTGCGAGGTCATCGCAGCAAGCACTTCCATAAACGTCTGGTCCAATTCAGCGCTGACATTGCCGAAAGCCTTGTAGTTGGTCAGCAGGTAGCGCTTCACCGTATTGGGCCAACGCCCTTCCTTGTGCGCTGCATTGATGATGCCCTTGGCGTCGTGGCGCGTGGCACCCCGCCACAAATCCATCAGCCTGTTTTCGAAGTGGCCGAACGACCACGGGTCTCTGCGGTCTTCGAATTCGTCCAGCAGTTTGAGCTTGTACAGGGCCATGTGTGGCATCGGTGAGTCTCCCTTGGGGGCGTTGGGTAAGCCTTGAGGGAGACGGTAAGCAAGCAGGTACGTTATGGAAATGAACGCGTTGAACACTTCACAACAACAGCTGTAGGGGGTTTCTGACCGATTACGGCGACGTCATGCCAGCGTCAGCTGCATATGGGTGGTCTGCCAGACGGGGTCCTGCTCCACATCGATCACCACGAACCCCTGGCGCTCCCAGAAGGCAATCGCGCCCGGCAGGAACGGGTGGGTGTGCAGGTACAGGCATTCGACACCCGCCTGTTCAGCCGCACCGCGCAAGGCGGCGAACAAGGCGGCGGCGAGGCCATGGCGTCGATAGGCGGGCAACACGAACAAGCGCACTACCTCGACCACGCACACCCGCTGATAGTCGAGTTGTGCGAAGCGATGGTCATAGGGCACATAGCCGATCACGGCCACCAAACGGCCCTGATCGCGGGCTTCGAGAAACACGCCTTCGCCGTCCAGGTATGTCTCGGCGAAGCGAGCCAAGTCAGGGGGCAACGGTGCGTTGGCAAGCTGCGGGAAAAGTTCGCGGCGGGCGCTGTCGACAAAAACGACGACCTCGTCGATGGCGTCACGCGGGACGGGTTGGATGATCCAATTCGGCATGTGGGCTACAGGCAATGAGTCGAGGGCAAAGGTTCTACCCCAGCGCGCCGCCCCTGGCAAATTCTGGGCTCATCGCGATCAAGACCCCGGTATAATCGCAGGCCTAGACCGCCCAACCAGGCCACCCCATGCCCCGCCTCCAGACGTTGCTACTGCCCCTGCTACTGATCACCGCCCTCGCCGCCTGCGACCAGCAACCCTCCCGCGAAGCGCAGATCCTGGCCAAGCTGCCGCTGCAGGACGCCTATGAGCACAACATCGACCGTATGGCGTCGTTGCTGGCGCCAGCCCACCCGCTGGTGCCCGAGGCGCGCATCCGTGAGGTGCTGCGCAAACACCTGACGGTCGAAGACCAGCGCCAGGATTTGTTCAAGCTCTACAGCGAAAAGAATTTCAGCGACGCTGAATTCGCCAGCATCGTCGACGCCATGCAGGACCCGGCCAAGGCCCGCGCACTTGAAGAGACAGAGGCCGGCAAGCGCCTGAGCGAAAAACTGACCGCGCTGATGCGCGAAACCGCCCGCGACACCCAGGTGCAGGCATTGGCCGAGCAGCGCATGCAGCAGGTCGAAGATGAGCTGGCTGAACTGGAAAAAGCAGGTTCCTGATCGACGTAACACACCGCCGCGGCGACAATAACGCACTACACCTACAAGCAGCAGGGTTACTCCCTTTTCGTACCAGTGAGGTCAGGATTGCCACACCCCAAGCACGGATTGCGCCTGGATTTACGCTCGCTCATTCTGATTCTCTGTGCCCTCACCGCGCTGCTGATGCTGTGCGCCAGTTATTTCGCCAGCTACCGGGTTCAGCGTCAGTTGCTGATCGACCACGCCCTGGAGGCCAACCGGGTGTACGCGGCGAAGCTGGCGTCGATCACCGAGACCTTCATCGCCAGTGCCTTGCAGCAGTTGTCGTTCAGTGCCGGCGTACAAGCCCACCAGTTGGCTGATGCCGCCGCGCTGCAGGCGGAGACCGACCGCGTGCTGCACCAGGGCCTGGCCTTCAACTCGACGTTCGTAGTCGATGCCGACGGGATCCTGCGGGCAATCTCCCCTGCCTCATTGCGCCACTACCTCAATACCAAGGTGCAGTCGCCCGGGGTTCAGGAGGCCTTGCAAGGGCGCAAGGCGCTGGTGTCGACGCCCTACCTGTCCGCCGCCAACAACCTGGTGGTGGCACTGTCGCAGCCGATCTTCGATACCAATGGGCGTTACCTGGGCTACGTCGGTGGCAGCCTGTACCTGCGCGAGCGCAACATCCTCAACAGCCTGCTGGGCGAGCACTTCTACAAGGACGGCTCGTACCTCTATGTGGTCGACCGCAACCGCCGCCTGCTCTATCACCCGGACAACCAGCGAGTGGGCACGGTGGTGGAAGGCAACCCGCTGATCGATCAACTGGCGACCCTGGACAGCGGCACCCGCCAGCTGACCAACAGCCAGGGCGTGGAAATGCTGGCAGGGTTTGCCACGGTGCCGAGCGCTGGCTGGGGTGTAGTGGCGCAGCAACCGCTGGCGCAGACCGTGGCGCCCTTGAGCCACCTTGTGCTCAACGTTATCGGCACCTCGGCGCCGCTGGCGCTGGTGGGCAGCCTGGTGCTGTGGTGGCTGGCGATGACCATCGCTCGGCCACTCTGGCAATTGGCGGCCGGGGCCAGGTCGATGGACCGCTCAGGCACCGCCGAGCGCCTGCATCGGGTGCCGGCCTGGTACTTCGAGGCGGCTGAGCTCAAGCGTGCGCTGCTGTTCGGGCTCAACCTGCTGCAAGAGCGCATCGGCCGGCTTAACCGCGATGCCCAGACCGACCCACTGACCGGGCTGGGCAACCGCCGCAACCTGGAATTCAGCCTGTCGTTGTTGGAAGCCGAAGGGCGGGCTTTTTCGGCCATCGTGCTCGATATCGACCACTTCAAACGGGTAAACGACGGCCATGGGCATGAGGTGGGCGATCAGGTACTGCAGCGGCTGGCCGAGCTGATGCGCCGCTGTTGCCGAGAGGGCGACCTGCTTTGCCGCACCGGCGGCGAGGAGTTTCTCATGCTGCTGCCGGGGGCAAGCCTGGCGGTTGCGGCAGCAGTGGCAGAACGGCTACGGGTAACGGTGCAGGATACGCCGGTGGAACCCGTGGGCGCGGTGACGATCTCGCTGGGGGTGGCGCATTGGCCGGGCGGCGCAGGCAGCGAGCCTGGCGATGCATTGAGCGAGGCGGACCGGGCGCTGTACGCGGCCAAACAGAATGGGCGCAATCGTGTGTGTGTCGCGCGAGTTCAGCCCTGAGACCCGCGCAAACCTTCACTGCCAGGCCCTTCGCAAAAGTTGTTACAAGCCTTGTCATAAAACTGTCGTGTTTCAGTCATAGGATTGACCCCAACCTGACATTTTCACTCTTCATGGATGAGCGTCTCATGCGTCGTGTGGTTTTCAATCAGAAAGGTGGCGTCGGCAAGTCGAGCATCGCCTGCAACCTGGCTGCCGCCAGTGCCGCTGAAGGCTATCGGACCTTGCTCGTCGACCTCGACCCACAGGCCAATGCCACCTACTACCTGACCGGCCTGGTCAATGACGCCATCCCCTCGGGCATTGCCGACTTCTTCCGCCAGACCTTGTCATCCGTGACCGCGCACGGCAAGAAGCCCCGTGTGGCGATTACCGAAACCCGCTACAGCAACCTGCACCTGATCACCGCCAGCCCCGACCTCAGCGACCTGCAAAGCAAGCTGGAGAGCAAGTTCAAGATCAACAAGCTGCGCAAGCTGCTGGTGGAATTGGCCGAAGACTACGAGCGGATCTACATCGACACGCCGCCGGCCCTGAACTTCTACACCTTCAGCGCCCTGGTGGCCGCCGAACGCCTGTTGATCCCGTTCGACTGCGACAGCTTCTCGCGCCATGCGCTGCACAGCGTCATGGCCGAAGTGGAGGAGCTGCGCCAGGACCACAACCCAGCGCTGCAGGTGGAGGGCGTGGTCGTCAACCAGTTCGCCGGGCGCACGGCACTGCACCAGACACTGGTCGATCAGTTGCGCGGTGAAGGGGTTCCGGTGCTGCCGGTGTACCTGAGCAGCTCGATCAAGATGCGCGAATCACACCAGGCGTCGGTGCCGCTGGTGCACATGGCGCCGCGGCACAAGCTGGCGTTGGAGTTTGCCGACCTGCTGGACGTGCTGGAGCGCGCAGCCTGAGCCAAGCGGGCTGCTTTGCACCCCAGCATTTTGCGTCACCAGGGCTACCCGATCACGCATTCGGGTGATAGATTCGCCGCCATGAAAACCACCCGGCAGACCCGCACGCTGACCGCCTGGACGCTTTATGCCAGCGTCCTGTTCAGCCTATTGCTGTGCGGCCTGCATCACGGCCAGATGAGTGGCCTGCGCCTGGCGGGCCTCGAGGGTGGTTTCTGTTCGATCAGCAGTGACCACGGCCCGGCCATCAACCTGGACAACGCCGGTGGCGACCAGCACATGGCTCAGCTCGACTGCCCCGTGTGCTCCTCGTTCGGCCTGGCAGTGCCGCTTGCCCACACCGGCTGGGCGTTCCTGCCGCCTCAGTCCGGGGCCACCTCGCCCATTGTCGTGCGCAGCTGGGCACAACCGCCGCCGCGCTACTTGCGCCCTGCCCTCAACCCCCGCGCCTCCCCCGCCGCGCTTCCCGCAGCCCTTCTGTTCGCCTGACCTCAAGCGGGTGCGCCTGTGCGCGCTCGCGGTCAGCCATGACTTTTGCGTGGAAGACACGACAACATGATCCGCAAGACCTCCCTGGTGCTCCTCATGGGCACTTGCACCTTCGCCTGGGCAGACACTGCCCCGGTTGAACTCAACGCCACCACCATCGATGGCGAACGCGACGCCCCCTCCGGTGTGCAACTGGACGAGTCGATCCAAACCGGTTCGCGCCTGGGCCTCACCGCACGGGAAACCCCGGCGTCGGTCAGTGTCTCGGACCGCCGCCTGATCGAGGCGCACGGCGCCAAGGACAGCCAGGACGTGATCAACGCCATGACCGGCGTCAACGCCTCGGCCAACCCCGGTTATGGCGGCTTCGTCGCCTACCGGGGCTTCACCCAGAACCAGGTCACCCAGCTCTACAACGGCATCAACCTGGGCTACAGCAGTGCCACCCGGCCAGTGGATGCCTGGGTACTCGACCGGGTCGAACTGATCGGCGGGCCGTCCTCTTTCCTGCATGGCGCAGGCGCCGTGGGCGGCTCGATCAACTACATCACCAAGCTTGCCAGCCGCGATCAGCAGATCATCGACGGCCGCCTGCGCTACGGCAGTTTCGACGACTCAGAAGTGGCCTTCGGCATCAATCAGGCGCTGGCCAGCAACCCCGCCGACGCCCGCCACTTCATGCGCCTGGACTTCAGCCGGGGCCAGGGCAACGGCTACATCGACCGTAACCAGCGCAACACCGACAGCCTGGCGTTTTCGGTACTCAGCGACCTGGCGCCCAACCTCACCCACACCCTGGCGCTGGAGTACCAGGAAGACCGCGAAGACAGCCCGTACTGGGGTTCGCCGATCCTGCCGGGCCGCAGCACGATGAAGATCGACAAAAGCCGCCGCTTCGAAAACTACAACGTCGCGGACGGCCGCTACGAGCAGCGGGTACGCTGGCTGCGTTCGATCCTCGACTACCAGCTCAGCGACAACACCAGCGTGCAGAACACGCTGTACCACTACAACGCCCAGCGCGACTACCGCAACGTTGAACGCTACAGCTACACCGCCAATGGCAATGTGCAACGCAGCAGCCCCTACCTGCAAAGCCACGACCAGAATCTGTTGGGCGACCGCATCGAGTTACGCCATGACAACACCCTGTTCGGCTTCGCCAGCCAATGGTCGCTAGGGCTGGAATACTCGCGCATGCGCCAGACCCTTTACCCGACGTCGAGCAGCTGGAGCGACGTCGTCGACCCCGACCATTTCGACCCTGGCAGTTTCGACGACATCACCGGGGTGAATGCCGGCCTGACCAAGCAGCGTCGTCACGAAGTCACTAACCGCGCGGTGTTTGCCGAAAACCGCCTGCAACTGACCGATCGCCTGGCCTTGCTGACGGCCCTGCGCTATGACTACCTCGACATGCAAGTGACCAACTACGGAACGGTCTCGCCCACCTCGCCGGCGTTTTTCGAGCGCCGCTGGGAGCCGCTTTCCGGGCGCATCGGCCTGACCTACGCGCTGACGCCCAGTGCCAGTGTGTACGTGCAGTACAGCAGCTCGGCCGATCTGCCAGCCGGTTCACTGGCGGCGGCGACCTACTCCAACGTCGGCCTGTTCGACCTGTCCAAGGGCGAGCAATGGGAGGTCGGCAGCAAGTTCGACTTCCTCGACGGCCGCGGCGCCGCCACGCTGGCGCTGTACCAGATCGTGCGCAAGGACTTTGCCGTGCGTGATTCCAACGATGCCAACCAGACGGTGCAGGCCGGGCAGCAGACCTCGCGCGGCGTCGAGCTGTCCGGGCGGCTGCAGGTCACGCCGAAACTGCTGGCCGAGGCCAACTACGCCTACGTCGACGCGCAGTACGACACGTTCAACGAAGCGGTCAACGGGGTATCGGTGTCACGCAAGGGCAATACACCGGTCAACGTACCGGCCAGCGTCGCTAACCTGTGGTTGACCTACAGCTTCACGTCCGCGTGGTCGGCGGGGGTCGATGGGCGCTACGTGGGCTCGGTGTATGCCGACAATGCCAACACCCTCAAGGCACGGGCCTACACGCTGTTCGGTGCCTTCGCCCGCTACCGGCTGGATGAGCACACCACGGTGACCGGGCGAGTGCGCAACCTGACCGACGAGGTGTATGCCAAGCAGGCCTACAGCTCCCAGTACTACATGGGAGCTCCGCGCACCTTCGAGGTGGCGCTGGACATGCGCTTCTGAGGTGTCAGCCCTGCTGCAAGGGGTATGCCGCAGCAGGGCTGTACTCGCCTGGTTGAAACAGGCATCCCAGTGTCGCCCTCGACGAAGCTCCCGCAGGCGCTCACCGATCTACTGGCAAGCACAACAATGATGACGCGGCCCGACCGCGTCACGTTCATTCAGGCTGCCAATGGAAACCGGAGAGCTCCCACATGTCCGCACCTCATGAGGTATCCCCCGCCACCCTGCGCCGGGTGATCGCCGCCTCTGCCATCGGCAACTTCGTCGAGTGGTTCGACTTTGCCGTCTATGGCTTTCTCGCCACGCTGATTGCCAGCCAGTTCTTCGCCAGTGAAGATGCCAGCGTGGCTTTGCTCAAGACCTTCGCCGTGTTTGCCGTGGCATTTGCCCTGCGCCCGCTCGGCGGTATCGTGTTCGGCGCACTGGGTGACCGCCTGGGCCGCAAGCGCATCCTGTCGCTGACCATCCTGCTGATGGCCGGCTCCACCACCTTGATCGGCTTGCTGCCGACCTATGCCAGCATTGGCCTGGCGGCACCCGTGCTGTTGACCCTGGCCCGTTGCCTGCAAGGCTTCTCGGCGGGTGGCGAGTACGCCGGCGCCTGCGCCTACCTGATGGAGCATGCGCCCAACGACAAGCGCGCGTTCTACGGCAGCTTCGTGCCGGTCTCGACCTTTTCAGCCTTTGCCTGCGCGGCGGTGATCGCCTACGGCCTGGAAGCCAACCTGACGGCCGAGGCGATGAACGCCTGGGGCTGGCGCGTGCCTTTCCTGATCGCCGCCCCGTTGGGCCTGGTAGGCCTGTACCTGCGCTGGCGCATGGAAGAAACCCCGGCGTTCCGCGAAGCTGTGGCCCAAGGCAAAGAACACGAGCACTCGCCGCTCAAGGAGACCCTGCGCAACCATGGCCGGGCCATCCGCAACCTAGGGGCGTTCATCTCGCTGACGGCGCTGTCGTTCTATATGTTCACCACCTACTTTGCCACCTACCTGCAACTGGTCGGCAACCTCACCCGTGCGCAATCGCTGCTGGTAACCACAGTGGCGTTGTTGTTCGCTGCCGTCGGCTGCCCGCTGGCCGGGGCGTTTTGTGACCGGGTGGGGCGGCGCAAGACCATTGGTTTCACCTGCCTGTGGGTGATGGTCTGTGTGTTCCCGGCGTATTGGCTGGCCAGTTCCGGCTCACTGTCCGGGGCGCTGCTGGGGGTGATTCTGCTGGCCGTGGGCGCGCTGTGCAGCGGCGTGGTGACTGCGGCATTGCTGTCGGAAAGCTTCCCGACACGGACCCGCTATACCGCGTCGGCGATTACCTACAACGTGGCCTATACGCTGTTCGGCGGCACTGCGCCGTTGGTGGCGACCTGGTTGATCGGGCAGACGGGTAGCAGCCTGGCACCGGCGTTTTACCTGGTGGTGATTGCGCTGGTGGCTTTGGTCGGAGGGTTGGCATTGCCGGAGACGTCGCGGATTTCGTTGCATGATGAGGCCGGCGTCGATAGCGTGCGGCCTGGGGTACGGAGCAGCGTTTGAGATTTTTGGGGCCGCTGTGCGGCCCCGGCATTATCAGCCTTCTTCCCCCTCTTCGCGCCGATACGCCCATTGGTACAGCGCCGGCAACACCAGCAACGTCAACGCCGTGGACGACAGGATCCCGCCAATCACCACAGTCGCCAGCGGCCGTTGCACTTCGGCCCCGGTGCCGGTCGCCAATGCCATCGGGATGAACCCCAGCGAGGCCACCAACGCGGTCATCAGCACTGGCCGCAAGCGCGTCAACGCACCCTCCTCGACCGCCACCCGCAACGTGCGCCCTTCCTCGCGCAGGCTGCGGATAAAGGCAATCATCACCAGGCCATTGAGCACCGCCACCCCCGACAAGGCGATAAAGCCCACCCCTGCGGAAATAGACAATGGAATATCCCGCAACCACAGCGCCAGTACCCCACCGGTCAAGGCAAACGGAATACCGGTGAACACCAGCACGCCATCCTTGAGGTTGTTGAACATCATCAGCAGCAAGGCCAGCACCAACAGCAAGGCCACCGGCACTACCACCTGCAGACGCTCGGCGGCCGACTGCAACTGCTCGAACTGGCCGCCCCAGCGCGTCCAGTAACCGGGCGGTATCTGCACCTGCTCGATCAGGGCCTGCTCGGCCTGCTGCACGAACGAGCCAAGGTCGCGGCCACGCACGTTGGCACTGACCACCACCACGCGCTTGCCATCCTCACGGCTGACTTGGTTAGGCCCCAGTTGCAGGTTCAATGTCGCGACCTGCGACAGCGGGATGAAACCGATCTGGGCAGCGCCGGCTGCACTGCTCGCCGGTACCGGTATCAGCAGGCTGGAAAGCGCGTCGACATCGGTACGCACAGTCTCGGGCAGGCGCACCACCATGTCGAAACGTCGGTCGCCCTCATACAGCGTGCCTGCCGTACGCCCCCCCACAGCAATGGCGATGGCGTCTTGCACGTCGCCGACATTGAGGCCATGGCGGGCAGCCTTGTCGCGGTCGATATCAATGGTCAGCACCGGCAGGCCTGTGGTCTGCTCGACCTTGACCTCCGAGGCGCCCGGCACACGCTGTAGGCTGCTGGCGATTTGCGCAGCGGTCTGGTTGAGCACGTCCATGTCGTCCCCAAACACTTTGACCGCCACATCACTGCGCACACCCGAAATCAGTTCGTTGAAGCGCAACTGGATCGGTTGCGACAGCTCGTAATTGCTGCCCGGCACACTGGCCGCGGCGCGCTGCACTTCGGCAATCAGCGCCTCACGTGGCTTGCTCGGGTCGGCCCATTGCGCGGGCGGACGCAGCATCACGTAGGCGTCAGAGATGTTCGGCGGCATCGGGTCCGAGGCGATTTCGGCAGTACCGGTGCGGGCGAACACGCGCTCCACTTCCGGCACCTGGGCAATGATCGCCCGCTCCAGGCGCTGCTGCATGTCTACCGACTGCGATAGGCTGGTGCCTGGCACGCGCAGCGCCTGCAGGGCAAAGTCGCCCTCGCTGAGGCTGGGGATGAACTCGCTGCCCATGCGGCTGGCCATCACCCCGGACAACACCACCAGCGCTGCCGCCCCGGCGAACGCCAGCTTGCGCCGGCCCAACACCCAGCCCAGCACCGGCGCATAGCGCTGGCGCGCGGTGCGCATGACCAAGCCTTCTTCTTCCTTGACCTTGCCGGTCACGAACAGCGCCAGCGCCGCCGGCACGAAGGTCACCGAGAGGATCATGGCACCCAACAGGGCGATCACGACGGTGAAGGCCATGGGGTGGAACATCTTGCCCTCGACCCCGGTCAGGGCAAAGATCGGCAGGTACACCACCATGATGATCAACTGCCCGTAGATCAGCGGGCGCCGTGCTTCACGGGCGGCGGCAAACACTTCATGGAAGCGCTCGGCGCGGGTCAGCATGCGGCCATGGCGTTGCTGGGCGTGAGCCAGGCGGCGAATGGCGTTCTCGACGATCACCACCGCGCCATCGACAATGATGCCGAAGTCCAGCGCGCCGAGGCTCATGAGGTTGGCACTGACCTTGTTGCTGAACATGCCGGTAAAGGTGAACAGCATCGACAACGGGATGACCATGGCGGTAATGACCGCAGCGCGGATGTTGCCCAGGAACAGGAACAACACGGCGATGACCAGGATCGCGCCTTCGATCAGGTTTTTCTTCACCGTGGCGATGGCTTTTTCGACCAGGTTGGTACGGTCATACACCGTCACCGCGACTACGCCCTTGGGCAGGTTGCGGTTGATCTCGACCAGCTTGGCCGCCACCGCCTGGGAGACCGTGCGGCTGTTCTCGCCGATCAGCATGAACACCGTGCCCAGCACTACCTCACGGCCATTCTCAGTCGCAGCCCCAGAGCGCAGCTCTTGGCCCAGGCCAACCTGGGCGACATGGCTGACGCGTATCGGCGTGCCGTCGACGCTGGCGATGACGATGTTGGCGATGTCCTCGGCGGAGTCCAACTGGCCCGGTGCGCGGATCAGCAACTGCTCGCCATTGCGCTCGATGTAGCCGGCCCCCACGTTGGCGTTGTTGCGCTCCAGTGCCGCGATCAAATCATTGAGGGTGAGCTTGTAGGCCGCCAGGCGCTTGGGCTCCGGTGCGATCAAGTACTGCTTGGCATGGCCGCCAATGCTGTTGACCTCGGCCACCCCCGGCACATTGCGCAGCTGCGGCTTGATGATCCAGTCCTGGATCACCCGCAGGTCGGTCTGGGTGTAGGGCGTACCGTCCTCCTTGAGCGCGCCCTCCTCGGCCTCGACGGTCCACAAGAAGATCTCGCCCAGCCCTGTGGAAATCGGCCCCATGCCCGCCTCGATGCCGTCGGGCAACTGTTCACGGGCCACCTGCAGGCGCTCGTTGACTAATTGGCGGGCGAAGAACAGGTCGGTGCCGTCATCGAAGATCACCGTGACCTGGGACAAGCCCGAGCGGGACAGCGAACGGGTCTGCTTGAGGCCTGGCAGGCCGGCCATGGCCGTTTCGATGGCGAATGTGATGCGCTGCTCGGTCTCCAATGGCGAGTAACCGGGTGCGGCGGTGTTGATTTGCACCTGGACATTGGTGATGTCCGGCACGGCATCGATGGGCAGTTTCTGGTAGCTGTGGATACCCACCGCAGCCATCAGCAGCACAGCAAGCATCACCACCAGGCGCTGCTCGATGGCGAATTGGATCAGGCGTTCGAACATGGCGTCGTCCCCGGTTTCAATGGCTGTGCTCGGCGGAGCCTTTGCCAAGCTCCGACTTGAGGACGAAGCTGCCAGCGGCAGCGACCTGAATGCCTGCATCCAGCCCGGCGACCACTTCTACCTGGCCGGCGTCGCGGCGCCCTGTCGTCACCGGGCGTGCCTCGAAGCCTTGCTCGGTACGCACGAACACCACGGTCTGCTCCTCCCAGGTCTGCAACGCGCTTTCCGGTACCACCACGGCGGCGGTCGACCGCTCGACGCTGACCGCAATGTTCACGAACAGCCCAGGGCGCCAGGCGCCGTTGGGGTTGGCCAAGGTGGCGCGCACGGTGGCGGCGCGGTTTTGTTCACCCAGCAGGCTGCCGACGTAATTGACCGTGCCCTCGACCTCGACGCCCAGGTCCGGCGCACTGACCGTGACGCTGCGCCCGGTGACGACACGGTTCAAGTCGCGTGGGGCGACAGCGAAGGTGGCCCAGACCCGGCTCAGGTCGGACAGTGTGAAGGCGTTGCTGGAGGCGTCGACCACCTCGCCCACGCTCATGTGTTTTTCCACCACCACCGCATCGAAGGGTGCGCGTAACTCATAGCGATTGCCGGCGCCGGCGGGGCCGACTGCCGCGACCTTTTGCCGAGCATTGGCCAGCGCGATCTCGGCCTCCTGCAACACTTGGCGAGCCTGCTGGTAGTCTTGTTCGGCGCTGATGCGTTCCTGCCACAGCTGCTGTTCGCGCTGGAAGGTCAGACGCGCCAGTTCCAGGCGGCGCTGGGCTGCCTGTTGTTCGCTGCGCAGGTCAGAAATCTGCTGGCTGGCGATTACCGCCAGCACCTGGCCGCGCTTTACCGCCTGCCCGAGGTCGGCCTGCACCGACTCGACCACGCCCGGTACACGCGGCACGACATGCGCCGTGCGGTCCTCATCGAAACGGATTTCACCCGGGTAGCTGATGGCGGTGCCCAGCTCGCGAGGGCCGGCCGCTACCAACTGCACGCCAGCCGCCTCGATCTGGGCGCTGGAAAGGTGCAATTTGCCTTCCTCGTCGGCGTGGCCTTCTTCGGCCTGCTCATCATCGTGGCCGTGGCCGTCTTCGCCATGCGCCTCGTGCTGGGCTTCGTCGCTCGAGGCCTGGCCGAGGTTGCCGGTCCAGGCCAGGCCACCGAGGCCAAGCACGGCCAGAGCGACCGCCAGGAGGGCGATCTTGCGTGGGTTATCCATTGTTGCTCCTGCTATTCGTGTTTTTGCTCAAGCCAATGGGCCCGCTGCGCGACCCATCGCCGGCAAGCCAGCTCCCACAGGGACGGCACCGTGCATCAATGTGGCGCTTCATTTGTGGGAGCTGGCTTGCCGGCGATGGCCGCGCAGCGGCCCCTGAATCACAAGCCGCCCTCAAGGTCGCCATACAGGCGCTCGACCTGGGCCCGCGCATCAGTCGCCGAGGCCAAGGCTTGCAGGTACAAGCCCCGCGCCTCGATCAGCGTGCGCTGGGCATCGAGCACATCGAGAAACGCGAACTTGCCCATCTCGAAGCCACGGGTGGCGGTGTCTACCGCTTGCTGCGCCGAGGGCAGGATGGTGCGGTTGTAGGCCTGCACTTCCTGCATGGCCGTGGCCCATTGGCTGAGGGCACTGCGGGTCTCGCTGCGCAAGCGCAACTCAACGGCATTGCGCAGGTCACGGGCCTGGTCAGCACGTCGCGCAGCCACCAGCACGTTGCCTTGGTTACGGTCGAACAACGGCAGCGGCATCGACAGCCCGACCACGTTGACTCGCTCGCGGTCCTCACGGCTGTATTGGCTGCCGAGGCTGACGGTGAGGTCGGGTATGCGCTGAGCCTTTTCAGAGCCCAACGACGCTTCGCCGCGCTCGACCTGCGCCGCCGCCAAGCGCCACTCGGCGGTCTGTTCGACCCTGGCCAGCAAGGCCTCGGCCGCAGGCGGGGCACCCGGCGACAAATCAGTGGCCAGCAGGCGGTCGAAGCGTGCCACCGGGCTGCCCGTCAACCGCGCCAAGGCCTGATAAGCCACACTGCGCTGTGAGGCGGCGCGGCGTACTTGCGCCTGCGCCTGGGCCAGTTGCACCTGGGCCCGCGTGGCCTCTACCGGCGAAGACTGGCCGGCCGTGACGCGGCCCTGTACCACCCGCAGCCCGCGCTCCGTCAGTGCCTGGGACTGTTGCGCCAGCTCCAGCGCCGTTTGCGCACGCAGGGCCGCGTGGAAGGCCTGCACCACATCGGCGCGCAAGCCATTGCGCTGGCGTTCCAAGTCAAGCTGGGCGATGGTCTGGCCGGCACCGGCCACGGCGATGCGCGCTCCCCGCTTGCCGCCCAGCTCCAGTGGCTGGCTCAGGGTGACCGTGGTGGTGCGCGTCTCGCGGCGGGTGTCCTCGACTTCCCAGGACAGCTGCGGGTTAGGTATCAACCCCGCTTGGCGCCGCTCGCCTTCGGCAATGCCGATTTCACGGCCCGCGGCAGCAAGTTCCGGGTTTTGCGCAAAGGCAGCGCTAAGCGCTTCGGGCAGGCTCAGGCTGCCACTGGCCTGGGCACTGGCAGTGGCAGTGGCAGTGGCAGTGGCAGCCAGTAACAGGCAAAGCAAGGCGATCTTGCGGGGGATGGCACGGGGGCAGGGCACGAAACAGGTCCTCGTCGGCGAGCGTTGGCGAGGGACTGTAGGGCGGCGTGCTTATCGGGGCGGTGGCGTGAACATTACAATGCTGTAATCAGAGGGGGGGCGGCACTGGCGCAAAACGTCCGGTTATCGCCCACTTTCCCATCCGAGTCCGTTCATGCAATTGACGAAACTAACCAGGTGGTACAAAGATAAGCGCATCCAAAAACAACAAAGCGATGCCTTTCATGAAGCCCCTTATTCTTGTGCTGAACGGCCCTAACCTGAACATGCTGGGCACCCGCGAGCCCACTCAGTATGGCCATGAAACCCTTGCTGACCTGGCCCAAGGCTGCGCCGACAGTGCCCTTGCCAAAGGCCTGGAAATCGAATTCCGCCAGACCAACCACGAAGGCGAACTGATCGACTGGATCCATGCCGCCCGTGGCCGCTGTGCTGGCATCCTGATCAACCCGGGCGCCTGGACCCACACCTCCGTGGCCATCCGCGACGCTCTGGTGGCCAGTGAACTGCCCGTCATCGAGGTGCACCTGTCCAACGTGCACAAACGCGAGCCCTTCCGCCATCTGTCGTTCGTCTCGTCGATTGCCGTTGGCGTGATCTGCGGGCTGGGCAGCCATGGCTACCGCCTGGCCCTGAGCCACTTCGCGGAAATGTTCCAGGAGCAGACCGCATGAGCCAACAGGCCATCCTCGCCGGCCTCATCGGCCGCGGCATCCAGCTGTCGCGCACCCCTGCGCTGCATGAGCATGAAGGTGACGCGCAATCCCTGCGTTACCTGTATCGCCTGATTGATGCCGATCAATTGCAGCTAGACGACAGCGCCCTGCCCGGCCTGCTCGATGCCGCACAGCACACCGGGTTCACCGGGCTCAACATCACCTACCCGTTCAAACAGGCGATTCTGCCGCTGCTCGACGAGCTGTCGGATGAAGCCCGAGGGATCGGCGCGGTGAATACCGTGGTGCTCAAGGACGGCAAGCGGGTTGGCCACAATACTGACTGCCTGGGCTTCGCCGAAGGCCTGCGCCGCGGCCTGCCGGATGTGGCACGCCGGCAAGTGGTGCAAATGGGCGCTGGTGGCGCAGGCTCGGCCGTGGCCCATGCGCTGCTGGGCGAAGGGGTCGAACGGCTGGTGCTGTTCGAAGTCGACGCGGCGCGGGCACAAGCGCTGGTCGATAACCTCAACGGGCATTTCGGTGCCGGCCGTGCGGTGCTCGGCACTGACCTGCGCGCAGCATTGGCCGAGGCGGACGGGCTGGTCAACACCACGCCCGTGGGCATGGCCAAGCTGCCGGGTACGCCGCTGCCGGTGGAGCTGCTGCATGAACGGTTGTGGGTGGCAGAGATCATCTACTTCCCGCTGGAGACCGAACTGTTGCGCGCCGCGCGGGCATTGGGTTGCCGCACGCTCGATGGCAGCAACATGGCCGTGTTCCAGGCGGTCAAGGCGTTCGAGCTGTTCAGTGGGCGCGAGGCCGATGCGGCGCGGATGCAGGCGCATTTTGCCAGTTTTAGCTGAGTCGGCAGCTGCCCTTTCGCGGGCAAACCCGCTCCCACAGGCTGTGGGAGCGGGCTTGCCCGCGAAAGGGCCGGCCCAGGCGCATCAACCCTTTTCGTCCAGCAAGGCCTTCAACACCTGTTCCTGCCCGGTATAATCCCCCTCGCCAAAATGCACGTGGCGTACCTGCCCTGTGCGGTCGACAAAATAATGCGCCGGCCAGAACTGGTTACCCCAGGCATTCCACACCCGGTGATCATTGTCCACCGCCACCGGGTAACCGATCCCCAGCGTCGCCACCTTGTCGCGCAAGGTCGCGACGTCATGCTCGTAGTCATACTCAGGCGTGTGCACGCCCACCACCACCAGCCCCTGGTCGGCGTAACGCCGTGCCCAGTCATTCACATGCGGCAGGCTACGCTGGCAGTTGATGCAGTCCCAAGTCCAGAAGTCCACCAGCACCACCTTGCCTTTGAGCGCCGGCGCATCCAGTGGCGGCGAATTCAACCACTGGCTGGCCCCCGCCAGCGACGGCATGGCGCCGTAACTGTCGCGGGCCTCCAGATAGCCCGCCAGGCCGAGGCCTGTCAGGGCCAGCGCAATGCCGCCCACCTTTAACATCAGGCGGCGATCAATTGTCATGGCAACCGCCGGTGGCGTACGAGCGGTATTCCACGCGCTGGTGCTGACCTTTGGAATCGAGGTAGTCCATGCGGGTGTTGACCAGGCCGCAGGTGTTGCCCTGATCATCCTGCACCGAGAGGACTTTCTTCACATCTAGATGATCACCGTAGCGGTACTGCATCACACTGGCATCGTTCATCGCGGTGGTGGCGGCCTGAGCGGCAATGGCGCCGAAACTGAACACGGCAAACAGGCTGACGCTGGCGAAGGCTTTGAGGTTCATGGCAACTCTCCTGTGGAACGCTTCAGGTGGGGAGGGTTGCTCCCCGGTCGAGAGCCATTACACGGCCGCCAGGTATCCCGTATGTGTCACCCGAGCCTGTGATCTGCTTCCTCCTGTATCTCTGTCAACGCCAGATACACTGCAATACAAAACCCCGCAGGCAAGCGCGATAACGCTCGGTACACTGCGCCAACCCCACCCCATACAGGAACGCTGCGCATGGAACACGTCGATCACATCCTGATCGTCGACGACGACCGCGAGATCCGCGAACTGGTCGGCAACTACCTGAAGAAGAACGGCCTGCGGACCAGCATCGTTGCCGATGGCCGGCAGATGCGCGCCTTTCTCGAAGCCAACAGCGTCGACCTGATCGTCCTCGACATCATGATGCCCGGCGACGATGGCCTATTGCTGTGCCGTGAATTGCGTGCCGGCAAACACCGCAACACGCCCGTGCTGATGCTGACCGCACGCAACGACGAGACCGACCGCATCATCGGCCTAGAGATGGGCGCCGACGACTACCTGACCAAACCGTTCTCCGCCCGCGAACTGCTGGCCCGCATCAATGCCGTGCTACGCCGTACGCGCATGCTGCCGCCGAACCTGACCATCAGCGAAAGCAGCCGCCTGCTGGCCTTCGGCCAATGGCGTCTGGACACCACAGCACGCCACCTGCTCGACAGTGAAGACACCCTGGTGGCCCTGAGCGGCGCCGAGTACCGGCTGCTGCGGGTATTTCTCGACCACCCGCAGCGGGTGCTCAGCCGCGAGCAACTGCTCAACCTCACCCAGGGTCGTGAGGCGGACATCTTCGACCGTTCCATCGACCTGCTGGTCAGCCGCCTGCGCCAGCGCCTGGGTGATGACGCCCGCGAACCCAGCTGCATCAAGACTGTGCGCAGCGAAGGCTACGTGTTCTCGCTGCCGGTGCAATTGCTCGGGTCGCCCTCATGAAATGGCCCCGTACCCTGGCCTCGCGCCTGGCATTGATCTTCTTCACAGGGCTGGTCCTGGCCTATGGGTTGTCGTTCGGCCTGCAAGCCTACGAGCGCTACATCAGCAGCCGCTCGATGATGCTCAGCAACCTGGAGCAGGACGTCGCCACTTCGGTGGCCATCCTCGACCGCCTGCCCGCCGCCGAACGTGCCGCCTGGCTGCCGCGCCTGGAGCGGCGCACCTACCGCTACCACCTTGACCAGGGCCAGGATGGCCAGGCGATGCCGACCAGCGACCCGCCCATGGCCGCCGAGTCGATCGTCAAAGCCATCGGCAACGACTACCGCTTGACCTTCCAAGAGATCCCCGGCCCCAATGCGCATTTTCAGGTGCACTTGAACCTGGCCGATGACGCGCCCCTGACCATCGACGTTACCCCGACCCCCGTACCAATCGCCCGCTGGCTGCCGGTGGTTCTGCTGATCCAACTGGCCGTGCTGTTGCTGTGCACCTGGCTGGCAGTGCGGCTGGCCATCGGCCCGCTCACCCGCCTGTCGCAGGCGGTGGATAACCTCGACCCAGACAAACCCGGTGTGCAACTGGACGAAAGCGGCCCGCGCGAGGTGAAGTACGCCGCCGTTGCCTTCAATGCCTTACAGGCGCGTATCGCGGCCTACCTCAAGGAGCGCATGCAGTTGCTGGCGGCGATCTCCCACGACCTGCAAACCCCCATCACCCGCATGAAGTTGCGGGTCGAAGTGATGGACGAGGGGGTCGAGAAAGACAAGCTGTGGCACGACCTGGATGCCATGGAGCACCTGGTACGTGAAGGTGTGGCCTATGCCCGCAGCATGGACATCAACACCGAAGCCCCGTGCCGGATCAACCTGGATGCCTTCCTCGACAGCCTGGTGTTCGACTACCAGGACAGCGGCGCCCAGGTCGAACGCCACGGCAACGCCGACGGCCTGCTGGAAACCCGCCCGCATGCGCTGCGCAGGGTGTTGGTCAACCTGGTGGACAACGCCTTGAAGTTCGCAGGTAAAGCACAGCTGGAGGTCAGCCGTGAACAAGGATGCACCCGGATTCGAATACTCGATGACGGCCCGGGGATTCCGGAAGATGAGCTCAATGAGGTGCTCAAGCCGTTCTACCGGGTAGAAAGCTCGCGTAACCGCAGTACCGGAGGCACCGGCTTGGGGCTGGCGATCGCGCAGCAATTGACCCAGGCCATGGGTGGGCGCTTGACCCTGAGCAATCGCCAAGGTGGCGGGTTGTGTGCACAGATCGAGTTGAAGTGAGTGCCGCCTGCATCTCGCCCCCTCAAGGTCTATGCGTGATAGGGATGCCGCCTTACGCAACCGATCGCTACAGTCTGATACACACTGTCGCCTGCGCCGACACACTGCCGATACGCCACCGCTACACACTCCCGGCCACACATTGGCACGCCAGGAGTTAAACCGATGACACGCCCCAACATGACGGCATTTACCCACACCTTCAGCCACATTGACCGGATCGGAAGCTGGAGCGCCGACTTGCCGCTGCGGCTGTTTCTGGCCTGGGAGTTTTTCGAATCTGGTCTGGAAAAATACAACGGCACCAACTGGTTCGGCGACCTGCAGTCCAGCTTCCCCTTCCCGTTCAGTGCACTGCCCGCAGCGCTGAACTGGCAACTGTCGATGTGGGCCGAGCTGGTGCTGCCTTTACTGCTGTTGCTTGGCCTGGGCACACGGCTGGCCTCGGCTGGGCTTATGGTCATCACTGTGGTGGCCATTGCTGCGGTGCATTGGCCGGCACAGTGGTCGAGCCTGGCGGAGCTGGCACAGGGTTATGCCATCACCGACCAGGGTTTCGGCAACTTCAAGTTGCCGCTGATCTACCTGGTGGCACTGCTGCCACTGCTGCTCAAGGGGGCCGGGCGCTTGAGCCTTGACCACTGGCTCAACGCGCGGTTCGCAGCCAGGGCATGACGCGTAAATAGCAACGGGCTCGGGGCCAGTCGGCGCCGAGCCCGTTTTTTGTCTCAGGCTGTACCGATGACAATGCCTTGCGCGCGCAGGCTTTCCAGCAATGCCAAGCCTTGCTCCTGATCCCCACCCAATGCGTGCAGACGCGCCAGCCCAGTACCCCTCACCTCTGTGAGCAAGCGGTAAGCCATGGGTGCCAGGCGAGCGAAGCGTACCTGCAGCCCGGCGTCGCGGTAGACCAGCAGCAAGGTGGGCAGTTCAGGTGCCTCCTGCGGTTGATAATCCAGGCTGATACGGTCAACTGGCCAACGGTAGGCCAATACCCTGGCCGTGCACGACAGCAGCGGCTCCCCCTGCAGCAGGTCACCCTGCGGGTCATGAGCCGGGTCTTCGGCATCGCTGAGGTACAGCTGGGCCTCGATCCACTCGTAGTGGGCAAGTTCCAACTGCCACGGGGCATCCAGTTCGACGCCCTGGAGGTAGTCGATGAACGCTTCGGCGATCTCGGTGAACAAGGGTGTCTGGCTGCGGTAGTTGGCATAAAAATCCCGCACGCGGGCATGCCAGCGCGGCTCGCCCAAGGTTTGCCGCAGCACCGGAAAGCTGCCGGCCAGCAGGCCTTCGATGGCGCCATAGAACAGCTCACGGTAAACCTTCAGCCGGCGTGCCTCGATGCCAGGCGGTGGGGTATGCCGCTGCGGATCTCGCAGATGCCGCGCCAGCGAGAACTGCTGTTCACGCAACAATTCGCTCATGCGACACCTCCCGCTGCAGCGTGCGAATGCGGTCAGTCTCTTCGAGCAGTTCGGCCAAGGGCGGGTAATTGAAGTCTCGCTCGAGCGTTGTCGGCTGTGCGCCAAAATGCTTGCAGGCCATCGCGAACAACGACCAGACATCCTCCTTCACGGGGGCGCCGTGGGTATCCACCTTGAGGTCCGGGGCCTCGTCGTAGTGCCCCGCCACATGCATGCCGACAACGCGTGCTGGCGGCAGCCCCTGAAGGAAGGCCTGCGCATCGTAGCCATGGTTGCAGGCGTTGACGAACACGTTGTTGACGTCCAGAAGCAGGTCGCAGTCGGCCTCGTCGAGCACGGCGCGAATGAAGTCCAACTCGCTCATCGCCTGGTAGGGCGCCGCGTAATAGCTGATGTTTTCCACGGCGATACGCCTTTGCAAATGGTCCTGGGCCTGGCGAATCCTGGCGGCAACGTGATACACAGCCTCTTGCGTGAAGGGGATCGGCATCAGGTCGTAGAGGTGGCCGTCATCACTGCAATAGCTCAGGTGTTCGCTGTACAGGCGTACCTGATGGCGATCGAGAAAGCGCCGGATCTGGTCCAGCAAACCCCGGTCCAGCGGCAGGCTGCCGCCCAAGGACAAAGACAGCCCATGGCAGGCCAGCGCAAACCGTTCGGTCAATTGCGCCAGGCCTTGGCCATAGGCGCCTCCGACCCCAATCCAGTTTTCTGGCGCGCACTCCAGAAAATCCACGGCACCGTCTTCCAACGTAAGCAATTCATGCATAAGGCCACGGCGCAGGCCAAGGCCGACAAGCAAGGGTGTGGTCGTCATCGATAAGTCTCCACAACACGCAAAACGCCCCGCCTGCCCAGCAGGAGGGGCGTTGTGTCATTCCAAGGGTTTAACTCAGGACTTACCGGTCACTTTGCTGGACGAGGCTTCTCCTGCCTTGCCAGCACCGCCACATTTACCTTCACCGCACTTGCCTTCGCCATGGCTGGCTTTCTTGTCGCCGCCGCACTTGCCCTCACCCTGGGTGGCCTTGCCGCTGCCACCGCACTTGCCTTCACCGCATTTGCCTTCGCCAGGCACCTTTGCCGACGCCAGTTGATACCCCTGGGACATCGGCTCGACAGCGAACGCGCTGCTGCCCAAGGCCATGCTGCCGATCAGGGCGGCGCCAAGCAAGCCGAGGGTATTGCGTGCATGAGTCATGGTGTAGCTCCACTGTGGTTGGAAAGTGGAGCCATTAGGCCGGGTGGGTGTGTCGGGGTTGTATCGCCGAAATCGGCATTTTGTACATGAATCGGTCTGTAGGCCTGCAGGATACAGTGTGATACAGAGCACCCGCCCCCTGCGGCCAGTGGCGGGTGAAGGCTGTCAGTCTTCCAGCGGCTTGGGCGGCGCTGCGGGCTTGGCAGGTTTGACGGGTTTGGCCGGCTTGCTGTCCTTGCCCTTGGTTTCAGGTGCCACCGCGACAGGCTCTGGCGCAGTCACGGCCTTCTCGCTCGCCGGCAGTTCATCGACCGCCTTGAGGATGGCCTGCGGGTCGATTGGCTCACCCGTGGCGTCATCCTTGAGCATGTGCCGTTCACCGTCCTTGCCCACCAGGATCACCTTGGTGCCCGCGCTCGCGCCAAGCTTGAGTTCGCGGATCAGGGCCATGGTGGTCTGCTGCTCGAGGTTTTTGTCCTCGCGCTTGCCGACCATCTTGGCAACGCTATACAGCACCAGGCTGCGCTCTTTGAAGGCTTTCTGAATTTCCGGGTCTTCCAAGGCTTTGTTCAACCCACGCAATGTCGGGTCGGCAGAACTGGGAGCAATGATCACCAGAGGCCGTGCCTTGCCCAGCTCCTTGGCCAATGGAGCGTCGCTGTCGGCGGCGAACAGTGGGCCGGTGACGGCGAGCAAGGTAGCGAGGGTCAGTGACCGGACGAGCATACACATCTCCTTAATGTCTCGATAAACCAATGACTACAGATCACGGAGAAAAATCCGACCTGGAGCCTAAACCACTTCAAAAGCTGCGTGGCGAAGGAAAAGTAACTGACAATTTCCAGCCATGTATCAGATCAGGATGACGGACTTTGCCGAAAAGGCCGCCTCCTGACTGAGCATAGCCCAAAGCCACTGCTGGCAAGGCTGCGCTACGCCTCACACGCGGTGTTGTTATACGTCGATGGCAGCGCCCGGAGGCCCGGCCTCCAATGCCGCCAGTGTCATGTCGAGCATCAACCCGCGCCGGGCAGCGCGCTGTGCCGCAAGAATCGCATCTGACTCCGCCTGCCTGGCCTCGTCCGTCAACGCCTCATCGTCAAGCACGCGATCCAGGCGGCGCCGGAACGGCCTGTCCACTTGCGCGAAGCGTTCAGGGTGAGCACGCTCCAGGTGCCCTTGCCAGAACGTTCGGTCCACCAGCGAACGTGCGATTTCCTCTTGCGTCTCGGCCTCGAGCACTTGCGCCTGCGCCCGCGCAAGGTGCGCTTCCGTGACACCTGCCAGGGGGCGAAAACTCATGTCGCCCACTGCAATGGGCAAGTTCAGGCGGTCCCGCAACCCGAGTCGATAGGCGAGCCCCACTTCGCTTTCGTCCGGGTTGCCGCCGCGTGCCAGGATGTCCAGCACAGCCAGTCGGTCGACTTCATCCAGGCGCCACAACCGCCGCCCCAACGCAAGCAAGGCCTGCTCGGTATTGCCTGGGTCATCGGTCCGGGCGCGCCACACCAACACGTTCAACTCAAGGTTGCTGAGGCACCATGTCGCGCCGTCCTGGCAACCCCACTCATCGTTGGCGATGTCCATCAAGGCTTCGCGCAGGGCCGGCTCCCGGGCCATTGCCTGCAGCACGGCCAATACCCGCAGGGCGAGCGCTTCGGCATTGATGTGAAAATCGGCGGACTGCAGCAACTGCTGAAGGACGCGGAAGAAGCGATCTGCCGGCTCCCCTATGTCTACCGACTCCCACGCCGCCATCAGCAGGCCCCGATAGCGCGGCCCGACAGCATCCCCCCAAACGACTCGGGCACGCTCGAGTTGTTCGTAAAGCAACACCTCGTCCGTCGGCATGACCGGCCCCATTAGCGCCGCCTGGAGGCGAATCAGTTCAGCGTTCTCCAATGGGTTGCCGGCCAACCTGATGCGCCGCCGAAAGCCCGGTGCCAGTTGATAGAACCACTCTGGAATCCGCGTGAGGCGGTTTTCGCGCATATCCATGTAAACCAGGCTTAAGCGGCTCTGCACGCCGTGCGGAAAATGCGTTAGCCCAGTATTGCGCAAGTTCAGCCAGCGAAGAGCGGTGAGCCCATCCAAGGTGAAAGTGCGCCCCAGTGGGTTATGGGACAGATCGATGTACTCCAGGGTTGTGGAGCTTGCCAGGGTGGCAGCCTGGCTGGTAGTCAGCACGATCTGGTTGTTGGTCAGGGTCAACTGACGCAAGTGCCGCATTTCCAGCAAAGGCTGCGGCAAGCGAGTCAGCAAATTCCCCCCCAGGTCAAGTAACCGTGCACGCGGGAAGGCGAGCAGAAAGCTCGCTGGTACATCCTGCAATTCCATACGCAGCAGTGATACATCGGAAACATGAGCAAAGCTGACCTGTGCTGGCATTTCCGGCAGCTCCCCAGGCCGCATGTTGTACAAGACCATGCGGTAGTTGTGGTCGGTGTCGAGGTGGGTTTGCCCTGCGTCGGTGGTGCGCCGCCAGCAATCTAGCAGCGTGTTACGCATGCAGATACGGTCTTCCCTCACAGCACCTTCAGCGTCCCCAACCCACCCTTCCAAGCTGTTGCGCAGCACCCTGTACTCTGCCCGCAGCGTGGCCAATACAGCTTCCACCTGACGCCCCGAACGCCGTACATTGTCGGTCCATGTAGCCACCTGTTCGTCACTGAACGAAGGAAACAGGTCACGCACCGACGCTGCCAGCGCCCGCTCTGGCCGGCCTGGGCCACCCGAGTTACGGCCACCCAAGGGGTAACCCAGACGGCCGTCGGCCAAACGCTGGGGTGGGCGGAACATTCCCCTAGGCTGCACACCCAGCAACCCTTCAAGCTCGCTACGACGCCGTACCGCCTCACGCGCCAGCACAACCCTAAGGTTATGGGCGAAGGGCTCCGCTACCTGCATCGCCCCCCGCTGGGACGGTGAATAAGCTGCGGCCATCACCTCGAACAACTCGCCCGCCTCGCCTTGCGGCACCGCGTGAGCATCCAGCAATTGGAACATGCCCGCGTGGTGCAGCAAATCGAATGCCTGCGCGCCGTCCTCGGTCGACGCCAGCAGCGGCCCACCGCGATGGCCTTCGAACAAGCGCCAACGCACGCCTTGGCCAGTGCCAGGCAAGTGCTTGAGCAGCCCCAGTGCGACACGCGCCAAGTCGGCATTCTGTGGGGTATCCAGGCTCAACGCTTCAAGTACCCTGACCTTGCGAATGGTCGCCACAGCGCGCCTGGCCGCTTCGGCCAGGTTCAATGGCACGCGGCCAGTTTGCAGCAACCGCCGTCGGTCATCCCCATTGGCCGCCGTCAGCAGCGCCTGCGCGGCCCGCGGGTGCAACCCCGGAAACACATTACGCAGCAAAGCACTGCCCGGGCTGTCGCTGACCTGCACAGCGTCATACACATGCCCCAATAAAAGGCGCCGCTGGGCCCAGACGAGCTCGGCCAGCAGCGGGTCCGACGCACCGGCTGCCCCCGGCAAGCGCTGGGCATGCTGCAGCACGGTGGCGTCCTCGACCGGCTCGCCCGCACGCAAGCAACTTATCATCTGGCGAATCCGTTGATCGATCCTGCAACGCTCGGCGCTGTCGAGCATGCCGGCCTCGGGCGCACGCCCATACACATGCAGGGCCCGCAGGTGATCCGCACCGAGGTCATGAAACCCCAGCACTTGGTCGATCTGCTCGTCAGTCATGCTGTTTAACGGTGTACCAAGGCGGCGGAACATGCGGTGGATGTCATCCCATTGCGCAGGTTGCTCGCTCCAGACTCGCCAGGCGCCGGCACCGTTGTGACGCAGCGCAGGCCCATTGCCGCTGCGCGGGCGAAGCTGCCATTGGCCATCGCTGCCGGGGCCGATCACAGGGTAGTGGTGGCCGTCCATTTCGACCCAGGCCTGCCCGGCGTGGCGTCGAATCCCCAAGGCATCCTGCGTAGCCGCAGGCCCCGGCGCGACGCTGCGGTAAGGTGCCAGGTCCTGCTGCCAAAGCTTGCTGCCACCGTCCTCCAGCTCTGCAGGCACCATCGCATCGACCACGGCAGAACGCGCCCACAACCGCCGCGCCACCGTAACGCCCGCCACCGTCGCTGCAATAACCGCAAGGTCAGTGGCGACGTGGGTCAAATGGTCGAGTGCCGCCTGGGCATCACCCGCCTGCAAGGCCTCGATGCCATGGTAAACCTCGCCCAGCAGCTCCCAGACAGTCACCGCAAGCATGACCAGGCCCAGGCCCGGGACAAAAAACGACGCCAGGTTCAACAGCAGCCAGCCTTCGGCAGCCAGTCGCTCGTCATGGGCACGCTGGACATCGCGGTCGAGCCGCGCCACCGGCACCGCGATCATTGCCGCATCCTCTTTGATCTGGCGGATACGCGACTGTGCGAGGCTGTTGAACAGCGGTGATGGGTAGGCCTGCAAACGGGGGGCGAGGTCATAACTTGCCCAGGCCGGCAGGTCGTCAAAAATGGGCGTTACCGTGGCGAAGAATGCCTGGCTATCGCGCCTGAGCACGAAGCGGCTGAAGAATCGCTGATACGTCTTGACGCGCAAGCGATGGCCCAGTTCACGGTTCAGGTCACTGAGGCTGTCGAATGCACTCCAAGGCGCCACCGGGTCACCCGGCACATACATCAGCAAACGCCGCGTGGTGTTGAACAAGGGGCCTTGATCGATCACCTCCAACACCACCACCTGCTCAAGGGCATACCCGAGCAGCTTCAGCTGCTTGGCCACCACCAGGTCACCTGCCAGGCGCAGCAGCTTGCCCTCGAGGCACATGCCCACCAGCAATTTCAACTCGCTGGCATCCAGCAGGTTGTCTTGCCGGGCCTTGTAGCCGTCCACCAGCATGGCGTAGCGCATGGCATCGACCAGCAACGTCTCGACGCGTTTTTCGTCATTGGCCGGTTTCAGAATGCTGTCCAGATGCTGCTGATAGCCCTGCCCCAGGTCGAGCTCGCGGCACAGCGCAGCAAAGGCTACGGCGGTGGGCGGTTTGCGCGCGCCCGAGCGCGGTACCAGCAACCGGTTGCCCGCCGGCTGGCCACCTGCACTGGCCTGTGCGGCGGTAAAGTTGCGCAGTGCCACCTCAAGCAGTGGTTTTTCGTCGTACACCACTTCTGTGAGGTGAGCCCCCACCGGCTGGGCGTTGATCACCGGTTCACGGCGCCCTTCGAGAAACTTCAACCGGTGCAGGTTGTAGGTAACCCCGTAACGCTCGCTGAGCGCCTTCTCCAGCCGGGAGGCGAAGAAGCCATCGATGTTTTCGATGCGCATCAGCAACGCGCCCAGGTGCTGACGGCTTTCAAGGCTCTTGGCCAAGGCGTGGCTGATCGCAGGCAGTTGGTCAATGGGCGCCTGTCGCAACCAACGGGGCAGGCGCTTGCCGATGAAATCATCCTGAAACGCGTCGCTGTCGTGCTGCAGCGTGTCGGGGCGGACGACGGCATTGCCCGCAGCCTGATCCTCTGGCGAGTGTGTAGTGCCCATGCGTAAAGCCTCTTGTGGGTAAAGAGGCCAAGCCTAGGCAGCCGCGGTTTGTCGAGGCGCTAGATAGGTAATGCCTGTGCTTAGAACAGCTGTAGCTGGCGGCCGGTCAACGCCGCGAAATCATCCCCGACGAAGGGCAGGATGGCGTCGGCCACCGGTTGCAGTTGGCGGCTCAGGTAATGCTCGTAATCGATGGGTGCCTGCAGGCTCTCCAAGGGTTCAGGGCCGGCGGTGGTCATCAGGTAGCTGATCCAGCCGCCGTTCTGGTACTGCCGGGGGCGGCCGAGGCGGCTGTTGTACTCATCGGCCAGGCGCGCGGCGCGCACATGCGGCGGCACGTTACGCTGGTAATCGGCCAGCGGACGACGCAAGCGCTTGCGGTACACCATCAGCTCATCGAATTCGCCGGCCAAGGTCTGCTGCACGTACTGGCGCACATAGTCGCGGTACGGTTGACCACGGAAGATCCGCCCGTAAAGCGCCTGCTGAAATTCCCGGGCCAGCGGCGACCAGTCGGTGCGTACCGACTCCAGGCCTTTGTAGACCATCTCCTCGCTGCCATCGGCGCGCTGCACCAGCCCCGCGTAGCGCTTCTTGCTGCCTTCTTCGGTACCGCGGATGGTCGGCATCAGAAAGCGTCGGTAATGGGTTTCGAACTGCAACTCCAGGGCACTCTCCAGGCCCATCGAATCACTCAAGTGCCGGCGCCACCAGTGGTTGACCTCGGCCACCAGCTCGCGGCCGATGCGCGCTGCAGCATCCTCGTCATGGGCGCCTTTGAGCCAGACGAAGGTGGAATCAGTATCGCCATAGATCACATCGAAACCGCGGGCTTCGATCAGTTCGCGGGTCTGGCGCATGATCTGGTGCCCGCGCATTGTGATCGACGATGCCAGGCGCGGGTCGAAGAAGCGGCAGCCACTGGAGCCCAGTACGCCGTAGAAGGCATTCATGATGATTTTGAGGGCTTGCGACAGCGGCGCGTTGCCCGCGCGCTTGGCCGCCTCCCTGCCCTGCCATACCCGCTCGACAATGGCCGGCAGGCAGTGCTGGCTGCGCGAAAAGCGCCCCCCGCGAAAACCTTCGACCGCATGTTGCGGGTCGGGCTGACGCAAGCCTTCGACGAGGCCCACCGGGTCGATCAGGAAGGTACGGATGATCGAGGGGTACAGGCTCTTGTAGTCCAGCACCAGCACCGAATCGTAGAGGCCAGGGCGCGAATCCATGACAAAACCGCCGGGGCTGGCTTCGTCTGGGCGGCTGCCGAGGTTGGGCGCGACAAAGCCCAAACGGTGCATCTGCGGTATGTACAAATGGCAGAACGCGGCCACCGAACCGCCGCTTCGGTCCACGGCCAAGCCGGTGACCGAGGCGCGTTCGAGCAGGAACTCGAGCAGCCGGGTGTGGGCGAAGATGCGCGTGACCAGTTCGCAGTCCTTGAGGTTGTAGCGCGCCAACGACGGTTTGTCCTCGGCGAACATGCGGTTGATTTCATCCATGCGCTGGTAGGGCGTGCTGATCGCCTTGCCCTCACCCAGCAGCGTTTGGGCAACGCTCTCCAGGCTGAACGACGGGAAGCTCCAGGTTGCCGAACGCAAGGCTTCGATGCCGTCGATCAGCAAGCGCCCAGGGGCATCGGCGAACACGTGGCCGCCGCTGGCGTGAGTGCGCAAGGTCATGAGCGCGCCGTTGCGGCCTAGGGCCAAAGGCACCTGCAGGTGCTTGGCGTGTTCGTGCAACAGGCGCAGGTCGAACTGCACCAGGTTCCAGCCGATGATCGCATCTGGGTCGTGGCGGGCCATCCATTGGTTGAGGCAATCGAGCAGCGCGGCAGGGTCGTCGCAGTACTGCAGGTCGAAGTCCACCACGCTGCTGTCGCCATTGGCCGGGCCGACCATGTACACCTGGCGCTGGCCGCAGCCTTCGAGGGCGATGCTGTAAAGCTCGCCGCGCTCGCTGGTTTCGATATCCAGCGACACCAGGCGCAGCGGCGGTCGGTAGTCTGGCAGTGGCTTGAGCTGTGCGTCGCAGAGCACGCCGTGGGCGTCTGGCTGGCCAGTGAACTGCACCGGGGCCGTGATGAAGCGCTCCATCAGGTAGCGCTCGGGCGGGCGGATATCGGCTTCGTACACCTCGACGCCGGCGTTGCGCAGACGTTGCTCCAGTTGCATCAACTGGCGATGCTGGCGGCAGTACAAGCCCAGCACCGGGCGCTGATCGAAGTCGCGCAGTTGCAAGGGCTTAAGCTCGACACCCGGCTCGTTGGCCAGCAGCACGCGCGCATGTTCAGCCTGCGCCTGCGCGATGAACGCCACCGAGACTTGCGGCGCCAGGCGCAGCTGGCGCGGGCCCTGGTCCGTCGCCAGCCAGAACTCCACGCACGTGCCTTCGGGTGTGTCATGCCAATGCCGGGTCAGGACAAAGCCCTGCTGCAATTCCACCGCGTGGACCTCTGATCGTCTGTTGTGCTGTAAGTGACGATTCTACCCTGTGCAGGGCAATTCAGGGCTGCCATATCCGGCTTTGCCCTCAGATCCGACTTGGCCTCTGTAGGAGCAGCCTTGTGCTGCGAAGAGGCCGGTAAACCTGGCAGAGTTGCATGGTCAGTACTGGCCTCTTCGCAGCACAAGGCTGCTCCTACAACGACCGCGCAGGCCTGGGAAACTATCGAGAACCGGCCTTGAACCCGCCACGGCGCCCTGCCCAGGCCAGCAGCCACGCCAGGCCTATCAATACCAGCGCCACGGGGCCAAACCAGGCGACACCTGCCCCGGTCAGCAGCAACCCGCCGATAATCCCGCCCAAGGCGATGGCGCTGTTCCACGCCGTCACCAGCATCGACTGCGCCACGTCACCGCCCTCGCCCGCTGCATCTGCGCAGGCCGTCTGCAACAGTGTTGGCGCGCCGCCGTAGGTCACACCCCACAGCGCGATGCTCAGGTACAGGGCCCACGAGGACGCCTGCCCCAGCATTAGCGTGGCCACGGCAAAACCGGCCAGGCTGAGCAGCACCAGCGTGCGCAGGTGCCGATCGACCAATAGCCCGACCAGGCCGATGCCCGCCAGCGCCGACAAGCCGAACACCATCAACACCTGGCCGATTTCGGCGGCCATCCCCGCCGCCGCCAGCAGCGCCACGATGTAGGTATAGAGAATGTTGTGGCCGAGGATCCAGGTCATGATCACCAACAGCACCAACGCCACGCCAGGTGTGCGCAACACCTGCAGCGCCGCCGGTCGCTTGCCGGCTGCCTGCCCCGGGTAGTCCGGCACAGCGCGCAACACCCAGACGACCAGCAGCAGCGCCACCACAGTGACCACGACAAAGGTGGCCCGCCACCCCAGCAGTGCTCCCAACCAGGTGCCGATGGGCAAGCCGAGGGACAAGGCTATCGGCTGGCCGAGCATGGCCACCGCCATCGCCCGCCCCTGCAAGGCCACCGGCACCATGCGCCGGGCATGGCCGGCAATCAATCCCCAAGCCAGGCCGGCTGCGGCACCGGTGAAAAAGCGCAGCACCAGGGTAAGGGCATTGGACGACGACAAGGCCGTCAACCCGTTGAACAGCACGAAGCCACCAATCGCCAGCAGCAGTGCACGGCGGCGATACCAGCCTTGGGTCAGGGTCACCAGCGGGATGGCCGTCAGCAGCGAGCCCAATGCATACGCCGTGACCCACTGCCCGGCCATGGCCTGACTGATCGCCATGCCGCCGGCGATCTGGTCCAGCAGGCCGGCAGGCAGGGTTTCGCTGAGGATGGCAATGAAGCCGGTCATAGCCAGGGCCAGCAGGCCGCTCAAAGGTAAGCGCTCGGCGCTGTCACCCAGTAGCGGTGCGGAAGAAGTCTGGGACATTGCAGGATGCCTTGAAGTGGTGATCGAGGCCGGCAGTGTGCAAGCCGGGGGTATTGCGGAAAAAGATGGGTACAATGCCGTTCACCCCGGACATTAATGTCCGCAATCAGGAGTGCGCAATGGACAGCCTCAGCGGCTTCGTGGTCTTCAACCGGGTAGCCGAAACCCGCAGTTTCGTAGCTGCAGGCCAGTCGTTGGGCATCAGTGCTTCGGCTGTGGGCAAGCGCGTGGCACGGCTGGAAAGCCGCCTGGGTGTGCGCCTGTTCCACCGCAGCACACGCAGCATCACGCTGACCGCCGAAGGCACGCTGTTTCTTGAACGCAGCCGCCGTATCCTGGCTGAGATCGAGGCCACCGAGCAGGCCCTGTCACAGGCCAGCGAAACCCCTCGCGGTCGCCTACGCGTGAGCCTGCCCCAGGTCACCGGGCTGGTCATGCCGGCGCTGGCCGACTTCATGGCGTTGTACCCTGAGGTTGAACTGGACCTGGAGTTTACCGACCGCATGGTGGATATCGTCGGTGAAGGGTTCGATGTGGTGATGCGCGGCGGTCAACCCGTGGATTCGCGCCTCAATGCCAAGTTCCTCGGCCACTTCCAGCATCGCCTGGTGGCATCGCCCGAGTACCTGCGCGAACGCGGCACGCCCACCCACCCCCGCGACCTGAGTGCACACACCTGCCTGCACTACCGCTTCCCCAGCAACGGCAAGCTGGAGACCTGGCCGCTGCGTCAGGAGCACCCCGACCAGGGCTATGACATCCCCATTTCGATGGTGTGCAACCATGTTGAGACACGCATCTGCTTCGCCCTCAACCACCGCGGCATCACCTGCCTGCCAGACTTCAGCGTGCGCCGCGAACTGGCCGCCGGCACGCTGGTGACGGTACTCGACAGTTTCATGGAGCGGCGTGGCAGTTTCTACCTGTTGTGGCCGTCGGGGCGCCAGGTGCCGCCCAAGCTGCGGGTGTTCATCGATTTCATGCTTGAGCGGGTGTTCCCCGGCAGCCCTCAACCGTACAAATAGTTGATGTCCTTGTAGGCCAACGGCGGCACCTGGCTGATCAGAAAGTCACGCAGTTTGTGCATCTGCCGGGCCTTGGGGCTGGATTTCAGCCAGGTCATGTAATAACCGTCACCGGTGGCCACCGCGTGCTTGAACGGCGTCACTAGCCGCCCTGCCGACAGGTCGGAGCTGGCCAGCACCAGGTCCACTACCGAGATGCCCAGGCCTTGCTGGGCCGCCGAAATCCCCTGGTCGAGGGTATCGAAAACCTGTCCCTGGTCGATGCTGATATCCAGCGCGTCCATCCGCGCCAGCCAGCGTCGCCAGTCGCGCCGGTCCGGCGACGGGTGCAGGAACTCGCACTGGCGCAGGTCGGCGAGGTCGGGCTGGGCTTGCGCCATGTAATCGGGGTGGCACACCGGGATCAGCCACTCATCGAAGAGCTTGAAGCTCTCGACATCGGCGGGGAAACGGCCGTTGGCCAGCAGGATGGCGCAGTCGTAGGGCTCCGAATAGAAGTCCACGCTGTCAATGTCCATCCACACGCTCGACAGTTGCACGCTGCTGCTGTCATCGAGCTTCTTGAAGCCGTCCAGGGCCCTGAGCAACCAGCGCATGGTAAGCGTGGAGGGCGCCTTCAGACGCACGCCATAGCGGTCCTGACGCAGCAACGCGCAGGCGTTCTCGATGATCTTGAAGCCGACCTTGAGCTCTTGTGACAGCAGGCGCCCGTGCTCGGTCAGGCTCAGTTTTGGACCACGACGCTCGAACAGGTCGCAGCCGAACATGGCCTCGAGGGTCTTGATGTGGTGGCTGACCGCCCCTTGGGTCAGCGCCAGCTCCTCCGCCGCACGGGTAAAGGAGCCATAACGAGAGGCCACCTCGAAAGCACGCAGGGCGTGCAAGGCCTGAATCCGTTCCGACATGGCGACGTCCGAAGCATGAGTGAGACTAATAGTAGGTCATAGTTCCACGCGTTTTACAACGTTAAGTCTGTCTCAGAAAATGCGGGTAAATAATAAAGATTACCAACGATTCTGCCTGCATATGACTGGAACGTTACTTAATTAGATGCCTGGGGAAATCATGTTTACGGGTTATGGAAACTGCTATCGCCTGGATGCGCTAGAGCTGGCCGCTGAACATGTGCGGAACACGCAACATTGGACGTACAAAACCATACAACATTTTCGCAGCATTCTCGCCAACCCCGAATTCCCCTGCCTGTTTGGCCGCAAGGCAGTCGCCAGCGAGACCTGCCACATCCTCTTCGCCCGCGCCGAACAACTGGCCGACGACATCGCCCAGGGCCTGGCTGACTACGTGCGCACCATCACTCCGATCCCGCTCAAGCAGCGCATCGGCAGCCCATTGGTGGTGTTTCTCGAAACCGCCAGCGAATACACCCTTGCCGAGCAACAGGCGCTGGCCTGGAAAGTTTTGCAGGGCGTGCACGCGCGCGACCCGCATCCTTGGCCGCAGGCGATGCCGACCGACCCTCACGACACGGGCTGGTCGTTCTGCTACGCCGGCATGCCGCTGTTCATCAACATGAACTTCCCCGGCCACCAACAGATGAAAAGCCGCAACCTGGGGCCGCACATCACCTTCGTCATCAACCCGCGGGAAAACTTCGACGAAGTGGCCAACGCCAGCACCGAAAGTGGCAAGCGTATCCGTGCCCGCATCCGCGAGCGGGTACAGCATTACAACAACGGCATCATGCCCGACACCCTTGGCGCGTTCGGCGATGCCGACAACTACGAGTGGAAGCAGTACCAGCTACAGGAGGCGGGTTCGCTCAACCCGTCACGCTGCCCGTTCCACGCCCATGTAACAGCCGACACACTGATCGAGAATTGACCGTGAATACCGCACTCACCGCCACCTATGCCCTGACTGTCCTGCTGCTGATCGCCACCCCTGGCCCAGTGGTGGCACTGATCGTCAACACCGCTGCCGCCTCCGGCTCGCGCAAAGCCATGTTCACTGCCGTGGGGACCAACTGGGCGTCCTTGGTACTGATTGGCGCGGCGGCCTGGATCATCCTGACCAGCGCGGCCATCGACAAGGCCTGGCTCAGCGGCATGAGCCTGCTGGGCTGCCTGTTCATCGGCTACATCGCCGTGGGCACCCTCAAGGAAGCCCTGCAGGCGCCCACCCCAGCGTCGGCGAACGAAGCGCCTGGGCCTGGCCGTGGCGGCCTGCTGCAAGGGTTCATGGTGGGTATTTCCAACCCCAAGGACATCATCTTCTTCATCGCCTTCTTCCCTCAGTTCATCCAGATCACCGAGTCGTTCGGCAAGAGCATGGTGGTGCTGTCGCTGTTGTGGGTGGCCATCGATTTTGCCGTGCTCAGCCTGTACATCTTCGCCATCGGCAAGATCGCTTCGCAGCGCAGCAATCGGGTCATCAGCATGGCCTCGGGCGTCGCCCTGCTGCTGATCGCGGCCGGCGGCCTGCTGTACAACCTCAAGGAACTGGCGGCCTGAGCCGGATGCCTCGCAAGGAGTGCCCATGAGATCGACCGACACGAGCACAGATGTTTTGGGCCTTCCTTCGCCGCTGCAACAGGACTACCAGCGCTTTCTGCAACTGGGCAGCCGCCGTGCGCCACACGCATTGCACATCCACGAGAGCGGCTACCGCTCGGGCACCATCAACACCGATGCGCTCGGCCTGCGCTACAGCCACTGCGCCGGTAAGCGCTTCTCGGCCGCCGAGCGCGGCACGGCGCCGCACATCAACCTGTTGGTCGGGGGCTCCACCGCCTTGGGCGTCGGCGCCAGCAGCGATGAGCACACGGTGGCTTCGCACCTGTCGATGCTGACCGGCGAGGTCTGGCTGAGCCTGGCAGGCTGCGGGCTCAATGCCGGCCAAGAGCTGCTGATGTTCCTGACTCACCAGCACCGCCTCGGCCAGCTCGGCCACGTGGTGGTGCTCAGCGGCCTCAATACCTTGGCCCATGAGGCCCTCTACGAAATCCTCGCCAGCCCCCGCGAGGCGCATCACGTCACAGGTTTTCAGGAAGCCTTGAACAGTTTCAGCGACGGCATGCCGCCTGCCGCAGCCCCCCGCCGACAATCGCTTTGGCGGCGCATCGGCCAAGCCTTGGCCGCGCCCCCTCCCGCGCCTCCAGCCGCCCAACCGCTGTCGCCCCCAGAAAAACGCCTGGCCCGCGCGGCCGACAGCATCGGCCGTACCCTGCGCCAGTGGGAGCGGCTGCTGGCAGACAGCCACGCCACCCTCACCTTCATTCTTCAGCCGCTGCTGCCCTGGTGCCGAGAAACCTTGCCAGCGGGCGAGCAAGCCATGCTGGCGGCGCTGGCGCGGCAGCCCGCGAACTTCGAGCGCCTGCTGGACGGGGTCTTCGACAGTCACTTGCACACAGCCTTCTTTCGCCGCATCAAAGACCAGGCCGACCCGGTAGCCTGCTATGACATGAACAGCATGCTCAGCAGCTCCCCCGTGTTTGGCGCCGACCTGTTCGTCGACCGCCTGCACCTCAACGACCTGGGCAACAACGCACTGGCCAAAGTCATTACCGCCAAGCTTGGCCTGGCCCAGGAAAAACACGCTCAGCGCAAGGTCACGCCTATCAAGCTCGTCTGACAGTTGCCCGCCGGTCTTCCGGCGAGGCCCCTTGGGTGGCTAGAATACGTCGTCGTTCCGACTCGCCCGAGGCGTACCTGTACCTGTGATGAACATCCAAGCCGTGCATCAACCACTGGCCGCCTGTCGTGACTGCCCGTCCCACGAGGCCTGCCTGTGAGTCGTGTGGCAACCCTGTCGCCGCTGGTGATCGCCTTGATGCCACTGGCTGCGCAAGCGCTCGACGTGCGCATCGACCCTCATGCCGACTTGCTCTACCGCCAGGCCCTGCCCTTGCTCGAGCAGGCCGACAGCCAGGACGACGGCGCCAGCTCACTGCGCACTGCAGTGGGCAGCGACCCGGAGCTCACCCGCCAGGGCCAGGCCCTCGCGCACACCTTGCCCACCGCCGTGGCACTGCTGAAAAAGTCGGTGGAGCTTGGCCACCCCGTGGCCCAGTACCGGCTGGCGCTGTACTACATGACCTACCTGCCGGTGGCCCAGATCCCGGACGCTGCCTGCCCTTTGCTGGAGGCGAGCCTCAAGCAAGGCTTCGCGCCCCCGGCACCGGCCATTGCCACCTGGTGCCCGCCCTACAACGCCAGCGCAGACTATCGCGCTGCGTTGGAGGCAATCCCAAGCATGGCCCCCCAATACGCCCCCTACTACCCACAGCCCACCCCACGACTGGCCTGCAACCGCAGCCAGCCGCAAGGCCTGAACATGCAGTGGGGGCGCCAGCGGGACTACCAGGCCGAGGTGTACCGGGTGCTGGCCGACCTTGACCCTGGGCATCGCCAGGCTTTGCTGCAAAAGGCCGTGGACATCAACGGATGCTCGACTGCGCAGCGCTGGTTGACCAGCCATCGATAGCGGCCAGTCGACAAACCAGCAAGATCGTTCAAGCCATGGCCCGCTTCACTCTGGCATGCTGCCCAACCGAGTACACGCGTTGCAGCCACCATGCCCCACAGCCCACACATCGCTCGCCAAGCCTTTGTTCATGGCGCCATCGCCATCCTCCCGCTTTCCCTGGCCGTCGCCCCCTGGGGCCTGCTGGCCGGCTCCATGGCCATCGAGGCCAACCTCAGCGCCTGGCAAGGCCAGGGGCTGTCGGCCATCGTCTTTGCCGGTGCCGCACAACTGGTGGCAATCGGCATGCTCAAGGGCGGTGCCAACCTGGCGTCGATCCTGCTCACCACCTTGCTGCTGACATCGCAGCACCTGCTGTACGGCCTGTCCATGCGCCCGGTGCTGTCGAACCAGCCGCTGCGCTGGCGATTGGGCCTGGGCTTTTTGCTGACCGACGAGTTCTTCGCCCTGACCAGCCATTATGACCAGCAGCAGTTCAATCGCTGGTATGCGCTGGGTGTGGGCCTGACCTTCTACATCGCCTGGAACCTGTTTACCTTGGCAGGCATCGTCCTTGGCCAGAACATTCCGCACCTCGACCAGTTGGGCCTGGACTTCTCGATTGTCGCCACCTTCGTCGCCCTGATCGCGCCACTGGTGCGCAACCTGGCCACGGTGGTGTGCGTGGCCGTGTCGCTGTTCTGCTCGGTCCTGTTCAGTGCCTGGCACTGGGAAACCGCCCTGGTGGCCGCTGGCTTGCTCGGCATGGGCGCCGGCTTCATTTGCCAGAAGTGCTTTGGAGGCCGCGCATGACCTGGTTACTGATTTTCGCCATGGGCGCCATCGTGTTTCTCAATCGCTATGCGTTTCTTGAACCACGCCTGCCCTTGCGCCTGAGTTCCAATGCCCGGCAGTTTCTGGGCTTCGCGGTGCCGGGCATGCTCACCGCCATCTGCGGGCCGATCATTTTCATGCCTGACCACCAGCTGAACCTGAGCCTGCTCAACCCTTATCTGCTGGGCTCGGTGGTGGCCGTCATCTTGGTGCTGTTGACCCGCAGTGTGTTGCTGAGCATGCTGGTGAGCATGTTGATTTTCTTCCTCCTGCGCAGCTGGCTGCCATGACCACGCCCCTGCGCGAGCAGACGCACCTGTGGCAGGCGCCGGCGCTGGGCGACGTCGAAATGCTGCACGCGCGGTATTTCCAGCAGCGCTTCGCCCCGCACGTGCATGAAGGCTACGTGTTCACCGTGATCGAGTCGGGCGCCCAGCGCTTCTGGCATCGCGGCAGCGAACACCTGGCCCCGGTGGGCAGCATGGTGTTGATCAACCCCGACGAACTGCACACCGGCGCCACGGCCCACGAAGCCGGCTGGCGCTACCGCGGTTTCTACCCAGAACATGAGCGGGTAACGGGCGTGCTGGAGGAGCTGGAACTGGGCCGCCACGGCATGCCCACCTTCAAGGACAGTGTGATCCAGGATCCGGCCCTGGCGCTCGCCTTCAGCCAGCTGCACCAATTATCCGAAGCAGCAGCCAGTGCCCTGGAACAGCAGACCGCCTGGCGCCATGCCGTGCTGGCCCTGGTGCAACGCCATGGGCAATGCGCCGAACCCGCTGCACCCGGCCATGAGCCACAGGCGGTGGCTCGCGCCCGTGAACTGCTGGAGAGCCAGTTGGCCGACCCGCCATCGCTTGAAGCCCTGGCGGCGGCGGTCAACCTGTCGCCCTTCCACTTCGCCCGGGTGTTTCGCCAGGCCACCGGCCTGCCGCCCCATGCCTGGCTCAAACAACGGCGCCTGGCCCGTGCCCGTGAGTTTTTGAAACACGGCCAGGCGGCTTCGGAGGTGGCGTTTGCGCTTGGGTTTGCCGACCAGAGCCACTTGAGCCGGCAGTTCAAGCAGGCATATGGGGTAACCCCAGGGGCATACCGCAGCGCCTGCCTGCCAGGCTGACCCCGTGCGACACCCGGCCCCAGGCAAGCTTGCTGGCCACTGCTACACTGACAGGGCTGAATTGGAGGATCCTGCCATGTCCGAAAGAGAGCTCACCACCCTCATATCGCTGATGAACCAGCGTCAGGCCTGCCTGAGCAGTGCCTGCAAGGAGATTGCCGACTGGATCGACCGGCAGGGCGATGTGCCCGCCGCCGGCAAGATCCGCGCGAGCCTAAAGGCCCTGGAGGCCGACGAAGCCCAGGTACGCAAGACCTTGACCTCGCTGACCCTCGACAGGCCATTGCCGCGTTTTCGTAGCTGAATGAACTGGGGCCGCTATGCGCGGCCCCAGATGAATCAGTGTTTCATGTGCATGTGGTCATGCCCACCGCCTGCCTCGGTGAGCGGACGCACTGGCGCTTGCACCGGAAGCCTTTCCTTGCCGCCCTTGGCATCTTCGATGACCAGGGTCAGCGGCACCTGCTCGCCTTCTTTCACCTGCTGGTTCAACCCCATCAGCATCACGTGCAGGCCGTTCGGATCCAGGGTGACTGCTTTGCCAGCCGGCAACTCGACGGCCTTGACCTCACGCATGCCCATCACGTCGCCGTTCATGGTCATTTCATGCACTTGCACGGTCTTGGCCACAGGCGATTCAACGCCCACCAGCTTGCTGTCGCTGCTGGCCGTGAGGGTCATGAAGGCACCGGTGGACTGCTGGTGCGGCACGCTGGCGCGGACCCAGGCATCACTCACGTCGGTCTGGGCCAGGGCTGGCAGGGCAAAGCCCAGCAGGGCGATGGCGGCCAGGCCGCGTTTGATCGGTTGCAGTGAAACAGCCATTAGCAAATCTCCATCAGGGTGACCAGGTCTTCAGCGCATTCCTTGGCATTCAGGGAATGACCCAGGCTCAGGCGCAGGGTGCCACGCGTATCGTAGACGTAGCTGGTGGACGAATGAGAGATGGTGTAGGTATCACCGGCCGGGACCTTCTCGTAGAACACCTTGAACTCTTTAGCCACCTCGGCGATTTCTTCGGGGGTGCCCGTCAGCGCGGTGAACGAGGGGTCGAACGCTTTGACATAGGCGTCGAGCACTTCGGGGGTGTCGCGCTCCGGGTCCAGGGTAATGAACACCACCTGGAACAAGTCACGGTCGCGACCCCTGAGCAACTGCCTGATTTGCGCCGCCCGCGCCAGCGTGGTCGGGCAGACCGCCGGGCACTGGGTGAAGCCGAAGAAAATCATTGGCATGCTGCCGTAGAAGCTCGACAGGGTACGCGGGTTGCCTTGGGGGTCCTTGAGGTTGAACTTGCGCCCAAGGATTTCGTTGCTCATGTTCTTGCCGTACTTGAACTCAAGACCCCGGGCCGGGCTGCAGCCAGCCAGCAGGCCAAGCCCGAGAACGCCCATCCCGGCGACAACCGCGCGCCGGGTATACAGATCATTCATGGAACTATCCTTTACAGGCCATCCTTTACAGGAAAGGTACCGGCCCTTGGGACGGGCCAGCCGAAAAACCGGGGCATTCTTACATGACACCCCAAGTGCTTCTACCCGACGAAGGCGCAGATGGCCTGCAGCCCTTTGAATACGGGCTGCGGCCTGTTGTCGCAGGGGTTGAACTCGTAACAGTTTGTTGCTAAGGAAGCGGCGAACCCTGGTATCAGTAGTACGCGTTTTCCTTCTGGGTGTGGTCGGTCACGTCGCGCACACCTTTGAGCTCCGGAATACGCTCGAGCAGGGTGCGCTCGATGCCTTCCTTCAGGGTCACGTCGGCCTGGCCGCAGCCCTGGCAACCGCCGCCGAACTGCAGCACAGCGATGCCGTCGTCGACCACGTCCACCAAGCTTACCTGGCCGCCATGGCTGGCCAGGCCCGGGTTGATCTCGGTCTGCAGGTAGTAATTGATACGCTCGTTGATCGGGCTGTCCTCGTTGACCATCGGCACCTTGGCGTTCGGCGCCTTGATGGTCAGCTGGCCGCCCATGCGGTCGGTGGCGTAATCGACCAGGGCGTCTTCCAGGAAAGGTACGCTGACTGCATCGAGGTAAGCGGTGAAGCTCTTCAGACCCACGGCGGTGTCGTCAGGCTTCTCTTCGCCCGGCTTGCAGTAGGCAATGCACGTCTCTGCGTACTGGGTGCCTGGCTGGGTGATGAAAATGCGGATGCCGATGCCGGGCGTATTCTGCTTGGAGAGCAGATCGGCCAGGTAATCATGGGCGGCGTCGGTAATGGTTATAGCGCTCATGGAAGTTCCTCACAGACTTGCGGCCAAGTGTACGCCAACCTGGCCCTTGTACAAAGTCCTAGTATTTGACTCGGGAAAGCGCGTACACCGGCGCCTGCCCCCGTGGCGCCGCCAGCCAGGCCTGCATTCGTCGGTACAGGCCGCGCTCCAGCCACTGGTAGCTGAACCACGACATTAGTCCAATGGACGGCACGCACAGGGCAAACACCAGGTACGGGTTCAGGTGCAGCCGCTGGCTGGCGAACCAGCCGGCATACAGCACCAGCACGTGAATCAGGTAGACCGAATACGAACAGTCACCCAGCGCCTTGAGCAGCCGATTACCCGCAAACACCGGCTCCAGGGAGACAAAGGCCAGCACCACCAGCGCGCTCGGCAGACCCCAATGCAGCAGGCGCTGGGAGGCGTCGAGGTGATAGATGGCATACCCCGCCACCGCGAGCAACGCCAGGGGCATCCAGGTGCCCTGGCGGATCAGGCCTCGCCGATACAGCACACCCAGGCCGATGCCGAGCAGGAACTCATAGATGATGTCGTTGTTGTAGAAGCGGCTGAGCACACCCAGCCGCCCCAGCACTTCACTCACCAGCAGCAGCGCGACAGTGACCAGCAGCACCTGATGGCGCTGGCGGACCAGGAATGCCAGGCCGAACAGCAGGTAGAAGAACATCTCGAAGTTCAGCGTCCAGCCCACGTTCAAGGTCGGATAAAGGCCATACCCGCCGGGGTTTTCCGCAGGCACGAACAGCAGCGATAACAGCAGGTGGTGCCAGTCGAATTCCTGGTGCGGCATCCAGCGGCTGGCCGCCAGCAGCAGGCCCGCCATGACCAAGGTGTAAAACCAGTACGCCGGGACGATACGCAGCACCCGGTTGAGCAAGAACTGGCGGGGTTCGATGGTTTTGTCGCGGGTGGAGAGGTAAATAACCAGGCCGCTGATGACGAAAAAGATGTCGACGCCGACAGCGCCCCGGTCGGTAAGCAGTTGGCCGATGGGCCCGCTGGCCTTGAAGTCGAAGAAGATCTGCATGAAATGGTGGCAGACCACCACCCAGGCGGCGAACGCCCGCAGTGCCTGAAGCGAATACAGCATGAAATACCCTGCGATTGCCGGTGCATTGAGGCCGCTGACCGAGTGCAGAGGCGAGCGCTATCCCTGTGGGAGCGGGTTCACCCGCGAAGGGCTGCAAAGCAGCCCCCTTGCAATCGATCAAGACCACCCAACCTTTCCGACCGCAGTTGTTTCGGAAAGGTCAGGTTGACCGATCAGAGGTTCTCGTAGCGGTTCATGTCCAGCACACCCGCCTCCACCGGCTGGGTCTCCTTGATGTAGCTATTAAGGTCATGGAAGTACTGCCAGAACTGCGGATGGCTGCGGCGCACGCCCCAGCGCATGACGATGCGCTCGAATTTGCCAGCATCATCACGCGCATACTCCATGTCCTCGACAAACTCGGGCACATCCCCGGCCGGCATGTTGAAGATGAAGTTCGGGTAGCTGCTGAGCACGCCCGGGTACAAGGTCAGGGTGTCCAGCCCAGGCTGATAGCGGTAGGCCTCGCCCAGCAGGAAGGCAACGTTGCTGTGCGCACGGTTGCGCAGCAGGCTGTACACCTGGCGCTGGCCGCCAGGCCCCTCGATACGCAGCATCGTCGCTTCAGGCAGCTGGTTGATGACCTTGAGCCCGGCAGCCGGGCGCGACACCAGGCGGCTGAGCGACTGCTCGACATTGCGGAACGCCTCGTTCATCTGCGGCCGCGAGCAGTACGCCCCCTGGCAGCGGTTGATCGGGTCAGGTGCCGCATTCAGGCTGCCGGTACGCTGCACCAGCTTGAGCCCGAAGTCGCGTTTTGGGTTCGCCGGGTCCAGCTTGATACCGCTTGGGGTGTCAGTGTCGATGTCCTCGTAATCGAGCCACATCTTCACCTTGCCGCTGTTCTGATACCAGTCACTGAGGATCGCGCCACGCTGGTCGGCCGCCATCAGGCGCAGGAAGTTGACCTCCGCGCCATTGCGGATCAGGTCGAAGTACAGGCGGGTCTGCAACTGGTGCGAAACGTTGCCGAATACATCGAAGTTGACGGCCAACTGGTAGTAAGTGCGCTCGAACAAGGGGTAGTCGAACAGCCACACGGTGAGCGGCACATCCCCGATCAGGCCCTTGGTCACCGAGGCGCTGTCGAAGTGGCGGAAGATACTCAGTAGAGCATTGTCGTTACCGGCCCACAGCGTCGACCAACCCGGCGCCGGCATTTCGGCATAGGCTTCGCGGCGCAGTTTTTCGTATTCGTTGCGCTTGTCGCGGTAGGCATGCCAGAGGCCCAGCACACTGCCCACGTCGTCGATCTGCCCCGGCATGGCCAGCAGCGGCGTGGCCTCGCCACGGTACTGGGCATCGGTGATGTAGCGGTCGTGGGCCGGCTCCTGGAACAGCGCCCAGAAGTTATCGCGGATCACGTCGGTTGCAATCTGCCCACGGCACACCGGGCCACGGATGAAGGTGCGCACGAAGTATTCGGCGTTATCCAGCATGAACTGGTAACGCGCCACCGCCGGGATCGCCTCGAAGGTCTCGAACGGGTTGGCCCGGTGGCGCGGGCCATAGCCTGGCAGCGCCGAGGCATGCCAGTCCCCCGCGTAGAACAGTTGCTTGACCCGCTTGAGCTTCTGCGGCCCCATTGGGTAAGTGATGTGCGTCTTGTGCACGATCACACCCTGCACCGGCATCAGCCGGTAGTAAAAGTCGGTACCTGGCGGGTCGTTGGGGCGTCGGGTCGCGATCACGTCGACCGGCTGGCCACTGGGCGTGCGGGAACGCACCCACTGGAAGAAGTGGCCCTGCTCGCCGCCGACGAAGTAGATGTGCGCAAGGAACAGGTGCTCGTAAAGCCAGCGGCCCACCAGGGCCTCGGTCGAACCCGGGCGGTTGAGCAGCTCTTCCCAGTCGGCGATCTGCTTGGCCTCGACCGCACTCGGCTGAATCGGCTGGTACTCCACCGGCGCGCCAGCCGCCAGCCAGCGTTGCAGGGTGGTGTACTCCTGGTCGGTCAGGCCGGTGACCGCCAGTGGCATGCCTTCTTTAGGGTGCGCGCCGGCGTAGGCGTCGAACTCATGGGGCAAAGGGCACATGTTGTTGCGGTTGATGCCCAGGACGATGTCCTCGGGCAGCTTGGCATTGGGCGTAAGCGGCGTCTTGTGCCCCAGCTCGAGCATGCGCGCCATCAGCGCGGCCTGGCTGCCCTGGCCGTCGAGCACCGAGTAGAAGCCCTTCTTGCGCCACTCGCCCTCGCTGTGGGCGTCGTAGAACAGCCGCGTGGTCGGCACCGCCGCGCTGCGGTCACCTTGGTACACCGGCACCTTGGTCGCTCCCCGCACCGCGCCCTCAGGGCTTTCCAGCTTGAGCTGGCAGGCCGCGTCGTTGCAGGCATGGCAGGCCACGCACTTCTCGGTGAATATCGGCTGGATATCCCGGGTGTAGGAAATAGCCGGGCTCGATTGGGCAGCCTGCCCGAAGGTCGCGCCACTGATGAGCAAGGCGAAAACGCCCGCCCAAGCACGAATACAACGATGCACCATGTGCGGAAAGTCCTGGTTCTTGAAAGCCATCACGATTGCCTGGTCGTCCTTGGGTGCTTGTGTGCCAACATGAGCTAAATTCATGCAAATGGGCAGTGCGCCTAAAAACCGCGCAGCTTTGTTATGATTCGGCACCTTCTGATATTCGCCCGACCAGGTAGTTCCTATGTCCGACCGCAGCGCTCGTCTCCAAGCACTCCAGCACGCACTCAAAGAGCGCATCCTGATCCTCGACGGCGGCATGGGTACTATGATCCAAAGTTATCGCCTCGAGGAACACGACTATCGTGGCACGCGCTTTGCTGATTGGCCAAGCGATGTGAAAGGTAACAACGACTTGTTGCTGCTCAGCCGCCCCGATGTCATCGCCGCGATCGAGAAAGCCTACCTGGACGCTGGCGCCGATATTCTCGAAACCAACACCTTCAACGCCACGCAGATTTCCCAGGCCGACTACGGCATGGAATCGCTGGTCTACGAGCTGAACGTCGAAGGCGCGCGCATCGCCCGCCAGGTGGCCGACGCCAAGACCCTGGAGACGCCGGACAAACCGCGCTTCGTCGCCGGCGTACTGGGCCCGACCAGCCGCACCTGCTCGATTTCCCCGGACGTCAACGACCCCGGCTACCGCAACGTCACCTTCGACGAACTGGTAGAAAACTACATCGAGGCCACCCGCGGCCTGATCGAGGGCGGCGCTGACCTGATCCTGATCGAAACCATCTTCGACACCCTCAACGCCAAGGCCGCGATCTTCGCCGTGCAACAGGTGTTCGAGGATGACAACGTCGAACTGCCGATCATGATCTCCGGCACCATCACCGACGCCTCGGGCCGCACCCTGTCGGGCCAGACCACCGAAGCCTTCTGGAACTCGGTGCGCCACGCCAAGCCGATTTCCGTCGGCCTCAACTGCGCCCTCGGCGCCAAGGACCTGCGCCCGTACCTGGAAGAGCTGTCGACCAAGGCCGACACTCACGTCTCGGCGCACCCCAACGCCGGCCTGCCCAACGCCTTCGGTGAGTACGACGAAACCCCGGCCGAAATGGCCGCGGTGGTCGAGGAGTTCGCTGCCAGCGGCTTCCTCAACATCATCGGCGGCTGCTGCGGCACCACCCCAGGCCACATCCAGGCCATCGCCGAGGCGGTTGCCAAGTACAAGCCACGTGAGATCCCGGAGATCGCCAAGGCCTGCCGCCTGTCGGGTCTGGAGCCGTTCACCATCGACCGCCAGTCGCTGTTCGTCAACGTGGGCGAGCGCACCAACATCACCGGTTCCGCCAAGTTCGCCCGGCTGATCCGCGAAGAGAACTACACCGAAGCACTGGAAGTGGCCCTGCAACAGGTCGAAGCCGGTGCCCAGGTAATCGACATCAACATGGACGAAGGGATGCTCGACTCCCAGGCCGCCATGGTCCGCTTCCTCAACATGATCGCTGGCGAGCCGGACATCTCCCGCGTGCCGATCATGATCGACTCCTCCAAGTGGGAAGTGATCGAGGCAGGCCTCAAGTGCATCCAGGGCAAGGGCATCGTCAACTCGATTTCCATGAAGGAAGGCGTCGAGCAGTTCAAGCACCACGCCCGCCTGTGCAAGCGCTACGGCGCCGCCGTGGTGGTGATGGCCTTCGATGAGGTCGGCCAGGCCGACACCGCCGCGCGCAAGAAGGAAATCTGCAAGCGCAGCTACGACATCCTGGTCAACGAAGTCGGCTTCCCGCCGGAAGACATCATCTTCGACCCGAACATCTTCGCCGTCGCCACCGGCATCGAAGAGCACAACAACTACGCTGTCGACTTCATCGAAGCCTGCGCCTACATCCGCGACCACCTGCCCCACGCCTTGAGCTCGGGTGGTGTGTCCAACGTGTCGTTCTCGTTCCGCGGCAACAACCCGGTGCGTGAAGCGATCCACTCGGTGTTCCTGTTCCACGCCATCCGCAATGGCCTGACCATGGGTATCGTCAACGCCGGCCAGCTGGAAATCTACGACGAAATCCCGGCCGACCTGCGCAACAAGGTCGAGGACGTGGTGCTCAACCGCACCCCGGAAGGCACCGATGCCCTGCTGGCCATCGCCGACGACTACAAAGGCGGCGGCGCCACCAAGGAAGTCGAAAACGAAGCCTGGCGCTCGCTGCCGGTCGGCAAACGCCTGGAACATGCCCTGGTCAAAGGCATCACCGCGCACATCGTCGAAGACACCGAGGAGTGCCGCCAGCAGTGCGCGCGCCCGATCGAAGTCATCGAAGGCCCGCTGATGAGCGGCATGAACGTGGTCGGCGACCTGTTCGGTGCCGGCAAGATGTTCTTGCCGCAGGTGGTCAAGTCGGCGCGCGTGATGAAGCAGGCCGTGGCGCACCTGATCCCGTTCATCGAAGCCGAAAAAGGCGACAAGCCCGAAGCCAAGGGCAAGATCCTGATGGCCACGGTCAAGGGCGACGTGCACGACATCGGCAAGAACATCGTCGGCGTGGTGCTGGGCTGTAACGGCTACGACATCGTCGACCTGGGCGTGATGGTGCCGGCCGAGAAAATCCTGCAGACCGCACGCGACGAGAAATGCGACATCATCGGCCTGTCTGGCCTGATCACCCCGTCGCTGGACGAGATGGTCCACGTTGCCCGCGAAATGCAGCGTCAGGGTTTCAACCTGCCGCTGATGATCGGTGGCGCGACCACCTCCAAGGCGCACACGGCGGTGAAGATCGAACCCAAGTACAGCAACGACGCGGTGATCTACGTCACCGACGCTTCGCGCGCCGTCGGCGTGGCGACCCAATTGTTGTCCAAGGAGCTCAAGCCCGGCTTCGTCGAGAAAACCCGCCAGGATTACGTCGACGTGCGCGAGCGCACCGCCAACCGCAGTGCCCGCACCGAGCGCCTGAGCTACGCCAAGGCCATCGCGGCCAAGCCGCAGTATGATTGGGCAAGCTACCAGCCAGCCGTGCCTACCTTCACCGGCGTCAAGGTGCTGGAAGACATCGACCTGCGCACCCTGGCCGAGTACATCGACTGGACACCGTTCTTCATCTCCTGGGACCTGGCCGGCAAATTCCCGCGCATCCTCACCGACGAAGTGGTCGGCGAAACCGCGACGTCGCTGTACAAGGACGCCCGCGAGATGCTCGACAAACTGATCGACGAGAAGCTGATCAGTGCCCGCGCCGTGTTCGGTTTCTGGCCGGCCAACCAGGTCGCCGATGACGACATCGAGGTCTATGGCGATGACGGCCAGCCCCTGGCCACCTTGCACCACCTGCGCCAGCAGACCATCAAGCCTGACAACAAGCCAAACTGGTCGCTGGCCGACTTCGTCGCACCCAAAGACAGCGGCGTCACCGACTACGTCGGCGGCTTCATCACCACCGCAGGCATCGGCGCCGAGGAAGTGGCCAAGGCCTACCAGGACAAGGGCGATGACTACAGCTCGATCATGGTCAAGGCCTTGGCCGACCGCCTGGCCGAAGCCTGCGCCGAATGGCTGCACGAGCAGGTGCGTAAAGAGCACTGGGGTTACGCCCGCGACGAGCACCTGGATAACGAAGCGTTGATCAAGGAGCAGTACAGCGGCATCCGCCCTGCCCCCGGCTACCCGGCCTGCCCGGACCACACCGAGAAAGAAACCCTGTTCCGCCTGCTCGACGGCACGGCCATTGGCGAGACAGGCCCAAGCGGCGTGTTCCTGACCGAACACTTTGCGATGTTCCCGGCGGCGGCGGTCAGCGGCTGGTACTTTGCCCACCCGCAGGCGCAGTACTTTGCCGTGGGCAAGGTCGACAAGGACCAGATCGACAGCTACAGCGCGCGTAAAGGCCAGGCGGTGAGCGTGAGTGAGCGGTGGTTGGCGCCTAACCTTGGGTACGACAGCTAAGACCGTTCTAGCCTGACTGGCCTCTTCGCGGGCGCGCGCCCTCCTGTGGGAGCGGGCTTGCCCGCGAAGAGGCCAGCAAAGCCAACATCCCTTCCATTGCCTACACTGTCCCTGATTGCCTCCGAATACCCAGGAGCCCCCATGGACGACTCAAGCCAAGGCAAGCCCCCTACCTTCTGGCAAATGCTGCACAGCATCCTCGCCGCCGCCTTCGGTGTGCAGAGCGGCAAGAACCGCGCACGCGATTTCACCCACGGCAAAGCCAGCCATTTCATTGCGATGGGTACCGTGTTTACCCTGCTGTTCATTCTGATACTGATCGGCTTGGTGCAATTGGCCATGCACATGACCGCGCGTTGAGCCCATGAAAACGCCTGCGGGAATCCCTCCCGCAGGCGTCTTGGCTGCATCACGGTCTGAATGGAAGTCTACTGGTGGCTGACCCAATACACGGCGGTGACCACCACCAGGACGATCAAGCAAAGAATCGCCCAGGCATCGACACTGCTGTCAGCTTTGCGGACCTTGGTTGAGTTTCCCATTGCATTGCCTCTTGTTGTGGTTATGGGAATGCACTACACCCACAGCAGTTAAGACGAGCAATGCCCTTTCCTCAAGCAAGGTCTTTTGTCCGGCGACGGGCGATGCTCAGGCGTTGGCAAGGCCTGCATCCCGCCAACGCCGCCGAGTGGCAATGCGTTCAGTAATCCATCGGTGCGGTCAGAAACGGGTACGTGTAGTCAGCCGGGCGCCCTTCAGCGCTGTAGGGCTGAAAATCGACACCATGATCAGCCTGCTCGAGCAACTTGAGCCAGCGTCGCGCCTTTGCCTGATCAATCGACTGCAGCGCGGGCACGCTGTGCTCACGCAGGCCATCGCGATTGACCACCAGCCCGCGCGCATCGTCGTGCAGCATGACCATGGCCCAGCCGCCCAAAGTGAAGTGCCCACCCATCAACACCCCAAGGCGCCCGTCGACCCGCGCCCGCAACGCCTCGGGCGAACTGTTGACGGCGCTGAACACGGCATCGCGCCCTGGCATGCGCCCAGCCGCCTCGAATGCCTGCATGGCGCCGAAGGCCATCTCATCGTTGGCCGACCACACAAGCGTGGTGTTCGGGTAACGCTGCAGCAACACACGCGCCTGCTCGAAGGCGCGCTCACGGCTCCAGCCGCCATACACCACCTGGCGCAGGCGCACCTGAGGGAAGTCGGCCAATGCGCGGCGCATGCCCGCTTCACGCTGCTGCGAGGCCGGTGTGGTTTTGACCCCAGCGAAGGCCACCAGGTCCACCGGCCCGTCAGTGCGCGGGAGCAAGGCAACCATCTGGTGCAGCATCTGGTAACCGGCCTGCTCGTCGTTGGTGGTCAGCGTGCCCAGCACCTGGGGGTACTTCTCGGGCTGCGCCTCGATGCTTTGTGCCTGGCTGGCCGTCAGCCCGTTGTTGACCAGAAACAGCTTGACCCCGGTCCCCTTCGACAGGCGGATGATTTCCGGCGCCACATACTGTTCGTTGACCAGCACCAGATAGTCCGGCCGCTGCGGGCCCTTGAGCAGCGCCCGTGCCTGGCTCAGCGTTCGCTCGGCATTGCGCTCGCTGTACTCGACCCGCAGCGTCATGCCCAGGTCGTCAGCCGCGGCCTGCATGAAGCGTGCATAACTGACCCAAAATGTCTCGGTGGACAAGCCTGGGTTAAGGAACACGACGGAAGCAGCCTGCGCATTGGCTGCCAACGGCAGGCTCAGGCACAAGCTTTGGCAAAGCGCCTTGAGCATGCGGTAACACCCCTTGCAACAAACCCGCGAGTATAAACCCACGGCACACGCGGACGAACAAATGCCAGTCAGTCTCACTTAGTTCGTTTGGTTCTTTTCATATGCAAAAACATCACTTTAGCGCATAAACACACTCTGATATCGTTCCCCAGCTCCGAACCGGAGTGCGCGGCCGTGCGCGCGAATAGCTGCATGCAGCCTGAGACAGGACTTTTATGTACGTATACGACGAGTACGATCAGCGGATCATCGAGGACCGCGTCAAGCAGTTCCGTGATCAGACCCGCCGCTACCTGGCCGGGGAGCTGAGCGAAGAAGAATTCCGCCCTCTGCGCCTGCAGAACGGCCTTTATATCCAACGTTTCGCCCCGATGCTGCGTGTCGCCGTGCCTTATGGCCAGCTGAACGCGCGCCAGGTCCGCACACTGGCCAAGATCGCTCGCGACTACGACAAGGGCTACGCCCACATTTCCACCCGCCAGAACGTGCAGTTCAACTGGCCGGCGCTGGAAGACATCCCAGACATCCTCGCCGAACTGGCCACCGTGCAGATGCACGCGATCCAAACCAGCGGCAACTGCCTGCGCAACACCACCACCGACCAGTTCGCCGGTGTTGCCGCAGATGAAATCATCGACCCGCGCCCTTGGTGCGAGATCGTCCGCCAGTGGACCACCTTCCACCCGGAATTCGCCTACCTGCCGCGCAAGTTCAAGATCGCCATCAACGGCTCGAAAGAAGACCGCGCGGCCATCGAAGTGCACGATATCGGCCTGGAGCCGGTGCGCAACGAAGCGGGCGAGCTGGGCTTCCGTGTGCTGGTTGGCGGCGGCCTGGGGCGTACCCCGGTGGTCGGCTCGTTCATCAACGAGTTCCTGCCTTGGCAGGACCTGATCAGCTACCTGGACGCCATCCTGCGCGTGTACAACCGTTACGGTCGCCGTGACAACAAGTACAAGGCGCGGATCAAGATCCTGGTCAAGGCGCTGACGCCTGAAGTGTTCGCCGAAAAGGTCGAGGCCGAAATGGTCCACCTGCGCGGCGGCAACAGCACCCTGACCGAAGAGGAAGTACAGCGTGTTTCGCGCCACTTCGTCGACCCGGACTACCTGGCCCTGGACAACGTCGACTACAGCGCCCAAGACGCCGAAGCCCCAGGTTTCGCCCGCTGGCGCTCGCGCAACACCCGCGCCCACAAGCGCCCTGGCTATGTGGCCGTGACCTTGTCGCTCAAGCCTACCGGCGTTGCCCCTGGCGACCTGACCGACAAGCAACTGGACGCCGTGGCGGACCTCGCCGAGCGCTACAGCTTCGGCTTCCTGCGCACCTCGCACGAGCAGAACATCATCCTCGCCGACGTTGAGCAACGCCAGCTGCACGCCCTGTGGCTGGAGCTGCGCGAAGGTGGCTTCGCCACGCCGAACATCGGCCTGCTGACCGACATCATCTGCTGCCCGGGCGGTGACTACTGCTCGCTGGCCAACGCCAAGTCGATCCCGATCGCCGAATCCATCCAGCGCCGTTTCGACGACCTGGATTACCTGTTCGACATCGGCGAGATCGACCTGAACATCTCCGGTTGCATGAACGCCTGCGGCCACCACCACGTGGGCCACATCGGCATCCTCGGCGTGGACAAGAAAGGCGAGGAGTTCTACCAGGTGTCCTTGGGCGGCAACGCTGCGCGTGACGCGAGCCTGGGCAAGATCCTCGGCCCATCCTTCGCCCAGGACGCCATGGCCGATGTGATTGAAAAGCTGATCGCCGTGTACGTAGAACAGCGTACCGAGGAAGAGCGTTTCATCGACACCTACCAGCGTATCGGCATCGACCCCTTCAAGGAACGCGTCTATGCAGCGAATCATTAAAAACAACCAGATCGTCGACGAAACCTGGCACCTGCTGCCCAAGGAAACGTCGTTCGACGAGTTGACCAACTGCGACGACTACATCGTCCCGCTGCAACTGTGGCGCGACCATGCCCACGTGCTCAAGGCCCGCGACGGCGGCCTGGGCATCTGGCTGGACAGCGACGAAGAAGCGGAAGAGATCGGCGAAGACGTGCAGCACTTCCAGGTCATCGCCTTGAACTTCCCGGCGTTCACCGACGGGCGCAGTTATTCCAACGCGCGCCTGCTGCGTGACCGCTACAAGTTCACCGGTGAGCTGCGCGCCATAGGCGACGTGCTGCGCGACCAGCTGTTCTTCATGGCCCGTTGTGGCTTCGATGCGTTTGCCATCCGTGCCGACAAGGACCCGGAAGACGCTCTGCAAAGCCTGAAGGACTTCTCGGTGACCTACCAGGCCGCCGCCGACCAGCCGCTGCCGCTGTTCCGCCGCCGCTGATCTTCATCACCCCTGGCCCGCGCTCTGGCGGGTCAGGGGCGTTGTTGCACACCCCTCTTCAACCACCGCCCGTCAGCCCCTGCGCCCCGGTGGCTTCCTGGTCACGCTCACCTCCCCCGCTTCTGCCGCCCGCGCCCACTCTGCTTGCAGACGCGCCAGCGCATTGCGCACCCGCGCCATGACCGCCTCGCTTAAGTGGTTCTGCTCAAGATTTACGGTCTCCGGATGGGCCTCTATCCAGCCGAGCGCCTCCTCGCTCAGTGCCGCGATACGGTTGCCACGCAAGTCCACGACCATGTCGGGATGACGCTGCAGCAACGCCAGGGGCACACTGCGCAAGCCGGTCGCGCGTAGCGACAAGTAGCGCAGTTGCACGTTGTAGTGCAGCCTAGGCGCCATGCCCAACGGGTTACCCTCCAGGCTCAGGACTTGCAACCGGGAGAACCATTCCAGCCGCAACTCGCTTTGGGCGTCCAAAACAATCGCGTTGTCGCGCAGATCCAGACGGGTCAAGCGGCCGAGGCCATTCAGTTGTTCCGGTACGCGGGTCAGCCGATTAGCACTGAGGTTGAGGATGCTTAGCCGGGCAAGGTTGCCAAGGCTGCGTGGCACATCGTTCAGCAGGTTGCCACCCAGCTGCAGGTTTTCAAGGTTCGGCAGTTGCCCTGCGCGGTCATCCAGCACAGCGATTTGATTGAAGGAAAGGTCGAGGCTGGCCAGGTGCTCCAACTGCTCGATACCGGCCGGCAACTCGACAAACTGATTGCCACTGAGGTCCAGGTCCGTCAGTTGCCTGGCATTGCCCAAACCGTCCAAGGTCTCGAGCAGATTACCGCCCAGGTACAACCTGCGCAGGCGTGGCAGATGCTCAAGCCCCTCGAAGGTCGAGAGCTGATTGCCTGTGAGGTCGACGTCCTCCAGGTTGGGGAAGCGGCGCAGGAAGTCGCCGCTGAGCGTGGCAAGCTGCTGGTTGCGTAGCGACAATGCGCGCAGGCGTTCGAACTGGATGCCGGCCGGCAGCTCGGGAAGCGAACTGACCGCCAACCCATCGGAGGATGAGCCCAGAGACGGCAGTTCATCACGGTAATTCGACTGCCAGGCTTCGCGCAGCACACCGGCGACGTACGACCGCGCCGCATACTCCGGTTCACTTGGCTGCCCGCGCCAGGCCTCGAGGCTGTGTTCAAGCTGCCGCGACAAATGTGCATAGGCAAGGGTACCGGGCCCATGCGGGGGTTCAAGCCGATACCAGCTCCACGGGTTGCCACGCGCAAGGGTCAACGTGAGTACCTGCTCCTCTTCCCTGCGCTGGGCGACGATCGCATTGACCGGCCCACTTGGCGCATGGTCCTGGCCCGGCTCTGGCACCAGCGCGGCCAGACGCGCACCGTACCTGCGGCGAATGGCTGCAAACTGCGCGCTGTATTCGACCCGCACGTGGTCCTGCCAGAACGTCTGCTGCACCAGGAACTGGCTGAGCGCTTCTGGCGTCTCGGCCCGGTGCACGGCAGCCTCGGCCTCGGCCAGGTCGCCCAGCGTTACTGTATCGACGTGCTGAAGGTCCAGGTAGGTCGGCTGGCCATAGAGGCTCAACGGCTCTGCAAGCCCCACCCGGAATGCCATGTAAATGTCGTCCTGATCGCGTTGGCCTGGCCGCCCTTGCAAGCGCTCGATGTGCTGTGCGGCAAAGCGGTCGACCTGATCGAGCCTGAACAGCTCACGGCCGAGGTTGCGCAACTCACGCTCAACTCGCCGACCACGCATGCCATCGGTGCGCAAGGCAACTTGCAGCCTGATGACCAACACATCGAGGTCGGCCCGCCCGCGCGGAATGGCGGCCTGCTCGAACACTGCACGCCGCACATGGGTATGGTGAAACATGGCATTGAGCAATTCACCGACGCGACGCCGCATACCCTGCGCTTGCCGAGTAAAGTCTTCGGCGTGCAGCAGTTCTGCGAGGTACCCAAAGAACGCATCGCTGTCGGCTTCAGCCCTTAACGCCTCCCACTGCCCGCGACGACGGGCGGCTTCCGCCTCGCTCAGCCCCTCGAACCATTGTTCATGCTCATTTACCCTTTCCACGACCGGCGGGGGCGGAGCAACATTTAAACGCTCAAGCGCAACCGCAGACAACGGGTTGCCGTGTAAACGCACGCTGTCGGGGTTGGCCCGCAGCAAGGGGGCCTGCGCCTCACTGACGTCAACGATGCGATTGTGACTGAGATCGACCCATTCAAGGTTCGCCATGTGCGAGGTGTCGGGCATGGCTGTCAGCCGGTTTCGCGACAGGTCCAGTTGGTTTACGCGCGGGAAACGAGCGAGGAAGTCGGCGTTGACCTCAGTCAGCTCCAGGTTGCGCAGCGTCAACGTGGTCACATGATCGAAATTCACTGCGGGCGGAAGGTCGGGCAGGCTGCCCAACCGTGTGCCTTCAAGGACCAGTATGGGGTTGCCACTGGCATCACGTACACGCCGCTGCCAGGCATGCCGAATCCGCCGTGCCATGCGTGCGCGTCTGATCAATTGGATCGGCCCGGACGATTGCCGGCGCCAGCGCCCTAGCGCCTGATCCAGTGCACGCTGCTCTTCGCACAGGCGCAGGTAGTAGTTCCACGGGGTGAGCCCCTGCTCGCGGGCGGTATTGTTGAAGGCTTCGAGGGCGCTGTCGTCATAGTCGGGAAACAACCGCTGAATACCCCGGCGCAGTGCGCGATTGCTGCTTTCGCCACGGCCGCTCAGGGGGTAGCCCAGGCGACCATCGCCCAGCCGCACCGGTGGCCGGAAGCCTAGCCCGACGGGCGCCATGCCCAGCAGCGTGGCGACCTTGTCGCGCTGCTCGCTGGCCCACTTCGACAAGGCATCGGCCAGTGTCTGCGGGGACTCGCTGGCTTCACCCAGGGCCCGCCGCTGCCACGGGTCGAGCTGCAGCAACAGCGCCTGGAACAGGCTGTCCTCGGCATTGGCCGCGGGCAAGGCGCGCCCGTAGGCATCCAGGGCCTGATAGCCCTTGGCCGTTCTGAGCACGCTGCGCACCTCAGTGGCTGCCTGTGCACCCGCCCAGGCGGTCCGTTCGCCGGTCAGCGTGCCGCTGCGCAGCTCTATGCGCACGCCTCGCCACGGCGCACGATCGGCAATCAAGGCCAAGGCCAGTTGCTCGCTGTCGCGATTGAGCGCTGCCGCCTGCAGCAGGCCTGCACAGGCGCGGTCCAGGCGCGTATCCCGTAGGTACCAGCGCGCCTGCTCGGCCAAGGCCAGCGGGACGCGCTGGCGTGCTTGCAGGTGCTCGACCTGCGCCTCGGTAGCATGCTCGATGATCTCCCTGGCCACGTTCACAGTGAGCCCGGGAAAGTCACGCTGCAACAGGGCTTCGTCCGCCGTGGGGGGCGTTTGCTGCGCCTGTAGGTGACGCTCGAAGCCTTCGTCCCGCAACCAGGGCAACTGGTCATGCAGTTGATGACGCTGCACGGCATCCAGCAGCCGCGCGGGGGGCGGTGCATGTTCTACATGCAGCCGGCGCAGTCGGCCCTCATCGAGCCCGGTTGCGCGCAACACTTCATGGGCCACCTGGTCATCAAGGTGCGCCAGGTCATGGCCCAGGTCGCGCAACAACTGAGCGCTCCCCTGCCACTCGTGGGGGTGTTCGAGTTCATGCTGCCAGCCACCGGCATCATTGCCCTCAAGCAAGGGCGCATAGGCATCGGCGCGGACAGGGTGGCGGATGTGCCGTTCCTGCGATTCAGCGTCCAGCTCGGTCAAGTGCCTTGCTAGCGGTGTTCGCAGGTACTCTCGCCCCTCTGCCACGGTAAGTTGACCCAGAGCGCCTGGCCCCTCGACGGCATATCCGGGGAGCTCGGGGTCGCACAGTTTCAACCCGTGCTGACTGGTCTGTACGGGGACCCATTCATCGACCACGGCTGCACGGGCCAAGCGATGCGAGGCAGTACCCGCGCCGACATTGGCTGCTGTCATGATCAGCGTCTCGGCCACGGCATAGGCATGCTCCAGTGCGCCCTGGCGGTCACCGAGCTGCCAATCGGCATACCCCTCGTACACCTCGTCCGCCACCTGCAGCGCTGTAATGCCCAACAACGGCAACGCTAGCACCGGCAAGGCGAAACTCGCCAAGCCCAGTGCATCCAGAGCAAAGCTCTGGCAGAAATGCAAACGTCGGTCCCGCGCCTGGGCATCCACGGCGGCCGTGGGCACGGCATGCACCTTGGCGTTGTCCAGCAGGGTATCGATCTGTTGCTTGCGCAAGTGCTCGAACAACGGCAGCTCGATCGCCTCGTGGCGGCCGTCGAGCTGAACGGGGGCATTCTGGCCCGCACGCTTCAACGCATGGTCCACGGCTCGCGTGTAGGCTTCTCGGTCTCGCTCACCGATGAATCGTTGGAAGAACTCGACGTACTTCGGCAAGCGGAACTGTTTGCCCAAGGTCAGGAATAGCAAGTCCCAGGAGGCGAACCAGGTCAATGGGCCGTGAGGGTCATCGGGGATCCAACACAGCACGCCCTCCTGGTCAGCATGACGAACCTGAAAGGCCACGGCCCCTCGCACCCGTAGGCCAAACACCCTGACCTGCCGCGGCTCGAACCCGGCGATCGCTGACTTGGTCGCGACCACGGCCAGCAGCGGCGCACATTGCTCACAGGCATGCGCCACGATCTCTCCATTGACCAGTGACTGTCGCAGAGCGGCCTCCAGGCTTGCGCGAAAGCCCTCCTCCATCAACGCTTCGATGTGCCGGCCAGCCTCCCCGCCTGGAGTCAACTGTCCCCGCAGGTAAGCTTGGTATTGGCCACCCAGGTCGAGCGAGCGGCACAATACGGTGAACGCGTTGGGCGACAGGCCGAGGGCTTGCCCCCCGCTGTCCAACACCGCACTCCCCTGCATGAGCCCAGTGGCGAGGGTTTCGCCCTCGGTGAAGTTGTGCAGTGCCGACTGCAGCAGGCTGTGCTGGTAGACCTGCGCTTTGACCCCATCCGGGATGTGGGCAATGTATGAAGGAAAACGCTGTAAGGTTCTGCGCCGCAGGGTGGCCTGGCGCACATCGAGTGTCAGCTGGTGTTGCTCCTGCAATGCGTGTTGCAGCAAAGGCGCGGCAAACGCATCCAATGGCGTGATCCGTGCCAACAAGCCGTGCAGCTCATGCTGTACCTGCTGCTGCCAGCGCTGGCTTTCGTGCAGGGCGTAGAGGGTCTCCAGCGAGGCCGTCGTCAGCCAGGCGGGCAAGCGGCTGGCGATCAGGGCGTCGGTGGAGTCGTTGGCAAAGGGTAGATCTGGCATCGCAGGCTCCTTGGGCCGGAGCTGCGATTGCATCAGGGTAGAGCGAGGCGCTTGCGGTAACTATGCAAAGCACCCCGCCCGCAGCGGCGTCAGCCGCGTTGGCTCAGCGTGTCAAACTGTGCCCACGCAGCACGCCAACGCGCCAGGTCCTGCTCATCCAGGGGGTTGTTGTTCAGGTTGAGTCGGTTGGGGTGTTGCCGCATCCACCCCAATGCCCGCTCGCTCAGCTCGACGATCAGGTTGTCGGCAAGGTCGACGTACACCTGTGTATGACGCTGCAGAAACGCCAAGGGGAATTCTCTCAGGCCGGTCGAGCGCAGCGACAGATGGCGCAGGTGGTCGAGGTTGCGCAGTGGCGGAATCATGCCTATAGGGTTGCCCTTCAAACTCAACGTTCGCAGTTCGCTGAACGCTTCCAGGCGTTGGCCGCCTGCCACGTCGATGACGATCTGGTTGTCCGCCAGGTACAGCTCGGTGAGTTGCCGCAACCGCTCCAGGCCCTCGGGTATCGCATCTAGCTGGTTGCCACGCAAATTGAGGACCCTCAAGCCAGGCATGTTGCCAATCACCGCAGGTACGCTGCTGATGCTGTTCTCAGCCAGGTTCAACTGCAACAGCCTACTCAGCCCGCTCAATGTGCCCGGCAGCTCGCTAAGGCGATTGCCGGAAAGCTCCAGCTGGGTCAGACCGACCATGCGATCGATACCTGCCGGCAGCAACGTGAACTGGTTGTTGCTCAGGTTAAGGTACTGCAGCCGGATCAACCGGTGAATGTGCTCGGGAAGTGCTGACAGCAGGTTGTCACTGAGGTCCAGTTGGGTCAGCAGCGTCAGGCCCTGCACACCATCAAGCGCGGCCAGCTGGTTGCGCCGCAGGTCCAGGCGCGTGAGCCGGGTCAGGGTTGCCAAACCGGGCACCTCTGTGAGCGCGTTGTCGTTCACGATCAGTTGGGTCAACGACGACAGGTGCTGCACCCCCTCAAGGGTGGTCAACCGGTTGTGCTGCGCATCCAGGCTGATCAAGCGATGCAGGCTGCCTAGCCCGGGCACCTCAGTCAATCGGTTGCCACTCAGTTGCAAGCTTCGCAACTGAGGGAAGCGGCCGAGGAAATCCCCCTCCAGCGCACTCAGCCCGATATTGCTCAGGCACAGTCTGTGCAGGTGCCCAAAGTGAAGATCTGCTGGCAGCACGGGCAGGTTGCCCACAGGCTCGTTCCGTACGATCAACTCATCAACCCCGCCAGGGCCATAGAAATGCGGCTCCCAGGCTTCGCGAATCATTTGCCCAACGCGCTGACGGCGATGGTAATTCACGGCCGTGGCCTGCCCCCGCCAGGCACGCAAGCTCAGGTCGAGCCGTTCGACCTGCCTGGCCAGTTCACTGAAGGCTGCCCAGACCGTGCGCCCTGGCCTTTGCGACAGTTGCAGCGCCAGCCACATCACATCCTGAGCAGGGCGATGCGGAAACAACTGGTGCAGCCCGGCACGAATGGACTGGCGAGCCTGTATGTCAGCGGTGGTCAGGACCTGACCGCGCGGTAAGCGCAGGGCATCGCCGCCACTCAGCGGGTAGCCCAGTCGACCATCGCCCAAGCGCACAGGCGGACGTATCACACCCGCTTTCTTCACCATGCCTAGCAATGATGCTGCGCGCTCGCGTTGCTCCGCGGCCCGCACGGCCAAGGCATGCCCAAGCTGCTCGCCAGTGAGCCCTCCCTCGCCCAGCACCTGCTTTTGCGCCTCATCGAGGTGCCACCACAGTGCCTGGAACAGGCTGTCATTTTCGCTGCCCAAGGGCAGCGCGCCGCCTAATGCAGGCAACGCCTGGTAACCCTGGCCACGCCTGAGGACGTAACGTACGTCAGTGGCCCCTTCTGCACCGATATGGGCGAGCAAGTCCCCACTCAGGCTGTCGTTGCGCAGCTCGACCCGGACAGTTTGTGCCCATGGCGCCGCATCAGCCAGCAGGCCCAATGCTAACCGCTCGGTGTCCGCATTCACCGCAGCCGCTTGATAGAAGCCTGCGCAGGCACGGTCCAGGCGACTGTCACGCAACAGCCAGCGCGCTTCGCTGGCCAGCGCAAGCGGCACGCGCTGTGTGCCGATCATGCGCTCCACCTCTTCAGGCCCGACGCGCTGGGTGATCTCCCGCGCACAGCGCGGGGTAAGCCCGGGGAAGTCACGCTTCAACAGCTGCTCTGCCGCCTCCAAGGGGCGCTGCAGGCCACTCAAGTGCAGCTCGAACGCATCGCCGTGCAATTCAGGGTACTGCGCATGCAACTGGTAGCGCTGCAAGGCATCATGCAGCCGCGCCGGTGCTGGCGCATGCTCAAGGTGCAGACGCCGCAGGCGCGCCTCATCAAATCCGGTCGTGTGCATGACATGCTCGGCCGTCAGGGGGTCGAGCGCGGCCCACGCGCTGTTCAAGCGCTGCATCAACGGCGTCGCCCCTTGCCAGTGCTGCGGGGTTTCCAACTGATGACGCCAACCGCCCTCACCGTTGCTGTCGAGCCAGGGCGAGTAGGCGTTCGGTCTGCTGGGGTGCTGAATACGCAAGCCCGTGCCTTGCGCATCTTCGACTACCTGGTAGGTCGCCAGATGGGTGCGCAGCCGTATCTGCCCGGCCAAACGTGTACGCTCGCCAACGGCCAGCCCCAACTGCGGCACCGCGTAGCCGGGTAATTCGGCATCGATCAGGCGAACCTCGTCGTTTGCCTTCAACACCGGCACCAACCCATCAACGTACGCCGAACGCTCGATCAATCGTCCCGCCACGAGCCCAATCGATGCCACAGCAATGCCGGCAACCAGGTTTTCGGCAACGCCCCACAAGTGGTTCAACGCCCCTTCACGGTCACCTAGCTTCCAATCTGCATAACCTTCATAGACTTCGTCAGCGATCTGCAAGGCAGCGATGCCCAACAGCGGCAGGCCAAGAACAGGGACAAACAGGCTGGCCAACCCCAAGAGATCGAACCCTGCGCTGGCATAGTCGCCCATGCGTCGTTCCCGCTCAGCCTGGTCCGCCTCGGCAGTTGGCGTGGCCAGTACACGCGCATCGTCCAGCAGCGTATCGAGGCGGACTTTTCGCAGATGCGGGAACAACGGCCGATCAATCGCTTGGCTACGACCGTCTAGCTGAACCGGCAGCGCGCCCGCTCTGGCCTGCAGCAAGCGACGCAGTGTGCGGCTGAAGGCACAGCGGTCACGCTCGCCGATGAACCGCTGGATGAAGGCTGGGTAGCCCTTCGCCTGGCAGCGTCGGCCCAGGCCGAGCCACAGCTCATCCCACGTCGCAAAACGCTGCAGCGGTCCGTGGGGGTCATCGGGAACCCACAGCACCACACCCTCCAGAGGCGCACTCGTCAGCCCCCCTCGCCGCGCTTCGAAAGCCAACACACCGCGCAGCTGCTTGCCCAGCACACGCAGATCGAATGGCAACAGGCGCGTAGTGTCGGAGTCCACCACGGCCACCGTTGAAAGCACAGGGAGGAACTGCAGGTACAGGCGCTCATCAATTTCGCCCTTGAGCACAGCCAGACGTACATCAGCCTCCAGGTTGGCACGCGCGCTGTCTTCAAGCAGGGTCTCCACCTGCTTGCCCTTATCCCCCGGCCCCAACAGAATTGATTCAAGGTGACGCTGGTAGCGCCCTCCCACGTCCACACTTCGGCAAAGCGCTACATAGGCCTGCGGGCTCAGAGACTGCGGTTGACCTTGCGCATCGACGATGACGCTGGTTTGAAAAGCACCAGAGGGCGGTGTCTCATGCTCGCTGAAATTGTGCAGCGCGGCCGTCAGCAAACTCACCTCAGCGATCTCGCTCACCGACTTCCCCAGCCCGCCAGGGCCCACCGATGCAATCGGTACGGTGGTGGTGGTGCGAAACTTTACCTGGCGCACCTCCAGCGCTGGCAACTGGCGATCACTCAGTGCCTGGTCTAGCAATGTCTTGGCGAAAGCGTCCAGTGGCGTTACACGGGAAAACAGCTCAGCCAAGCGGTGCTGGCTGCGTTGCTGGCGCTGCAGACTAACCCGCAGTTTGCCCAAGTGATCCTCGGATGCGCTGGCAAGCCAGGCCGGCAAGCGACTGGCGATCAGGGTATCCACTGCGTTGGGTTGAGGCTGTGGTGAGGGCATTGGCGGCTTCTCTGGTTGGTCAAAGCCCGAGATAACCAGCATTCCCCCTCACCACTGCGGTACTTAACGCTCCTGCGCAGGATGACGCATGCACGCTTCAACGGTGAGTTCACGAATCAACGCATGGAACACAGCGTTACGCTCGGCCGCCAGCACTGCGGCGCGTTGCATGAAGTCATTTGGACTGATTGCCATGGCATCCAACGCATCCAAACGCGCATGGAAACCTGAGAGCCGCGATTCCAACCGCTCAGCAAAACGCTGTTGGAGATAGTTCTGCCAGTACCTGCTGGCTGCAAGCGCTTCGATAAGTGCTTCAGGCCTGCCTTCTTGTACAAGGGACAACTGTTCGCGAGCCAACTGCACATAGGCACGCTCAAGATCATCACCCTGCAGGCCTTCAGTGCGCAGCGCGCGAACCCGGGCGAACTCAAGCCGATCGAGCTGGGCCAGATAGCTCTCGGCCATCCCGTCTCGTTGCGCTTCATCAAAAATGGCCCCTCGCACACGCTCATTCAATTCACAGGCGTCGATCAGGCTCCACACTCGCGCCTGTATGGCTTCAACATCCTGTTGAAAATCTGCGGTTCGACTCAAACCATCCAGGAACGCCAACCAATCTTCTACACCTGGCTCTGCCGTGAGCCGTGCCCATTGGGCTTGCCGTTGCTGCTGAAGTGGCGAGGGCAGGCCTTGCAGCCACCGATCACGCGAGGCTTCGACGCCATGTTGCTGAGCCTGCGGGTTCGCCACCCTCACCAATACCCGCTCCGGCGCACGTGCAGCCTGAGCTTGCAACTGTGGTTCCGGCTGTAGTTCCGGCTGAGACGGTTGCGCGGGTTCCAACGCTGGCTGGACAGCCGCCAACCGACGCGCGCTGACTTCAGACAGTGGATTGAGCTGGAGGTTTACGCCCTGAGGGTTCGCTCGGATCAAGCGGACCGCTTCCTCACTCAACTCACTGATGCGATTGCCATCGAGCCTGAGCGCCACGTTAGGGTGCTCACGCATAAGCGCCAAAGGGAACTCGTTCAGTTGGCAATTGGCGACGGCCACTCTCTCCAGTGAAGGGCTTTGCGGTAGCGTCGGTAGGCTCCCGAGCGGGTTATTGTTCAGGTCCAGCATCCTCAGCGCTGACAATGCGTTCAGCCGAGCGGCGCCCGCGACATTCACGACAATCTGGTTGTTCGCCAGGCCCAACTGCTGAAGCCGACCAAGCCCGCGCAAGGCGTCGGGCACTTGGGTGAGGTGGTTGTCGTTCAGAAACAGGGTCGTCAGTTCAGTCAATCGCTCCAAGCCTTCAGGCAGCGACACCAACTGGTTGTTGGACAATGACAGATCATCCAGCCTGCGCAGGTCACAGACCCATGCCGGCACTTCGCTGAGGTGGCAGTTGTTGATCCGCAACTGAATCAGATTAGTGAAGCGGCTGAAATAGTTGGGCGAGACGCTGGAAAAATCGATATTTACCAGCCGCAGCCATCGCAGCCGCCCCCAGCTTATCGTGTCTGGGAATTGCGGCAGTGAGCCGATTTGCGCACCGTCAATGCGCAGCGAAAAATGTCGCTCGTGTGGAGGCGATACGCTTCCCGGCACCTCCGGCAGCCAGCTTGCAAGCAGACGACGTGCAAAGGCCAGCCGGCCAGGGTCGTCGCCGCACCACTCTTCCAGGCTTTCTCGCAACGTAGTGGCCTGCTCAAGCACATTGAGATGTGCAGCCAGCACCTCATGCTGTGGCAGACGCGCACTGGCATTGGTCACCTGGTTGCCAATCCTTACCAAGATGGCGCGAAGTGCCTGCACGCGCTGAGGATCATCTGCAATTATCAGATCACCCTCTTGAGGTGTAAACGGATCCACCGGTTCCAAGCGATCATTGGCGTCCAGTCGCTGAACAGACGCCTGGGACAAGGGGTTGTAATCAAGGCAGATACGCGCCCTGTCGCGAGCGATCAATCGCAAAGACTCATCATCCAGCTCAACGATCCGGTTGCCCTCGAGCGCTAGGCTCATACCCGGATGCTGGCCAAGCAGCTCGGTTGGAAACGCCTGCAGTTGAGTGTTGCGCAGCGTAACCCGTCTCAACTCGATGCTTCTGACCAACGAAGGCATGCTCGCCAGCGGGTTACCGTCGAGTATCAGCACTTCCAGCTGTTGCATGCCTTCCAGACGAGCACTGTTGTGGGCATCGATGACGATACCGTTGCTTTCCAGATTCAAGGTACGCAGTTCGCCCAATTGCCCAAGCACCTGCGGGATTGCCGTCAAACGATTGTGCCCCAAGTCCAGACTCGACAAACGCGCCATGCGCGAAAGTTGAGCCGGCAGTGCCGTCAAGCGGTTGCTTCGCAAGCTCACGTGGGTGAGGTGCTCAAGGTTTAACAGCCACTGAGGCAGTGCCTCCAAGGCCGTATTAATCAATCTCAAACTACGTAGTCCGGCAAAGTGTTGCGCAGTGAAGGGCGGCAGCTCCGTTGCGCTGATGTTGCGCAAGGTCAAGCCGCTAAGCCGGCCCCAGCCAACGGTGTGCGGGAACGGTGGCAGCCCGCCGGTCAGCGCGCCGTCAAGATCAAGTTGGAAGGTTGGCGTTTCACCTGGCAATTGTGGATGCCAAGCCTGCAGAATCTCTCGGGCCATAATCGCTCGCGACGCACTCCAATGCAGTCGCACACCACGGTCCGCACCTGCAGCGCGTTGCGCCGCATCCCCCGCCAGGCTCCAGGTATCCAGGCGGGTGCGCAACGTACTGACCTGCCGGGCCAAGTCAGCATAATGATTCCAGACATCGCGCCTTGGCGAGCTGGCAATAGCTTGCGCGTACTGGCGCAGGGTAGTTTCTTCACGGGCCGGGAACAGCCGTCGCAGGCCTTCGAGAAGGGGCCGAACCTGCGCTTCGTCGATCACCAGCAAAGGGTGCTCTTCTGGCAGACGGACACCCGGGTTGCCACTCAACGGATACCCCAAGCGCCCGCCGCTAAGTCGCATAAGTGGCCTCAAGCTCGATGGCGGTGGCGTCAGGCCAATCAATTGTGCAGCCTGGCCATGGCGAGCGTTTGCGCGTTGCCTCAGGCCATCAGTCAACTGTGCGGCCGATTGCCCAGCCTGGCCCAGCACACTTCGCTGCCCCGTATCCAACTGTTTCAGCAACGCTTCGAACAGGCTCTCACCCTGTACACCGTTGGTCAGCTGTGTCCCATCGTTGGCATAAGCTTGGTAGCGGTCGCTATCTCGGACAATGATACGAGCCTGACCTGCTTTATTCGCCCCTGCCCAGGCGATCAGCTCACCCTCTTGAGTCGCATGGCGTATCTCCACCCTTTCGCCCTCAGGCCAAGGCGCCCAGCCTTCGATCAGCCCAAGGGCCAGCCGCTCGGTATCGGCGTTAATAGCCGATGCTTGCCACAAGCCCGCGCAGGCGCGGTCCACTCGCGCATCGCGCAGGTACCAGCGGGCAGTGCCAGCCAGCGCCATGGGCACCTTCCGCTGAGTGACCATGCGCTGCACCAGGCTTGGCTCGGCATTGGCGACGATCTCCTGCGCACCCCGCACGCTTAGCCCAGGGAAAGCACCCCGAAGCATCCGTGCCTCCGGGGACGCCAAAGGCTGCTCCGCCTGCCACCTTTGCTCGAATGCTGCGCCATGCAGCCCTGGCTCACGTTGATGCAGTTGGTAGCGTTGCAGGGCATCGAGCAGTTGTGCGGGGGCTGGCGCATTCTGCGCATGCAGACGGCGCATGCGTGCTTGATCAAAACCGGTGATGTGCAGCACATCGTTTGCCGTGGCATCGGATACATCACTCAACGCGCTACCCAAACGCCTGAACATCTGCGCTGCATCCTGCCACTGTTGCACAGCTTCAAGCGCATGGCGCCAGCCGCCGGCACCATTGTGCTCCAGCAACGGCGCGTAGGCGTGCAGGCGCGTGGGGTGCAAGATGCACAGCTGCCGTGTCAACGGATCCTCAGCGACCCTGTAGGTGCCAGTGTGGGTGCGAAGTCGCTCTTGCCCTGCCTCGCCGCCTCGCTCACCCACCGCCAACGTGTCGTCCAGCACTTCGTAACCCGGCAGTTCGGGGTGTACCAGGCTTACCTGCCCCTCAGTCAACCGCACGGGCACCAACCGGCGCACCAGGCCGGCGCTTTTGAGCACACGCCCAGCAATCACGCCGACGCCTACCCCTACCCCAACCAAGGCGATATTTTCGGCAACGCCCAACAGGTGCTCCAGCGCTCCCTGCCGGTCACCCAGTTGCCAATCGACATAGCCCTCGTACACCCCCGAGACCACCTCGATCGCCGCAATGGCCAGCAAGGGCAAGCCCAACCAAGGCACGAACAGGCTCGCTAGCCCAAGCACGGACAAGCCTGCATCAAGGTAGAAGTGCAGGCGCGCGTTGCGCTCGTTGCTGTCCTGATCTGCCGTGGGCACCGCCAAGACCCTGGCATCATCGAGCAGCGTGTCGAGCTGCACCTTACGCATGTGCTCGAACAGCGGCAGCTCGATAGCTTCATAACGGCCGTCGAGTTTGGCAGGCAGGTGGGCAGCACGCGCTGCTTTTGCTTTGCTCAACGCCTGGGTGAATGCCATTCGGTCGCGCTGGCCAATGAAGCGCTGGAAAAACGGTTCATAGCCGGGTAGCCGGAACAGCTCACCCAGGCTACTGAACAACGTGTCCCAGTTGCCATACCAGGTAAGTGCCCCCTGCTCGTCACCTGGGATCCAGCAAATTACGCCCTCCAGGGGGGCAGTTGCCCGCCCGCCTTGCCGCACTTCGAAGGCCATGGCCCCACGAATCTGCTTGCCGAGCAGCCGCAGGGCTTTGGGGATCAACACCGCTGAATCACTGCCCTCGGTGGGCACAGATGACATGAGCGGTAGAAACAGCTGATAGCCTCGCTCATTGATCTCACCCTTCAAGGCCGACAGCCGCACTGCCGCCTCCAACGCTGCCCGGTGGCCCTCTTCGACTATTCGGTTAACACGGCGCCCCTCCTCTAACGGGGCTTGATAGCGGGCCTTGAGGTAGTCCTGGTACTGCTTGCCCACATCGAGCGTGCGACAAAGCTCAGCGAATGCCACGGGCGCAAACGCAAGCGGGCTGGCGTTTTCATCGAGCAATGTCGCGCCGTCCTGAGAAGCTGCCTCACCCGCACTGAAGTTGTGCAGTGCGGCCTCAAGCAACGAATGCTTGAAAAACCGCACTTGCGGCTTGCCCAGCAGTTTTGCCAAGGGTGCAGGGAGCACGACTTTCAACTGAATCTGCGCCTTGCTCACGTCCAGCTGCAACTGCTGGTCGTGCAGGGCCTGCTGCAACAAGGGGGCGGCAAAATCATCGAGCCCAGTAGTCCCTTGGTAAAGACCCTGTAGCTGCTGCTGAACGTCCATTTGCTGGCTCAGGCACAGGTTCAGTGCCCTCAGACGCTCCGGTGTGGCACTGGCCAGCCAGTTGGGAAGGCGGCTGGCGATCAACTCGTCCAGCAGGTCGTCGCTATGGGTTGCCATCGGCATGATCGAGCGCTCCACTTGAATTGGGGCTCGATCACATCAGCTGCGCGGCAGGCGGCGGTGGTAGATGACTACCTGCTTGCCATTGAAAAGCGATTGCGCAGAGCGCGCATCGCAGCGTCATTACCTCTCGGTGCGTTTATCCACAAGCGCCAATTCTTGCTCGAGACGCAAAGTACTTTGGAGTGACGACGGCTTTATCACCTTCTGGAGAAGCCGCACACTGCTCCCTCACCTGAACAACCAACGCAAGCACCGTTCGGTTCACGTAGCCTCATCAGGAGCAAGATCATGAGCATTCCCTCTTTCGGCCTGGGCACCTTCCGCCTCACCGGCCAGGCCGTCATCGATTCGGTCAAGTCGGCCCTGGCGCTGGGCTACCGCGTCATCGACACCGCACAGATCTACAAGAACGAAGCCGAGGTGGGCCAAGCCATCGCCGAAAGCGGCGTGCCGCGCAGCGAGCTGTTCATCACCACCAAGATCTGGGTCGACAACTACGCCGCCGACAAGCTGGTCCCCAGCCTGCGCGAGAGCCTGACCAAGCTGCGCACCGACCATGTCGACCTGTTGCTGATCCACTGGCCGGCACCGGGCAATGGCGTCGAGCTGCCCGAGTACATGGCAGCCCTGGCTGAGGCCAAGGCGCAGGGCCTGACCCGCCAGATCGGTGTGTCCAACTTCAACATCGACCTGACCCAGCAGGCCATCGCGGTGGTTGGCGAGGGCGAAATCGCCACCAACCAGATCGAGCTCAGCCCTTACCTGCAAAATGCCAAGCTGGCCGCGTTCCTGCAGGATCAGGGCATCACCGTCACCTCCTACATGACCCTGGCCTATGGCAAGGTCCTGAAAGACCCGGTGCTGGCTGAGATCGCTGCCAAGCACAAAGCCACCGTCGCGCAAGTGGCCCTGGCCTGGGCCCTGCAATTGGGCTATGCGGTGATCCCGTCGTCGACCAAACGCGAAAACCTGGCCAGCAACCTGCTCGCCCGAGACCTGCGCCTGGACGCCGACGACATGGCGCGCATCGCCACGCTCGAACGCAACGGGCGTGAAGTCAGCCCGGATGGCCTTGCGCCAGCCTGGGACTGATCGCCCTTCCGCTGCAGCTTGCACTGTAGGAGCAGCCTTGTGCTGCGAAGAGGCCCGTAAACACAGCGAAGACTCATGCTGTGTTCACCGGCCTCTTCGCAGCACAAGGCTGCTCCTACCCCCCTTCATCCAATCCGGAGCGCTCGATGAGCACGCTTTCTCCCAAACGGGTCCTGTTCGCCCTGGCCATCGGCGCCTTCGGCATCGGCACCACCGAATTCACCCCCATGGGCCTGTTGCCCGTGATCGCCCAAGGCGTCGATGCAAGCATCCCCAGCGCGGGCATGCTGATCACCGCCTACGCCATCGGCGTGATGGTCGGTGCACCGATCATGACCTTGCTGTTCAGCCGCTTCGGCAAGCGCGCCGCGCTGATGTCGCTGATGGCCATCTTCACCCTGGGCAACCTGTTGTCGGCACTTTCGCCGGACTACTACACGCTGCTGGCCTCCCGCCTGGTCACCAGCCTCAACCACGGGGCCTTCTTCGGCCTGGGCGCAGTGGTTGCTGCCAGCGTGGTGCCCAAGGACAAACAAGCCAGCGCCGTGGCGACCATGTTCATGGGCCTGACCATCGCCAATATCGGCGGTGTGCCTGCCGCCACCTGGGTCGGCCAGCAGGTCGGCTGGCGCATGGCGTTTGCCGGCACAGCGGTGCTCGGCCTGCTGGCCATGGCCGCGCTGTGGTACGCCCTGCCCAAGGGTGAGCGCGGCAGCGTGCCCCATGTACGCAAGGAACTGGCCGTGATTGCCCGCCCCAGCGTGCTGCTGGCCATGGCCACCACCGTGCTGGGTGCCGGCGCCATGTTCACCCTGTACACCTACGTGGCGCCGGTACTGGCCGAACTGACCGGTGCCTCGGACAGCTTCGTCACCCTCGGGCTGGTCCTGATCGGCGTGGGCTTCACCTTGGGCAACAGCCTCGGCGGGCGACTGGCCGATTGGTCACTGGATGGCGCGGCACGGATCTTCCTGGGTGCGTTGGCGGTGATCATGCTGCTGATGCCACTGGTGCTGGGCAGCCACCTGGGCGCCGCCCTCGCGCTGCTGGTGTGGGGTGTGTTCACCTTCGCCGTGGTGCCGCCACTGCAGATGCGCGTCATGACCGCCGCCGCCGAGGCCCCAGGGCTGGCCTCTTCGATCAACGTCGGCGCGTTCAACCTTGGCAATGCCGTGGGCGCTGCGCTGGGAGGTGGGGTGATCAGCCTGAACCTGGGCTACGCGGCGGTACCGATGGCTGGTGGGCTGCTGGCGGCTGCGGGGCTGCTTTTGGTATGGCTCGGCGGGCGCGCGAAGGCGACGGGCACAGCGTTGGACGGCGCAGCCTGAACGCCTGAGAACCTCCCCTAGAGAGGATGTTTCATTGATTTAGCAGGGCCCCGTGGGAGCCGGCTCCCACAGGTGCGGCGCTAGACTTGGAGGCTACACAGTTCGGGTGGGAGCGGCGGTGCGGCGGTCCGACTTGCCCGCGAAGAGGCCGGAACAAGCACCACAAGACAGCTGCTCCCACAGAGTCAGGGACTCACTTGCGACCTCCGCATCCCAACATTATTCCGCCGCCCGCAATTATGAAGTGCCGGGCACGCCGATTCCCTGTACCGCCCTCGATGACTACGCTCCTAGCTATAAACCACCCGAGGAGTGCCTACGATGCCCCGCCCACCGCTGCCCCCTTTCACCCGTGAAACCGCCATCGAAAAGGTCCGTCTTGCCGAAGACGGCTGGAACAGCCGCGACGCCGCCAAGGTGGCGTTGGCCTACACGCCCGATACCGTGTGGCGTAACCGTGTCGAGTTCCCCCGTGGTCGGGCCGAGGTGGAGGCCTTTCTGACACGCAAGTGGAACCATGAACTGGAGTATCGCCTGATCAAGGAGCTGTGGGCCTTCACCGGCAACCGCATTGCCGTGCGCTACGCGTACGAGTACCACGATGACAGCGGCCAGTGGTTCCGTGCCTATGGCAATGAGAACTGGGAATTTGCCGAGGATGGCCTGATGCAGAACCGCCATTCGAGTATCAACGAGCAACCTATCGCCGAGGCGGATCGCAAGTTCCATTGGCCCCTGGGGCGGCGCCCGGACGATCACCCCGGGCTCAGTGACCTGGGCCTCTGATCGCCACCGGTGGGTCAGCCGACAGGCAGCGTGACCCTGACCTCGAGCCCACCGCCCTGGCGGTTGCTCAGGGTCACGCTACCGCCCTGTTCGAGGACGATGGCGCGCGCCGCCGGCAAGCCCAGGCCGACCCCGCCGGTGTCCTTGTTGCGTGAGCCTTCGATGCGGTAGAAGGGCTCGAAAACGCATGCTTGCAAGTGCTCTGGGATGCCCGGGCCTCGGTCAAGAACGCGGATGATGATCTGCTCGTCAGTGATCGCCAACTGCACCGTCGGCTCGGTGCCGTACTTCACCGCATTTTCGATCAGGTTGACCATCACCCGCTTGATACCAATCGGGCGGCCCACATAGACCCAACGGCGCGGCCCGCTGAGGTCGATGTCCACCCCCGCATCCTTGAAGTCGTCGACCACGGTCGACAACAGCTCGCCCAGGTCGAACGCCGTGGCCGGTTCCAGCCGTGCATCATCGCGGAAAAACTGCAGCGCGGCGTCGACCATCGCCTGCATCTCGTCCACGTCCTTGAACAACTTGGCCTGCAGTTCGCCCTCTTCGATGAACTCGGCGCGCAGGCGCATGCGTGTCAACGGGGCGCGCAGGTCATGGGAAATCGCCGCGAGCATCTGCGTGCGGTCGTCGAGAAAATGCTTGAGCTGGGCCTGGGTGGCGTTGAAAGCCAAAATGGCCTGGCGCAGGTCGTAAGGGCCGACCACTGGGATCGGTGGGGCGTTGAAGTCCTTGCCAAAGCGCCGCGCACCTTCGGCGAAGCGCTCCAGAGGGCGGGCCAGGTAGCGTGTGGCAAATAGCGCGAGCGCCAGGCTGGAGACGATCATCAGCGCCACAATGATCAGGTTGCGCGGCAGTTCATCCAGCCCCCAGCTGCGGTCGGTGGCGCGATAGAGCAGCCATGACTTGTCTGACAGCTCAATCAGAAGCGCATAGCCACGCGGTTGCGCCTGCGCGGGCAAGTCGGACGGTCCGTAGACCTCGATCTGCGCGTCCGGGCGCGCCAGGAGTGCGCGCAATGTCGGCGCCCCTTGGTGAAATTCGTTATCTACCAGGGCTGGCAAACCGGCCTCGTCACGCTGCAGTAGCCATTGCACGCTATACGACACATCACCTGCGGCGCTGGCCAAGGTCGGCCGCTGCGCCACAGGTGCGGCGTCGACCATGCGGGCAACAGTAGCAACCTTCTCGATCAAGCCGCTTTCCAGCAACGGCGGCTGCGCCCACACGCTGAGCAGTACACCGAACAGCCACTTGAGCAGCAGCAGGCTGAGCATGGCCGCCAGGGTAGTGAGCGCGATCCAGCGGGCAATGGTGACGCGTGGCCGTGGCAGGGCCCTGCGCGCCCAGGCCAGCATCCTCATCGCTTGGTCACGCTGGCGGTGAACAGGTAGCCGACGTTGCGCAAGGTGCGGATCAACGGTTCGCTGTCGCCGTCGCTTTCAAGCTTGCGCCGCAGCCGGCTCACCTGCACGTCGATGCTGCGGTCATAGGCCTCGTGCGCTTCGCCGCGCGCCAGGTCCAGCAGTTGCTGGCGGCTGAGCACGCGCCTGGGGTGCTCGGCGAACACCAGCAGCAGCTCGAATTCGCCGTTGGACAAGGGGATCATGACCCCCTCAGGCGAGCGCAACTCACGTCGCAGCACGTCCAGCTGCCAGCCAGAGAATTCGAGTACGGCACGCGACGAGGCAGGCACTGGACTGCCCGGACTCTCGCCTGCCCGGCGCAGTACCGCCCGCACCCGGGCCAGCAACTCGCGAGCGGCGAACGGCTTGGTCAGGTAGTCGTCCGCGCCCAGCTCCAAGCCCACCACACGGTCGCTCAGTTCGCCCATGGCGGTGAGCATGATCACCGCTACCTTGTACTCAGCCTGCAAGCGCTGGCACAGCACCAGGCCACTGTCGCCCGGCAGCATGACATCCAAAATGACCAAGTCCGGCACGCGCCGTTCGAGTACCTGCCAAAGGCCTTGGCCATCACTGGCCACATCGACCTCGTAGCCGTGCTGGCGGAGAAACTTCTGCAGCAGGTCGAGTACTTCGACATCATCGTCGACAATCAGCAAATGGCTCACACCGGGGCACCGCGAACAGAGGGAGTAAAGACTTACTTTACGGCCATCCCAGGGCTGCCGTCATATATTTCAACCCGGAAACAAAGTGTCAGCCGGGCAATAATCCAGACATTCCCACGCAATCAACCGGCCACACCATCGGCGCCAGTTCTTGTCAGGAATGTGCCCATGCCCACCGCTACCCCCACTGCCTGGTTTTCAGCCCGCCATGCGCTATTGGCCTTGTCATTGCTCGCTGCCGGCGGCTGCAGCCAGCGGCCACCTGCCAGTGCCTGCGGCCCAGTGGCCTATCAGCTCAGCGACCCCGCCGAGCCCGCCAACCGCGCCGTGTTCGCCTTCAACCGCAGTGTCGACGATTACCTGCTGGCACCGGTCGCCCGTGGCTATAGCGCATTGCCTGATTTCACCAGGCAGGGCGTGCACAACTTCGCCGCCAACTTCGGCGAACCCAAGGTCTTGGTCAACGACCTGTTACAAGGCAACGGCGAACGGGCGATGACCAGCCTCACGCGCTTCATGTTCAACACGACCCTGGGCGTCGCCGGCTTGATCGATGTGTCCGGAAAGATGGGGCTACCCCGACACACGTCGGACTTTGGCCAAACCTTCGGCGTGTGGAACATCGCCGATGGCCCGATCGTCGAGCTACCGCTGCTGGGCACCCACAACCTGCGCGATGCAACCGGCAGCGTGCTGAGCTTGGCGGTCGACCCGTTCGGCGACAACAGCGACACGGTCGACACCCTGGGCAATGTGGCCATGGCAGGCAGTGTGGTGGATGGCCGCGCCGAAGCGCTGCCGGTTACCGACACGTTGCGCATCCTGCCTGATTACTACCTGGCCGTGCGCGACTACACCGCCCAACAGCGTGCCGAGCGGGTGGCCGAAGGCAAGGCTGGCGCGCCTGGCAAACGGCCGGCGAGCTGTACGGGGGTACCCACCGATGAATGATCCCCAACCGGTGGTGTTGTTCAGGCGCCTGCAGCGCGACACTCGCCAGCAGGTGCTGCACGAGCTCGAGGCGCGGGTCTCCGAGGATGGCCAGCATCTGATTCTGAGCCGTTATCGCGAGCGCACGGGCGACGGCACTGCTGCACAGCAGCGTCACGAAGTGCACCGCCGCGTGCCCATCGCAACGCTGCTGAAGTGGGTGGCCCGGCAAAGCCTGGAGCGCGAGCCATCCTGATGAGGCGATTCAGAGCGTCATCTTGCTGACTGCGGCAAGCAGCAAAGGCGCCATCTGTTCGTCGGTCATCGCCTTCGACTAAGGAGAAACCCTGTAACTGCCGTGGCCTCTCGCAGGCAAGCCCGCAACAGGGTCAGCGTTGAGCCGCCAGTGCATCGGTTGCGGGCACGCTGAAGCCGCTGGCGAAGGTCGGTGCCACATCCAGCCGTTGGCTCATCAGGCCGTGGGCTTTATAGAAGTCGGCGGTTTCCTGTTGTTCGGCAATGGTGGTGGCGTCGATGGCCTGCCAGCGCAATTGGCGGCGTTCGAACTGCAGGCGCGCGGCCTCTTCAGGGAAGCCGATGATCGCCGCGAGGGTTTTCGAATAACTGTCCAGGTGCTGATACGCCCAGACCTGGGCGCCGGCCAGGCGTGCCAGGTAGTCCTGCAGTGCGGCCCGGCGTGGCGCATCCTCCAGCGCGTTGTCGGTGGCCGCGAGGAAGCTGTTGCCGCTGGACAGGCCACGGCCATTGACCAGCACCCTGCCCTGCCCGCTCAGCTCGGACAGCGCGGTGTAGGGTTCCCAGGTCGACCAGGCGTCCACCGCGCCATTGGCCAAGGCAATCTTGGCATCGACCGGGCCGAGAAAGCGAAACTCGACGTCCTTTTCCGACAGGCCAGCTTGGTCCAGCGCCTTGAGCGCCAGATGATGGCCAATCGACCCGCGGCCCGTGGCAATGCGCTTGCCCTTGAGGTCGGCGGCGCTGTTGAAGGGCGCATCGGGGTTCACCAACAATGCCGTGCCGTAAGGGTCGGACTTGTCGACGGCGATCGCCTTCACCGGCGCCCCGGAGGCGAGCACGAACAGCAACGGTGCATCGCCGATGATGCCGGCATCGATCGCCCCAGCATTCAGCGCCTCGGCCAAGGGCGCAGCGGCGGGAAACTCGGCCCACTGAATGTCGTAGGGCAGGTCGCGCAAGGCACCGGCGGCTTCCAGCTGTGCACGCATGTTGCCTTTCTGGTCACCAATGCGCAGGGTCAGGCGTTCGGTTGCGAAGGCTTGGGTCGCCAGCAATGCGCTGGCGGCAATCATCAGAAGGTGGGATCGGATGGACATCCGCGGCTCCTTGCAGGTAGGGAACCTGGACTCTAACGGCAGCCAATTAATAAATGAAATTGATTTTAGCGATAACCTAATATGCAAAACAAAGCACAAACCAGTGACTGTCGAGCCCTCGACACCTGAAGCAACAGGCCACCCGCATCACTCAAGCGCGCAACCGGTGTACAGTAACCCCACAACAAAGCCCGTCAAGGAGCCCGGCGATGACCGTGACGCTGTCCCCCCTGCAGATCGACTGCGATTTCGATTCCGGCAACATCCAGGTTCTGGATGCCAGCAACCCTGCCAAGGTCCACCTGGCCATCCGGCCGGACACCCACAGCGGCCACTTCCAGTGGTTTCACTTCAAGGTCAGCGGGTTGACGCCGGGCCAGGTCCATCGCTTCAGCCTGGATAACGCCTCCGAATCCTCCTACAAGAATGCCTGGGCCGGGTACAACGCCGTGGCCTCCTACGACCAGCAGACCTGGTTTCGCGTACCCAGCCAGTTCGATGGCAAGGCATTGTCATTCGAAGTGACTGCCAAGCAGGAACAGATCTGGTTCGCCTACTTCGAGCCCTACCCTCGCGCGCGCCACAACCAACTGATCGAGCGCGCCAAGCAGATCCCCGGTGTCGAACTGCTGGCCAGCGGCCGCAGTGTGCAAGGGCGCGATATCCCCTTGCTGCGTGCGGGCGACGGCGCAGCCGGCAAGCGCAAGCTGTGGCTGATTGCCCAGCAACACCCCGGCGAGCACATGGCCGAGTGGTTCATGGAGGGCGTGATCGACCGCCTGCAAGCCAACGATGGCCAGGTGCAGCAACTGCTGGCAAAGGCCGACCTGTACCTGATCCCCAACATGAACCCGGACGGCGCCTTCCTCGGGCATCTGCGCACCAACTTCAAGGGCAAGGACCTCAACCGTGCTTGGCAGGACGCCAGCGTTGAGTTCAGCCCTGAGGTGTTCTTTGCCCAGGCGCAGATGAAGCAGTACGGGGTGGATGCGTTCATCGATGTGCACGGGGATGAAGAAATCCCCCATGTGTTCACTGCGGCGTGCGAGGGCAACCCCGGTTACACACCACGCCTGGCTAAGCTGGAGGAGCAGTTCCGGAGCACGCTGTGCAGCGTGACCCCGGACTTCCAGACCGTGCATGGCTATACACGTGATGAGCCTGGGCAAGCCAATACCACGCTGGCGTGCAATGCGGTGGGCATGGCCCATGACTGCCTGTCACTGACGCTGGAAATGCCCTTCAAGGACCATGACGATGCACCCAATGCCGTTACCGGGTGGTCAGGGGCGCGGTCGAAGGCACTGGCAGGGGCAGTGTTGGAGACATTGCTGAAGATGGCTGACGATCTGCGTTGACCTTCAAGGCGCCTTCGCGGGCTTGCCCGCGAAGAGGCAGGTTCAGTAGAACGCTAAAACTGCACGTCCAGCGTCACACTGTCGGTGTAGCTCGCCGCCGGCGGTGTGGCCTGGTCGGTGTACACCTTGGCGTTGTAGTTGAACACCTGGCTGCCTGTCCCCGTACCCACCCCTGGGTTGATATCGGCATCACTGCTCGAACGCCGGGCACCGGTGACCGAGCCCCAGCGCACTGTACTGCCGCTCTTGAAGATATCGTAGGCCAGGTAGTTGTTGGCCGCCGACTTCATCCTGCGCCGCCCACCCGACACGTTCTGCCCGTCATCCAGCCCCACCGTGTAGCTGGTGCCTTTGGTACATGACAGGCTCACGCCTTGGTTAACCGTGGCAAACCCCGACACCACCGGCGCACTGCCGAAACTGATGGTGGGTGTGGTGATCTGGCAGTCGTTGCTCACCGTCAGGCTGACCGTGAGAAACTGGGTGCCGGAACTGTTATCTCGGCCGATGCACAAACCGCCAATGCCAATCCCATCGCAGTAGTTCCAGGCCCAGTTGACGCTCAGCGTCTCCTGGTAAAGCCCTGCCGCTACGTTGCTATTGATCTGCGTGCGCATGTAGATCGGCACCGCCTTGGGTGTACCGTTGAGCAACCCGAGCAGGTCAAGAATGCCGTTGCGGGCAAAATCGAAGGCCACGCCACGGGTGATCGGGTAGTTGGTGCTGCTGTCGGCATACAGCGTGTAGGGGATGACGTCACCGGTGGGGCCGACCAAACCACCGGTAGCCGGCAGAATGGTCGCTTTGAAGGTATCGCCACTGCCGAGCACACTGAGCACCGAGCCGTTGCACTGCAACCCCGAATTGCTGCTGAAGGCGGTCTGTACCGTGCTGCGGACCAGGGTCGAACTGATGGTGCCAAACGCTGCGGGCGAGGTTGGCACCGACGCGCACTTGGCCCACGCCGCACCTGCCGGCAGCAGCAACGCGCACGCCCACAACCCTCGCTGCCAGGCCTTCATCGGCACACCAATGGGCCGATCAAGGGGACCGAGCCTGCGCCTTCAGGCAGGTCGAATTCGACTTGGCACTGCCCTCCGCCCTCCAGCGCCACCTGCAGGCGGTTGTGCGGCGAGAGGTTTTCCAGGTAGACCAACCCATCCCAGCCAACCACCGCCTGGCTGCCGCTTTCCTCGTGGGTCACTCGGCTGCCGAGCTTGATCACCTGATGGCTAGCGTCCACCAACTCGATACTCGCCGCCAGCACGCGCCTGAGCGGGAACTCCAGCAAGTAGCCGCTGCCACGACGCACCGCCACACGCTGCTCCACTTCGGGTGCCAGGATGTCGGGCGGCAGGTCCATCGGGTCGATCTCATATTTGCCCCGGTAGTAACCGCTGCTGTACGGCACCAGCAAATGGCCGCTGCTGTCGGTGCGGCCGATCTGCTGGTTCTCGTAGCGCACCGGCACATCGGCGTAGCCGTTGGTGCTGACCACCACGAAGGCGTCGTCGATGCGGTTGGCGGCGAACACCCCGGCGTCCATCCAAACCAACGAGCCGCTGGCGTCTGCCCATCGGGTCATCTCGCCACTGCTGCCGTATACACCGGCCTGCAACTGCACCGACTGCAGGCGCCAGGTGACATCGGCCTGGCGATAGGCATCGCGGTTGCCACCGGTGGCATACCCCAGGTTGTACCCGACGCCACCGCCCACCGGCACCGCCCGGCTGTAGTTGACCCGCTGCAGGTCCTCGCCTTCCTTGCTGCGTTCTGCGCTTAAAGCCAGGGTACCGTTAAGGTCGAACGGCATGACCAATTGCGCCTGCACGGCCCACTGGCTGTCACCGATTTCGCGGTTGGCCGACAGGTAGATGCTGCTGTTGCCCCACAGCGGCTTGCTCCAGCTCAGGTTGATCAGGCGCGTGCGCGAAGCGTCTGCGGCGCGTACGTCGAAATAGCCAGCGCCGAGGCTGCCGTATTCATTGAGGTTGAGGCTGACGGTGACCTGCTCGCTACGTTGGCTCAACTGCATGTCCGGGCTGTCGACCCGAGACAGGTCGGCGTAGTCACCATGGCGCTGCAGGCGCTGGTAGCTGAAGCCGATGCGCTGGCTGTTGTACTGGTAACCGAGGGCGACCTGATGGCCCTTTTCGCCGTCGAACTGGCTCTGTGCCAAGGCCGCATTCAACACCCCGAAGTTGCCCAGGCGCATGTTGCCACCCAAGCCGCCCAGCACCAGTGACTCGGCGGTTTCGAGGTGGCTCTCCAGGGTAAAGCTGTCGCTGAGGCCGTAGCGTAAGCTCCCCGAGGCGACCCCTGGGCCGTAACTGAAATCGCGCACGGCATAATCGCGGCGCAGGCTACCGGCAGCCACTGAGAAGTCCGACAGGCCCTTTTGCAGCAGGCTGCTGGTGACATAGAACGGCAGCGTGGTCGACACCTGCCGGCCGAGGGCGTCGGTGGTTACCACCACCGCCTCACCTGCACCGTTGATGAACGGCACGTTGGTCAGGGTGTACGGGCCGGGCTGCAGCTCGGTGGTGCTGGACTTGTAGCCGTTGATGAACAGGTCCAGCGAAGTCGGTACCGCCGCCTCTCCGGCGAATGCGGGCAGCGGGTAGGTCACCAAGTCCGGACGAGCCGCGAAATCGCGCGACAGTTGCAGGCCGCCGACCCGCACCGCGCTGGTCCAGGGCAAGGCACCGGTGACGAAATCACCGGCTTCGTAGCTGAGCAGCCGTTGTTCATCGGTGAAGCGCCAGGTGCTGTCGTAACGCAGGAAGCCCTGGCGCGACTGGTCGGCCTGGGCGCCATTGAACGACTGGCGCCACTGGCCGGTACTGGAGAACGTCCCCCAGCTGTCGAACAGGCGCAGTTCGTTCCAGGCTGCCAGGTAGGTGCCACCCTCATCGGTGTCATTCAGGTACAGGTCGTAGTTGAATAAGGCGCCGAAACTGCTGCGCGCGTCGCTGGCCGGGTACAGGTTGCGATCGCCTACCTGTTGGTCCGGCAGCCAGGCCGGCGGCACCTGCAGTAGCAGGCGCTGGTTCTGGCTGTCGTAGTCGGCGTGCAGACCTGGCACAGCATCCAGTGCCACTTCGCCCTGGGGGTCGCCTGGCAGGCTGATACCGGCCGTGCGCAGCACATCACTGCCCAGGAACAGTTGCCCGGCCCGTTGCTGCACGGGCACCAGTTCAGCCCTGGGCATCTGGTTCACCAGCAGGTCGAGGTACAGCGTGGCGTCGGCGATGGCGGACATCTCCGTGGGCGGTGGCGGCAGGTCGTCGGCCAGTGCCAGGCAGGGGCCGAACAGGGCCAGCCCCAGGCACCAGTGGCGCGGCGTCGCCGACAGCCATTTCACACACGGTTTCCGACCATTGCCGGGTCCTCCCTGGCCCCTGCCCTTCATTCAGCCGCTGGCTCATTGACCTTGGCGGATGGCATCCGCCACGTTCTGGCCATTGACCCGCCCTTTCAGCACACTGCCGGCGCTCGGCGCCATCGGCGCCGGCCAACGCATGCTGGCACCGGGCAATACATAGCCCAGCAGGCCTTCGGCCAGCGGTTTGCTCTGGCTGCCTTGCTGCACCACCACATCGGTCAGGCGCGCATGCACCGGGCCGGTGTTGCGCAGCTCGACGTAGGGTTTGCCCTGCACGGTCACTGCGTGCCAGCTCAGTTGCGGCTTGCCCACCCCTTCGGCATTACGTTTGCCTTCAGGGTCGGCCTTGCCCCACAACCCTTCGCCGTAGACGAACAGCGGCACCGAATAACGCATCTGCAGGCGGATCGCGGCCGTAGCGCCCTGACTGGCGTTGTCTGCCGGGACTGCTGGGGGGATTTCGTCGATGATGATGCGATAGGCCTGCTCTTGGCCGGCGGGCGAACTGCCGGTGCGGGTCAGGCGGATCAACTGTTTTTGCCCCGGGGCGATATTGGCCACGGGCGGGCTGCCAATGATGTCGCGCTGCGCCTGAAACTGCTCCTGGTAATCACCCTGGCGCCAGGCGAACACCCGCACCTGCAGGTTCGCCGGCGCAGTGCCGCGGTTTTCCAGCCACAGTGCGCCGGCCTTCTGGTCAGCCTCCAGCACCGGGTCAATCGGCCAGATCAGCACCGAGGTGGCTGCCCCCGCCGGCAGGCTTGCCAGCAGCGATAACCCGATCAAACCACGCGCCCACTTCGCGCCTGCCCACATGCCACTCTCCTTAGACTGCTGTCATGGGTGCTGGCCGTTTCACCAGGTCACCGTCACTTGCACTACATCGGTGTAGGTCCCTGCCGGCAGCGTGCCGGTCAACTGGGTTCTGCCGTACACCGGCAATTTGATTGACGTGGGGTCGGTGTAACTGACCGCCACGCTCTGGCCAATGCCGAAGGCTTGGCTGTACGCCGCGTCGCGGTACAACTGGTAGGCCAACACCTGCGTGCCGCCCGTACGCTTGAGGTTGCGTGTGCCACTGGCGTTGTTCTGGCCGCCGTCCAGGCTCATGTTCAGGGTTACCCCGGGTGTGCACTGAAACGTCACGCTGGCGCCCCCCAGTGAGGTGCTCAGGGTGCCGCTGGCCAGCGCCGACTGGGTGCCGAAGTCGAGCGTCCCGTAGTTGCTCACGCCACCGACCACCAGGCAACCGGCGACGATCTGCGCATTCACCTGGAACGTGCTGGTGGGCACCGCCCCCAGGGGCGTGGCCAGCAGCACACCGATACCCGTGATGCCACTTGCCAGCCAACCGCGCATGGCTCAGAAGGTCAGCTCGACGGCCACCGTGTCGGTGTACACCCCCGCTGGCAGGCCCGCCTTGCCGCGTGCCTGACCATACAGGTTGACGGTCTGGGCCACGCCGGTACTGGTCGGCAAGGTGATGGTGCCGTCAATGGCCAGTATCTGGGTGCGCCCGGTATCGGTGTAGAAGTCGTAGGGCACGAAGTTGCCGGCGCCATCGGCGAGCGCACGCGTGCCGCCGCTGGACTGGCCATCGTGGCTACCGGCGCGCACGCGGATCGCCGGGATGCTGCCCGCCGAACACAGGATGCTCAAGGCGCTACCCGTGCCGCCAAGCACCTGGGCGTTGGCAGTACCGAACAGGGCATCCTGGGTGCCGAAGTTGAGGGTACCGAAGTTCAACCCTGAGCTCGCGGAACTGCCATTGACCTGGCAGGCCGCGATCAGTGTCAGCGTCGAGGTGATGTTACCGGTCACCGTGGCGGCCTGGGCCTGGGAAGCCAAGGCCAAACCGAGGCCGGCGAGGATGCAGTGGGTGAGGTTCGTGCGCATCGGAGTCTCCTTGCGTGGTTACCAGTCCAGGGTCACTCTCAGGGTGTCGCGGTACAGCCCGGCGGGCAGGGCGCGCGGTTGCGCCACTACCACGCCGTAGATCGGAATCGGTATCTGCTGGGTGCTGCTGATGGTGAAGGCGCGGGCCTGGCCGATGCCGTAGCGGCTGTTGCCACCCGGGTCCACCGCCAGTTGATAAGGGATCAGTTCACGGCCGTTGCTCAGGCGCCGTACGCCGTCATTGCCATTCAGGCCGCCGTTGATCCGCACGTTGAAGGCCCTGACCTCGGGCGTGCAACTGATCTGCAAGCGGCCCTCGCCGGCCACTTCGTCGACCCGGCTGCGCAGTGGCTGGTCCCAGTTCGGGCCACGTTCACCGAAGTCCATCAGGCCTGGGTTGCCCAGGGTTGCAGGCTGGTCGGTGCCGCTGCTGATCTGACAGGCCGCACTGATCACCAGCCGCGCCTGGATGAACCCGGTGGTGGTGCCATGGGCCGCGCCACCGGGCAACAGCAGCGGGCCGAGGGTAAGCAGCAGGATCGAGGTGCGGTTCATGGCGTCGCGTCCTTGTGCAGGGGGCATCCTTACCAGGTGACCGTGATCTTGAGCAGGTCGCCATACAGGCCTGCCTGTGGTACCCAGGCCAGTTTGTCGATGCGGGCATAGAGCGGGAGTTCGATCGAACCGCTGCTCGGCACCCGCGCCGAGTGCGCGACATCGACCGCCAACGGCTCGCGCCAGGCGGGGTCGCGATACAAGCGATAAGGAATAGGCCGGGCCTTGCCGTCGTCGTTGGCCAGAAAGCGCAGCTCACCTGCGCCACCGTGCTGGCCGCCATCGACCCGCACCTGATAGGGCGTGTCGGGGTTGCATTCCAAGCGTGGCGGCCGCTGGCTGTGCAGTACACCGCTCAAGGGCGCGCCTGGGCCATCGAGCCGCGCGGCACTGCCCAGGTCGATCAGGCCCAACGCTTGTGCCCCGGCATCTCGCGTCTGGTTGACCAGCATGCAGCCCCGCTGCACCAGGACCCGCACTTCAACGAGAAAGTCCGTCGCTACGGCACTGCCGCTCAACAACAGGCCAAACAACGCGGCCAAAAAGCGTTCCGTCACTTTATAATCCTTATCGCTGTGTGCTGACGCTTTGCATTGAAGCTGTGTACCCATTGGAGCGTAGCAGCGGGGTGGAATAGCAGTGATGGCTTCAAGCCATTTTTTTGTATTAGCGATAAAGCGATAGCGGGCGTTCGCGGCCACCGCGAAAAAAACTTCGATGCCACCGAACCCCTCGTCGCACAGTGCCTCCAATGGCCATGAGCCGGCAAATCAGCCGACATTCTGGTACGGTGCATGTCAACCATCGTCCTGCACCAGACACGTGACCGCTGCATGGGCGGGCATGACAGGAGCGTTTTCATTGATAACTGCAGACAACCCCCTCGCCGAGGCCGTAGAGCGCTGTGCCCAGGAGCCGATCCAGGTGCCGGGCAGCATCCAGCCCCACGGGTTTCTGCTGGTGCTGGACGAGGCCGACCTGCACATCCTCCAGGCCAGCGAAAACGCCGAGCACTGGCTAGGCTTGCCCGCCAGGGAGCTGCTGGGCTGCGCCTTGGCCGAGCTGGTCGGTGACAGCTTCGATATGCGCGCGCACCTTGCACGCCTGCCCGACGACGAGGCCTTTCCGTTTCATATCGGCGACGTGTGCCTGCGCCCGGGTGCACCCTGGCGCGACAAGCTGCGCGTGCTGGCCCACCGTCACGACCAGGTGCTGATCGTCGAGTTCGAGCCCGTGCGCTTGCCGGCCGACCTGGCTGAGCAAGGTGATTACTACCCACTGGTGCGCAGCTTCGTCGGCAACCTGCACATGGCCGCCAGCCTTGAAGACCTGCTGCAGCAGTCGGTGGAACAGCTCAAGCGCATCACCGGGTTCGGCCGGGTCAAGGCGTACCGGTTCGACAGCGAAGGCAACGGCCAGGTGCTGGCCGAGGTGGCCGACCCCGGCTACCCCAGCTACCTGGGCCTGTGCTTCCCCGCCTCGGACATCCCGCGCCAGGCGCGCGAACTGTATCGGGTCAACCGCATCCGCGTGATCGAAGACGCCAACTACCAGCCCTCCAAACTGGTACCCGCCGCCAACCCGCGCACCGGCAAGGCGCTGGACATGAGTTTCGCCGCGCTGCGCAGCGTGTCGCCGGTGCACCTGCAATACATGCGCAACATGGGCACGCTGGCCTCGATGTCGCTGTCGATCGTGGTCGACGGGCAACTGTGGGGGCTGGTGTCCTGCCACCATGACCAGCCACGCCCGGTGGACCTGCGTACCCGTACCGCCTGTGAGCTGCTGGCCAGCGTGTTGTCGCTGCAGATCGAGTCGCGTGAATCCCACGCCAGCACGCGTACCCTGCTCGACCTGCGCCAGCACATCGTGCGGATGATCTCGTCGATGGCCGATCACGACAGCGTCAGTGAGGGCCTGCGCGACCTGCCCGATGTGCTGCTGGAGTTTGCCGGTGCCAGCGGCGCCGCAGTGATCTCTGCCGACCGTTGCGACCTGATCGGCAAGACGCCACCGCAGGCGCAAGTCACGGCGCTGGTGCACTGGTTGGCCCAGCGCGGTGAAGACACGGTCTTCCACAGCGACAACGTACGCCGCGACATCGACGAGCTGCCTGAACTGGCAGACCATGTCGGCGGTGTGCTGGCAGTGGCCATCTCTCAAATCCACTCGCACTACCTGCTGTGGTTCCGCCCCGAGCAGGTGCGCACGGTCAACTGGGCCGGGCAGCCAAGCAAACAGGTCGGGCCGCAAGGCCAGCTTGACCCACGCCACAGCTTTGAACGCTGGCAGGAAGAAGTACGCGGCTTTTGCCAAGCCTGGGACCCGTTGATCGTCGAAGGCGTGGTGGAGCTGCGCACTGCCGTGCTGGGCATCGTCCTGCGCAAGGCCGAAGAGCTGGCACAACTGGCCGGCGAACTGCGCCGCTCGAACAAAGAACTCGAAGCCTTTTCCTACAGCGTGTCCCACGACCTGCGTGCGCCCTTGCGGCACATTGCGGGGTACACCGAGTTGCTCGGCGAAATCGAAGGCCAGGGCCTTAGCGAGCGTGGCCGGCGTTTTCTGCAGCACATTGGCGAAGCCGCGCAATTCGCTGGCAGCCTGGTAGACAACCTACTGAATTTCTCGCAAATGGGCCGCTCGGCCCTGCGCCTGTCGGATGTCGACCTCAATGCCCTGGTCGACGCCATACGCGCCGAGCTGGCACCGGACTACCAGGGCCGCGAAATTGTCTGGGACATCGCCCCCCTGCCCAAGGTGATCGCTGACCCGGCGTTCATCAACCTGGCGCTGCAAAACCTGATTGGCAACGCCATCAAATACACCCGCGGTCGCGACCCTGCGCGCATCGAGATCCGCGCCCAGGAGCACCCAGACGAGGTCGAGGTGTGCATCCGCGATAACGGCGTAGGCTTCGACATGGCCTACGCCAACAAACTGTTCGGCGTGTTCCAGCGCCTGCACCGCATGGAAGACTTCGAAGGCACCGGGATAGGCCTGGCAAGCGTACGCCGCATCATTGAGCGCCATGACGGCCGTGTCTGGGCCGAAGGCCAGATCGACCAGGGCGCCAGTTTCCATTTCACCCTCCCGCGCCCCGCCGCGACTACATGAGGCCCCTGTACCATCATGCTCAAACCTATCCTGCTGGTAGAAGACAACCCCCGGGACCTGGAGCTGACGCTGCTGGCGTTGGAGCGCAGCCAGTTGGCCAACGAAGTCATCGTGCTGCGTGACGGCGCCGATGCGCTCGACTACCTGTTGCGCCGCAATGCCTATGCCGAACGCGACGGTGGCAACCCCGCCGTGCTGCTGCTGGACCTGAAACTGCCCAAAGTCGATGGCCTGGAAGTGCTCAAGGAAGTTCGCACCACCCCTGACCTGCGCAGCATCCCGACCGTGATGCTAACGTCGTCGCGGGAGGAGCCCGACCTGTTGCGCGCCTACGAACTGGGGGTCAATGCCTACGTGGTCAAGCCCGTGGAATTCAAGGAATTCGTCGCCGCCATCTCCGACCTCGGGGTGTTCTGGGCCGTGCTCAACGAACCGCCACCCGGCTCGCTGCGCCTAAACCGCCGCGGCAGCAACTGAGGCCAACGCGAACATGCTGCCAACGCCGCTGAAACTCTTGATGGTCGAAGACAGCTCGATGGACGCCGAGCTGACCCTGCTGCGCCTGGAGCGCAGCGGGCTGCACGTTCAGTCGCAGTTGGTGTTCGATCATGTCGGCGTCGAACACGCCCTGCGTGAGAGCCACTACGACCTGATCCTTTGCGACTGTGTGCTGCCCGGCTCGTCCGGTACCGACGTGCTGGCCATCGCCCAGCGCCTGGCGCCAGACACCCCGTTCATCTTCCTCTCCGGCATCTACGGCGAAGAGCACGCGGTGGAGATGATCCGCCTGGGTGCTACCGACTATGTACTGAAAAAAAACCTGCCGCTGCTGCCAAAGGCCGTGCGCCGGGCGTTGACCGAAGTGCAGGAACGCCAGCGTCGGCGCCGCGCCGAAGAAGCGCTGGCGGATGTCGAGGCGCGCGCCCGCATCGCCATCGACGCCGCCGGCATGGGCACCTGGGACCTGCGCCCACAGGAAGGCCTGTTGCTGTGGGACGACCGCTGCAAGACCTTGTTCGGGCTGCCCACCAGTACCGAAATGACCCTGGACGTGTTCTTCGCGGGTATCTACCCCGAAGACCTGGCCATGGTCCGCGACGCCGTGGAGCATGCCATGCGCCCCGAGAGCGGCGGCCACTACCGGGTCGAGTTCCGCATCGCGCAACCCCACGGCCTGGAACCCCGCTGGCTGCTCAGCAGCGGCCAGAGCCAGTTCGTCGATGACCAGTGCGTGCGCTTTTCTGGCGTGCTGCAGGACATTCACACCCAACGCCAGGCCACCCTCGCCCTCAAGCAACTGAACGAGATGCTTGGCGAACGGGTCGAGCGCCGTACCCGTGAACGCGACCGCGCCTGGGAGCTGTCGCAAGACTTGTTGGCGGTGCTGAACAAAGACCTCACTCCGGTCGCCCTCAACCCAGCCTGGGAAGCCAGCCTGGGCCTTTCGCGCGAACGCCTGAGCCAAACGTCACTGTTGCACCTGCTGCCCGAGTCCGATCAGGAGCTTTTCCTCACGGAGCTGGCCGCCCTCGCCCACGGCCGCACCAGCGCGCGCTTTGTCGGCCGCATCCTGCATGCCGGCGGCCAGCAACGCTGGCTGTCTTGGGTGGTGGTACCCGAAGACACCCTGCTGTACGTGGTGGCCCGCGACATCACCAGCGAGCGCGAGTCCGCCCTGGGGCTGGCCGAGGCCAACACCCGCCTGCGTGAACAAATCACCGAACGCGAGCGTATCGAGGCTGCGCTGCAACAGATGCAGCGCCTGGAAGCGGTCGGCCAGTTGACCGCGGGTGTGGCGCACGACTTCAACAACCTGCTGACGGTGATCCTCACCGGTGCCAGCTTCCTTGAACGGGACCTGAACAAGGCCGACCTGGACAAAGCACGTACCCGCCTCACACACATCCGTGAAGCAGGCGAACGCGGTGCCAAGCTGACCTCGCAGTTGCTGGCCTTCTCCCGGCGCCAGCGCCTGGAGCCCGTGCCGCTGAACCTGAACCGGACACTGGCCGGCCTTGAAGAACTGCTGCGCCGAACCCTGGGCGGTAACGTGTCGGTGCGCCTGGACCTGGACCCGCACCTGTGGCAAGCACTGACCGACCCGACCCAGACCGAGATGATCATCCTCAACCTGGCGATCAATGCCCGCGACGCCATGCCCGACGGCGGCCAACTGACCCTCTACACCCGCAACACACACATCGAGGCCCGCCCCCAGCGCCCGGAAGACCCGGACCCTGGCGAGTACGTGATGCTGAGCATCCGCGATACCGGCTGCGGCATGAGCGAAGATGTGCTGGCCAAAGTGTTCGAGCCGTTTTTCACCACCAAGGACATCGGCAAGGGTTCGGGGCTTGGCCTGGCCCAGGTGTTTGGCTTCGCCAAGCAGTCGGGTGGCGGCGTGCGCATTGACACCGTGCCCGGGCGCGGCACCCAAGTGGCGGTGTACCTGCCGGCGGTCAAGGGTAAAGCGCAGAGCGAGCCTGTGGTGCCAGAGGTTTCCCAGCCGATCGGTGACAGTGGCCAAAACCACACTGTCTTGCTGGTGGATGACGACCACCTGGTACGCGACATGCTCGGCGATGTGCTGCGCCAGTACGGCTATCAGGTGCGCCAGGCACACAGCGGCGAACAGGCACTGGCATTGCTCGACGACGGCATCGACCTGCTGCTGACCGATTTCGCCATGCCCGAATTCAATGGCGCGCAGTTGGCCCTGGCAGCGCGCGAGCGACACCCGCGTTTACCGGTGGTGTTTCTGACGGGGTATGCGGAGCTGGAAGGGTTGGAGCTGCCCGGTAGCCTGGTGATTCAAAAGCCAGTGCAGGCCGAAGAATTGGCGCGGGTGCTGAGTGAATTGCTGCGGGTCTCGGCGTAGCTTTACAGCACCTGTTGTATGCTCGCCAGCTGTACCTGCTGTACGCACGCCAACTGTAGGAGCAGCCTTGTGCTGCGAAGAGGCCAGTGACCGTCAGGGAATGTCCGCTGCGGCTGTCGGCCTCTTCGCAGCACAAGGCTGCTCCTACAGTTTGGCGGGCATGGCGGGACTTAAGAACAGAAACGACAAAACCCAGCGCTTATCTGGCTAAGCACCGGGAAGACATAATAAGTTGAATCAGAAAATGGCAGGGGCGGCTGGATTCGAACCAACGCATGGCAGGATCAAAACCTGCTGCCTTACCGCTTGGCGACGCCCCTGTATCGAGATGCAGCAAACGCTGCCCTGACAATTCCAACTGAGTGACAACTGGGTTGTTGTCTTGGAATGCGCGGCACTTTAACAACATTCTTTCGGCCTGTGAACCCCCTGATGTAAAAAAAATGCTTTAAAACAGCAAGTTAGTTCCTTCCCTCTGCCAATACCCCATCCCGGCAACCATCCGTCGCTTTCCGCCTGCATGGCTTCAACACATTCGCATTTCACCTTTCCAATCAGATAGGCGCATTCATTGACCAAGGAGGTATCCATGCCTGTCTCACACGACCTTTACCAAGACCTGCACTACCCGCGAGAAATCGTCCAGCAACGTCGCCAGCAAGACAAAGCCCTCGACCGCCTGCTGGACGAGTACATGGACATCGACAACCAGGTGCTGGCCGCCGAATCTATCTCGGCCGGCAACTTCGTCGACGAGGACCTGCGCCACCTCAAGGAGCGCCGCTTGACGGTGAAGTACATGATCGAGCGCCAGCTGGAGCGCAAAGCCTAAGCGGGCGCTCGACCTATCTCGTCAGGCGATCATTGCCCACTGCTTTCTCTATTGGTCAAAATGGCGACCGTCGCGCAAGCTGCGCCCTGCACTGCCATCGACCAAGGAGCTATCGATTTGCCTGCCTGGATCCCTACCCCGCTGCGTCAGCTCGGCCAGCGCCTGCGCGCCAACACTGCCCCTGAAAGCGAACTGCTGGCCTGGTTCGAAGACAAGGCGTGCAGCCGTGGCTACCAGCTCAGTGACGGCCAACGCCGGGTCATCCACAGCATGGCCGAGCAACTGGCGCAGCTGGAACACGGGCAACCGTGCAGCCTGTACCTGCACGGCTCGGTCGGCCGCGGCAAAAGCTGGCTGCTCGACGGGTTTTTCCAGGCTGTGCCGGTAGAGGCCAAACGACGCCTGCACTTCCATGATTTTTTTGCCCGCCTGCACCAGGGCATGCACCGCCACCGCGCGCTGGACGATGCACTGGGCGCTACCTTGGACGAGCTGATTGGCCAGTGCCGGGTGTTGTGCTTCGACGAGTTCCATGTGCATGACATCGGCGATGCCATGCTGCTCACTCGGCTGTTCACCGCGCTGTTCGAGCGTGGGGTTTTCCTGTTGGTAACGTCGAACTATGCACCTGAAGGCCTGCTGCCCAATCCGCTATACCACGAACGCTTCCTGCCAGTGATCCGCCTGATCAACGGGCGCATGCAGGTGCTGGAAGTCGGTGGCGACACCGACTTTCGCAGCCTGCCGGCCAACCGCGAGCATCAGCGTTTTACCCAGGGGCACTATGTGTGGCCCGGCACTGCCGAGCAACGCCAGACGGCGAACGTACCGGACGCGCAGCCGGCCACATTGGACATCAATAAACGCAGCCTGCGCGTGCTGGCCAGTAACGACCGGCAGGTGATGTTCGCCTTCGACGACCTGTGCGAACAGCCCACCGCGGTGATCGATTACCTGGCACTGGCGGCGCAGTACGATGCGTGGGTGATCGATGGGCTGGACGACCTGTCTGAATGTTCGCTGGCAGCACAGCAGCGGTTCGTCAACCTGGTGGATGTGCTGTATGACCAGGACAAGCAGGTGACAGTGATCGGGCGGCGGCCGCTGGACGAAAGCCTGGGCGGAGCGATTGCCGACCTGATGCGCACCCGCAGCCGCTTGGGGCAGTTGCATCAGGTGGGGCCTGAGTACTTTGTTGGCTGAACTGGCGCATTCGCGGGGCAAGCCCCACCGGCATGTCACCGAACCTGAAAGCCGGGGGCTTCCTGTGGGAGCGGGCTTGCCCCGCGAATGGGCCATCAATACCACCGACTCAACCCGCCCGTGGCAGGTCCGCCAATACCGCCTCGATCTCCCCTAACACCGCCGGATCATCCAAGGTCGACGGCGGCACATAGTCCTGCCCATCGGCAATCTTGCGCAGCACCGCGCGCAAAATTTTCCCCGACCGGGTCTTGGGCAGCCGCTTGACCAACCGCACCCGGTTGAAACACGCCAGCGCACCGATTTCTTCGCGCACACTGCCGACCAGGTCCACCAGCAACTGCGATTCGGCAATGCCCTCGCCATCTTTCAGCACCACCAGCGCCAACGGCACCTGACCCTTGATATCGTCATGCACGCCGATCACCGCGCACTCGGCCACGGCCGGGTGACGCGCCACCAGGTCCTCCATTTCACCGGTGGACAGGCGATGCCCAGAGACGTTGATCACGTCGTCCGTGCGCCCCATGATGTAGACGAAGCCGTCATCGTCCAAGTAGCCGCCATCGCCCGTGTGGTAGTAGCCCGGGTAGGTGCGCAGGTACGCTTGCAGGTAGCGCTCGTGATCGCCCCACAGCGTCTGGCTGCACCCAGGCGGCAACGGCAGCGCGATTACGATCGACCCCTGGTGGTTCGGCCCCAGCACATGGCCGTCATCGTCCAATACACGCACGTGGTAACCCGGCACTGCGCGATTGCTCGACCCTGCACGCGCCGCGCTGCCCTCCAGCCCAACGCAGGGCGCGGTGACCGGCCAGCCGGTCTCGGTTTGCCACCAATGGTCGTGCACAGGTTTGCCAGTGACCCGCTCCAGCCATTCGTGGGTGCTTGAATCGAGTTTTTCCCCCGCCAGGAACAACTGGCGCAGCGAGCTCAGGTCGTGTCCTTTGATCAGCTCACCGTCCGGGTCTTCCTTGCGGATGGCCCGCATGGCGGTCGGCGCGCAAAATAACGCGTTGACCTTGTATTGCTCGACCACGCGCCAGTAGGCGGAGGCGTCCGGGGTGCGGATCGGCTTGCCTTCGTAGAACACCGTGGTGCAGCCACTCATCAACGGCCCGTAGACGATCAGCGAATGGCCCACCACCCAACCCACGTCAGAAATACCCCACCACACATCGCCCGCCTGCATGCCGTAGATGTGGCGCATGGCATAGCACAGCGCAACCGCGTTGCCGCCGTTTTCACGCACGATGCCCTTGGGCTTTCCGGTGGTGCCGGAGGTGTACATGATGTACAGCGGGTCACCGGCGTCCAGCTCGACAGGGGCCACCGGCTCGGCCGTTGCCAATGCCTGCTGCCAGTCCAGGTCGCGGCCTGGCTGCAACTGGGCGGTGGCCTGGGGGCGTTGCAGGACCAGCACGTTGCGCGGCTGGTGACGGGCCAACTGCAGGGCACGATCGACCAGCGGCTTGTATTCGATTACCCGGTCGAACTCCAGGCCACAGGACGCCGTCAACAGCAACGTGGGCCGGGCATCATCGATGCGCAAGGCCAGCTCGTTGGCGGCAAAACCGCCGAACACCACCGAATGCACCGCGCCTATCCGCGCGCACGCCAGCATGGCCATGGCCGCCTGCGGCACCATGGGCATGTAGATGATCACCCCATCGCCCTTGCCAACCCCCAATTGGCGCAGCAAACCGGCCAGGCGTGCCACCTCGTCGCGTAGCTGGCGGTAGGTATACGTCTGTTGAGTACCGGTCACCGGCGAGTCGTAGATCAGCGCCAACTGCTCGCCACGGCCTTGTTCGATCTGATGGTCGAGTGCCAGGTGGCAGCTGTTCAGGCGGCCGTCAGCAAACCAGCGGTGGGTGCCGTCAGGGTTTTCCTGCAAGGTCAGGGAAGGCTTGCGGTGCCAGGCCAGGTGCGCGGCTTGCTCGGCCCAGAACGCGGCAGGATGGGCGATGGAATGGGCGTAGCTGTGCTGATAGCTCATGTCGAAGGGAACCCGGTACTTGTTGTTATTGAAGGGCGAAACTTGAGTATGGACCGCCACGCCGGGCGCGCCATGGGACTAAAGTCACAACCGACCTGCAAATTTGCAAATAACACGAATACGCCCCATAACGGTGCAAAGCCTCTAGAATAGGCCGCCCCTTTTAGCCACCGAGCAGCCCATGGACATCGATCAGGCCCGTACCTTTCTGGAAATCGTGCGCTGCGGCAGCCTGGTCGCCGCCGCCGAACGCCTGTTCGTGTCACAAACGGCGATCACGGCGCGGGTCCAGCGCCTTGAGCAGCAATTGGGCTGCCAGTTGTTCGTGCGCAGCCGCAACGGCGCCAGCCTGACCAGCGATGGTGAGGCCTTCGTCAGCTATGCCAACCAGCTGGTGCAGACCTGGGAAGCGGCGCGCCGCGACCTGCCGCTGCCCGAAGGTTGCCAGCAGGTACTGCATGTGGGCGGCGAAGTGAGCCTGGGCAACCCGATGATGCTCGACTGGGTCAGTGCGCTGCACCGCGAACTGCCCAGCCATGCCATCCGCAGCGAAGTGAGCGACGGCGAATCGCTGCTGCGCAAGGTCGAAATGGGCCTGCTGGACGCCGCGCTGGTCTATCAGCCGACCTACGGGCCAGGCCTGCAAGTTGAGCAGTTGATGGAAGAGAAGCTGATCCGCGTGCGCCGGGTCGATCAGCCTGACCCGTACATCTATATCGACTGGGGCGAGGCGTTCCGCCGCCAGCACGACGCCGCCCTGCCCGACTGCGCGCGCCCGGCACTGAGTTTCAACCTCGGGCCGCTGGCCCTGCAGTTCATCCTCGACCAGGGCGGCAGTGGCTACTTCCGTACCCGCGTGGTGCAGGCTTACCTGGACAGCGGCGTGTTCGAGCGCGTGCCGCAGGCGCCAGAGTTCACCTATCCGACGTTTCTGGTGTACCCGCGCAAGCGCGACAGCGAAGCGCTGCAACAGGCCTTCGCGATACTCCGCCAGCTGGTGGCTGCCGGCGCCAGCGATTGGTCACAGCGCTGGGACCCGGTTATCTGAGGCACTGCCGGCGGCGCTCAGTAATTGGCGCTTGAGGCCGGCGATAAGGTCGGTCTGGGTGACCACCCCGACCAGTTGGCCGTTGTCGAGCACCGGCAGACAGTGCAGCCCTTGTTCGCACAGCAAAGGCAGCAGGCGCTCCAGCGGGTGCTGGCTGCTGACACTGACCACCCGCCGGCTCATCACCTGCTCCATGCGCACTCCCTTGCGCCCGAACAGGCCGCGCCAGCGGAACCGCCCACGCTGCATGGCCGGCCCTACCAGGTCACTTAAGCTGACGATGCCGACCAGCTTGCCATGCTGGAGCACCGGCAGGGTTTTCAGGTGGTGGCTGGCCAGCAGCTTCCACGCCTGCTCCAGGGTGGTGTCCGGTGACGCGAACTGCACATCACGCGACATCACGGAGGCTGCTGTGATACCGCCCAGGCTGCGCTGCAAGGCATGCTGTTCGGTGGCGAGGATGATGCGCTCCAGTTCGTCCCGGGTGACATCGACGAACTCGCCCAGCTCTTCAAGGGCCTGGTCCAGGTCGGCGCCGCTGACCCCGACACGCTCGCTGGGCAGCGGGTCGTGGGTGTGATGCAGCTCTTTGCGTGGGGCCGCGCCTTTGGGGTAACGCACGCCAGTCAGGCGGTTGTAGACCACCGCCACTGCCACCAGAATCAGCGCATTGAGCAGCACCGGCTCCAGCAGGTGATCCCCTAACGCGGTCAGGCCCGGGTCGGCCAGCACCGCACTGACCGCCACACCGCCGCCCGGTGGGTGCAGGCAGCGCAACAGGCACATCACCAGTACCGAGAGCGCCAGGGCAGTAGCAGCCACCCAAAGCTCAGGCCCGAAACCCTGGCGCATGGCCAGGCCGACGGCGCCCGCCAGGGCGTAACTGCCCAGCACGGGCCAGGGCTGGGCCAAAGGGCCGGAATGCACGGCAAATACCAACACTGCCGAAGCGGCCAAAGGGCCTAGAAGGTGCAAAGCGATGCCAGGGCCATAGGCCATGCTGGTCAGCCAGCCGGCCAAGAACAAGCCAAGCAAGGCGCCGATACCAGCGCGCAGCCATTCTTTGGGGGGGATATTCAGGGGTGCGGGCAACAGCCGCTGCAGACGACTTTCGGAACGCGAAGCAGGCATGTGAATAATCGAAATCGTAGTTTTTCTGGTTAAAAAGAAAGCCCAGCCGCGCTGGCCTGGGCCCTGTATTGCCAGAGCAATAGCGCAAGGGGCTCCGTCCGTGGAGAGATGGAAACTGGGAAGTTTCGTGCGGGGATTGTGCCGGGTGGGATTGGCGAGGGCCAATTCAAAAAAATGCGCCTGTACTGCAATTTTTTTGCAGTGGTGATCTGCTCACAGGCCCGCTGCGACAGTTCTGTGGGCGCGGCCTTGCGTCGCGAAAGGGGCGCGAAGCGGCCCCGGCATTATCTAGCCCTGCGCGGCAAGTCGATGCTCACCCGCAACCCGCCCAACGGGCTCTGAAGCAACGCCAGTTGCCCGCCCCAAGCCTCGACGATATCGCGCACGATGCCCAGCCCAAGGCCATGCCCATCGACCTGCTCATCCAGCCGCGAGCCCCGCTCCAGCACCTGCAGGCGCTGGCTTTCTGGAATACCTGGGCCATCATCGTCGACCCACAGCCGGTAACCGCCGTCGCTCGGTGCAATGCCCAGGCGTACTTCGCAGTCTGCCCATTTGCAAGCGTTGTCCAGCAGGTTGCCTAATAACTCTAGAACGTCCTCGCGGTCCCACGGCAACAGCAGCCCAGGCGGTACGTCCCGCTCAAGCAACAGGCCTTCACCGTGGATCATGCCCAAGGTGCTCAACAACCCCGGCAATTCGGCATCGCAATCGAACTGGGCACCGGGCAAGGCGTCACCCGCCAGGCGAGCGCGGTTGAGTTCGCGTGCCAGGCGCTGCTGAATGTGCTCAAGCTGCGCGCGCATTTGCTCGCGCACGTCCGGCAGGCCCTCCAAACGCGCGCTGGACGCCAGGCTCAGCAAGACCGCCAACGGCGTCTTCAGCGCATGGCCAAGGTTGCCCAAGGCATTGCGCGAGCGCCGCAGGCTGTCTTCGGTGTGGCTCAGTAAGTGGTTGATCTGCCCCACCAGCGGCGCCAGCTCGACAGGCACTTCGGCATCCAGTTGCGAGCGCTGCCCTTGTTGCAACTGGGCGATCTGCTGGCGGGCACGCTCCAGCGGGCGCAATGAGCGCTTAACCGTGACGCGCTGGAGCACCAGCACCAGTATCAACGCCACCAGCCCCATGCCCAGGCCGATCTGCTGCATGCGCCGGAAGCCTTCACGCACCGGTGAGTAATCCTGCGCCACACTGATCGAGATGTCCTGGCCTAGGCGGCGATAGTCAGCACGCAGCGCCAGCAATTGCTGCCCCTCTGGGCCCAGCTCGTGGCTATCGGAAAGCCCAGGAGCGGCGGGCTTGGGCATGTCCAGGTCCCACAGCGAACGCGAGCGCCAGGTACCGTTGTCAAAATCGATGCGAAAGTAATACCCGGAAAACGGCCGCTGATAGGCCGCAGAAATGCGCCGCTCGTCCAGCTGCAAACCTGAAGGCCCCCGCACCAGGGCCACCAGCAGGTTCTCGCTTTCCTTGCGCAAGCCGTTTTCCAGATAGCGCTGCAGGCCCGCCTCGAACAGCCACAGGGTGAGTTGCGCCAGCACCACACCCACCACCACCAGCACGGCCACCAAACCCAGGCTCAACCGCGCCTGAATCGACTTCACGCAACGCTCCCGGCGTAGATATAGCCTTGCCCGCGGCGCGTCTCGATCACACTGCGGCCCAACTTGCGGCGCAGGTGGTTGACGTGCACTTCAAGGACGTTGGAATCGCGCTCCGTCTCGCCATCGTAAAGGTGCTCGGCCAGATGGCTCTTGGACAGGATCTGCTGCGGATGCAGCATGAAATAACGCAGCAGCCGAAACTCGGCAGCGGTCAGCTGGATATCGACACCGTCACGGCTCACGCACTGCCGGCTTTCATCCAGGTGCAGGCCGGCGGCTTCCAAGGTGGGCTGGTTGGCCAGGCCACGGGCACGGCGCAGTAACGCCTGGATGCGCAACTGCAACTCTTCGGGGTGGAAGGGTTTGCTCAGGTAGTCGTCGGCACCGGCCTTGAGGCCTTCGATGCGCTCGGCCCAGGAGCCGCGGGCGGTCAGCACCAGCACTGGCGTGGCCAGGCCAGCGGCACGCCACTGGGCGAGCACGTCGAGCCCCGGCAAGCCTGGCAAGCCGAGGTCCAGGATAATCAGGTCGTAGGGTTCGCTCTGGCCCTGGTACACCGCATCGCGGCCATCGGCCAGCCAGTCCACGGCGTAGCCCTGGCGCTGCAGGCCGGCGATCAGTTCATCGGCCAGCGGGACATTGTCCTCGACAAGCAACAGGCGCATTCAGTCGTCTTCCTCGTCTTTGAGCAGGGCACCGGTACTGGCGTCTAGCTTGATTTCGCGGACCACACCTTCGGCAGTCAGCAACTCGACTTCGTATTCGTAGCGATCGTCGTCTTCTTCCAGCTCGGCCTCCAGCAAACGCGCCCCGGGGTGACGCCCCAGGGCGGTTTCCAGCAGCTGCTCGAGCGGCAGGATGACGCCCTTTTGGCGCAGCGCCAGGGCCTCGTCCTGATCCAGGTCACGGGCAGCCGCCAGGGAGCAGACAGCCAGCAGCGAAAGCGCGAGGTATCGCGCCGGCCGCGGTAAGGGGATCATCAGTTATCTCGCGCGTCCTTGAGTACTTCACCGGTCTTGGCATCCAGGTCGACGTCCCACTCGACGTTCTGTGCGTCGCGCAGCTCGACCTTGTAGATGTAGCGGCCGTATTCGTCTTCAAGTTCCGAGTCTTCGACCGTGGCGCCTGGGTGCTTGGCCATGGCGGTGGCTTTCAGCTCATCCAGCGACTTGATGGTCTTGGCGTTGACCAGTTTGACCACTTCGTCAGGCTGAACGTCCTTGGCGAAAGCGGCATTGGCGCCCAGGGTAAGGGCGGCGGCGGTGAACAGGGCAGTCAAGGTTTTCATCGTGTCTTCTCTCCTGAGAGATGTTCAAGTTGTCTACGGGGTTAAGATTACCCAGCGGTCCTTAATTCAACCTGAAAACAGCTGGCGCCATGATAAACTGCGCGCATTCTTGATTCATACAGAGTTCTGACAGCGTGGAAATCTTTAAGGAATTTACATTCGAATCGGCCCACCGCCTGCCGCACGTCCCTGCCGGGCACAAGTGTGGTCGCCTGCATGGTCACTCGTTCAAGGTCGGCCTGCACCTGACCGGCCCGCTTGACCCGCACACCGGATGGATCCGTGATTTTTCCGAGATCAAGGCGATCTTCAAGCCGATCTACGAACAGCTGGACCACAACTACCTGAATGACATTCCAGGCCTTGAAAACCCCACCAGCGAAGTGATCGCCAAGTGGATCTGGGAGCAGGTCAAACCATTGCTGCCAGAACTGTCGAAGGTGCGCATTCACGAGACCTGCACCAGCGGGTGCGAATATACCGGCGACTGAGCCGGTATCTTCACTGGCCTCTTCGCGGGGCAAGCCCGCTCCCACAGTTAATACGCAGCATCCTGTGGGAGCGGGCTTGCCCCGCGAAGAGGCCAGTGAAATTTCAGCCCTGCCCATTCTCCAGGGCATCGCGCAAGAAGCTCGGTGCGATATAGCGCTGGTAATGCGCCTCGGACAGCAGAAAGAACTCGCGGTCGATGGCGTCGCGCAACTGCGGCAGTTCCCAGCCTCGAAACTCCGGCAGCAATACCATGCCGTAAGCCTCCAGGTCGCGGATCATCCGTGCCCCACGGGCGATCAACTGGTAGGCCCAGCAGTATTCCGACTGTTGCTCCACAAAGCGGATGGAGCGCTGCTCCAATTGCAGGCGCAGCAGGCTTTTGTCGAAGACTTCCAGCTTGGCCATCATCACCTGCACCAGCAATTGCTCCAGACGCAGCCACACGGCGCGCTTCTGCGCGTCGTCGTAGCCGTTCCAGTTGATCACTTCATGGTGAAAACGCTTGCAGCCACGGCATACGGTGTCTCCGTACACCGTGGAGCACAGGCCGACGCAAGGGGTCTTGATGGACTTGTTGGACATGAAAAACAACGGCTTGGCGGTGGAACACGGGCCCATGTTAGCCCTTTGTCTAACCAGGGTCACTCGTTAAAGTCATCTTCGCCGCCTTACCTTCAGGCTTTTTTTGCCGTAGAATCACCCGGCCTTTTCAAGGCAACAATGTCCGTTGGAAGCTGTTTTCAAAGCGTCACGAGCACAGTTAATCCGGTAGAACGGCGTTGGCCCGGGCCATGCACCCTCGCATGCCCGTGCCAGCCCTCATCAGCTCCCCGTTCTGCAGGCGTAAAACTTTGAAAGCAGCTTCTGTAAGGATTCTCTGCGACCCTGGCTGGGCGGCCCAAGAAGCCGTCATTGCGCATGGGTGCAGGGAATGCTGGATGAGCGTCCCGGACTCCCTTTAGGGACCACTGATGAGGGTAATAACTGTGCTTGAAGCCTACCGCAAACACATCGAAGAGCGTGCCGCCCTGGGTATCGTGCCCCAGCCGCTGAACGCCGAACAAACTGCAGGCCTGGTCGAGCTGCTGAAAAACCCGCCGGCCGGCGAAGAAGCCTTCCTCGTAGACCTGCTCACCAACCGTGTACCGCCAGGGGTAGACGAAGCTGCCTACGTCAAGGCTGCTTTCCTGTCCGCCGTGGCCAAGGGCGAAGCAAAATCCCCGCTGGTCGACCGCAAGCTCGCGACCGAGCTGTTGGGCACCATGCAGGGCGGCTACAACATCGAAACGCTGGTCGCGCTGCTGGATGACGCCGAACTGGGCGCCGTCGCGGCCGAAAAGCTCAAGCACACCCTGCTGATGTTCGATGCCTTCCACGACGTGGCCGAAAAAGCCAAGGCGGGCAACGTCCACGCCAAGGCCGTGCTTGAGTCCTGGGCTGCCGGCGAGTGGTTCACCTCGCGTCCGGCCATCGCCGACAAGTACACCCTGACCGTGTTCAAGGTGCCTGGCGAAACCAACACCGACGACCTGTCCCCTGCCCCGGACGCCTGGTCGCGCCCTGACATCCCGCTGCACGCCCTGGCCATGCTGAAAATGGCCCGTGACGGCATCGAGCCACAGCAGCCAGGGTCGGTTGGCCCTCTGGCCCAGATCGAAGCGGTCAAGGCCAAAGGCTTCCCAGTTGCCTACGTGGGTGACGTGGTCGGTACCGGTTCGTCGCGTAAATCCGCCACCAACTCGGTGCTGTGGTTCTTCGGTGACGACATTCCGTACGTGCCGAACAAGCGCGCCGGTGGCTTCTGCTTCGGCACCAAGATCGCCCCGATCTTCTACAACACCATGGAAGACGCCGGCGCCCTGCCAATCGAGTTCGACTGCACCAACCTGGCCATGGGCGACGTCATCGACGTCTACCCGTTCAAAGGTGAAGTGCGCCGTCACGGCAGCGACGAACTGGTCACCAACTTCGAGCTGAAAACCGAAGTGCTGCTGGACGAAGTCCGCGCAGGTGGTCGTATCCCGCTGATCGTTGGCCGTGGCCTGACCGATAAAGCCCGCGCCGAGCTGGGCCTGGGCCCTGTCGACCTGTTCAAGAAACCGGAGCAGCCTGCCGCTTCGACCAAGGGCTTCACCCTGGCGCAGAAGATGGTCGGCCGTGCGTGCGGCCTGCCAGAAGGCCAGGGCGTGCGCCCAGGTGCCTACTGCGAGCCGAAGATGACCACCGTCGGTTCCCAGGACACCACTGGCCCGATGACCCGCGACGAGCTGAAAGACCTGGCGTGCCTGGGCTTCTCCGCTGACCTGGTCATGCAGTCGTTCTGCCACACTGCGGCCTATCCGAAGCCGATCGATGTCACCACCCACCACACCCTGCCAGACTTCATCCGCACCCGTGGCGGCGTGTCGCTGCGCCCAGGCGACGGCATCATCCACAGCTGGCTGAACCGCATGCTGATGCCTGACACCGTCGGTACCGGTGGTGACTCGCACACCCGCTTCCCGATCGGCATCTCGTTCCCGGCCGGTTCCGGCCTGGTGGCCTTCGCTGCCGCCACCGGCGTCATGCCGCTGGACATGCCAGAGTCGATCCTGGTGCGTTTCAAGGGCAAGCTGCAACCTGGCATCACCCTGCGTGACCTGGTGCATGCCATCCCTTACTACGCCATCCAGAAGGGCCTGCTGACCGTCGAGAAGAAGGGCAAGAAAAACGCCTTCTCCGGCCGCATCCTGGAAATCGAAGGCCTGGACGAACTGACCGTCGAGCAAGCGTTCGAACTGTCCGACGCCTCGGCTGAACGTTCGGCTGCCGGTTGCACCATCAAGCTGCCAGAAAAGGCCATCGCCGAGTACCTGACTTCCAACATCACCCTGCTGCGCTGGATGATCGGCGAAGGCTACGGCGATGCCCGCACCCTGGAGCGTCGCGCCCAGGCCATGGAAGCCTGGCTGGCCAAGCCTGAGCTGCTGTCGGCCGACGCCGATGCCGAATACGCCGAAATCATCGAAATCGACCTGGCCGACGTCAAAGAGCCTGTGCTCTGCGCGCCGAACGACCCGGACGATGCCCGCCTGCTGTCTTCGGTACAGGGCGAGAAGATCGACGAAGTGTTCATCGGTTCGTGCATGACCAACATCGGCCACTTCCGCGCAGCCGGCAAGCTGCTGGAGAAGGTCAAGGGTGGCATTCCGACCCGTCTGTGGCTGGCCCCGCCAACCAAGATGGACGCTCACCAGCTGACCGAAGAAGGCTACTACGGCATCTACGGCAAGGCCGGTGCGCGCATGGAAATGCCAGGCTGCTCGCTGTGCATGGGTAACCAGGCACGTGTGCAGACCGGTTCGACCGTGGTTTCCACCTCGACCCGTAACTTCCCGAACCGTCTGGGCGACGCGACCAACGTGTACCTGGCATCGGCCGAGCTGGCTGCTGTCGCTTCGATCATCGGCAAACTGCCGACCGTCGAAGAGTACATGCAGTACGCGAAAGACATCGACAGCATGGCTGCCGACGTCTACCGCTACCTGAGCTTCGACCAGATCGCCGAGTTCCGCGAGGCTGCGGCCAACGCCAAAATCCCGGTTGTTCAGGCGTAATCAGCAGTAAGCTGTAAGAAAAAACCCCAGCAGAAATGCTGGGTTTTTTTTATTGCCCTCTCGGGCCTCTTCGCGGGGCAAGCCCGCTCCCAGGGTTTGGACTGTCCCCAAGAAGTTGGACACCCATCCAATTTTCTGGGGGCAGTCAAGGTTTGCTCGGCCCCTGTGGGAGCGGGCTTGCCCCGCGAAGAGGAGCGCACTGGCAACCTCACATCACGAACAAATCCACAAACCTGTGCACCGCCGTCGCCTCCAGCTTTTGCTGATCCTCGCACAGCTCGAAAATCGCCTCACACCGCTGCCGCGCAAACCGCGTCGCCAGGTTCTCCCTGAACTTCGACTCCAGCAACGGTATGCCCTCCCCGCGCCGACGCCTGTGCCCGACCGGGTACTCCACCACGACCTGCTCGGTGCTGCTGCCATCCTTGAAAAACACCTGCAAGCCGTTGGCGATTGAGCGCTTGTCAGCCTCCAGGTATTCACGGGTGAAGCGCGGGTCCTCGACCACCTCCATCTTGTCGCGCAGGCGGTCGATACTCGGGTGGGCGGCGTGGAAGACATCCTCGTAATGCTCGGCCACCAGATGCCCAAAAATCAGCGGCACCGCCACCATGTACTGCAGGCAGTGATCACGGTCAGCGGCATTGGCCAGTGAGCCGACCTTGGAGATGATGCGAATGGCCGACTCCTGCGTGGTAATGACAATACGGTCCACCTCATGCAGGCGATTGCGCACCTGCGGGTGCAGCAGCACGGCGGCTTCACAGGCCGTCTGGGCGTGGAACTCGGCCGGAAAACTGACTTTGAACAGCACGTTCTCCATCACATAGCTGGCCAAGGGCTGCGGAAGGCGCAACTCCTGCTGAGCAGAGGGCTTGAGCGCTAGGTCCTTGTTGGTATGACTGAATGAGACGTCATAGAAACCCCATTGCGGCGCCGTGAGCACGCCAGGCACACCCATCTCGCCACGCAGCGCGATATCGGCCAGGCGCACGCCCCGGCTGGACGCATCGCCGGCAGCCCAGGACTTGCGCGAGCCTGCGTTGGGTGCATGGCGGTAGGTACGCAGCGCCTGGCCATCGACAAAGGCATGCGACAACGCCGACAGCAGTTGCTCGCGGTTGGCCCCCATCAGCTTGGCGCACACGGCCGTGGAGGCCACTTTGACCAGGATCACGTGGTCTAGGCCCACACGATTGAACGAATTCTCCAGCGCCAACACGCCCTGGATCTCGTGCGCCATGACCATGGCTTCGAGCACTTCGCGCATCAGCAGTGGGCTTTCACCCTTTGCTACGTGTTTTTGCGACAGGTGATCGGCCACGGCCAGAATGCCGCCGAGGTTGTCTGAAGGGTGCGCCCACTCGGCGGCCAGCCAGGTGTCGTTGTAGTCCAGCCAGCGCACGATGCAGCCAATGTCCCAGGCGGCTTTGACCGGATCGAGGCGGTAGGCGGTGCCGGGCACACGGGCGCCATTCGGCACCACCGTGCCTTCCACCAGCGGGCCGAGGTGTTTGGTGCACTCGGGGAAGCGCAGGGCCAGCAGGCCGCAGCCCAGGGTGTCCATCAGGCAGTTGCGCGCGGTGTCCAGTGCCTCTGGGGATTCGACCCGGTAGGTGAGGACGTAGTCGGCGAGGGTTTGCAGCACCCGGTCGTAGTCCGGGCGCTGGTTAAGGTCCACGTTGGCGCTCATTTGCAGCTCCTGTGATTGTGGGGCTGCCTGGCAGCCCATCGCCGGCAAGCCGGCTCCCACAGGTTCGGAGTGGGGGCCGGCTTGCCGGCGATGGGCCGCGAAGCGGCCCCAGTCATCGAACGCCGAGCGCCAGTGGTGCGTCAGAAGCTATCGCCAGGCACCCTCACCCAGCCTTCCATCAGCACGCGAGCACTGCGGCTCATGATTGCCTTGGTCACCGTCCATTCGCCCTTCACCTGACGCGCTTCGGCGCCAACCCGCAGGGTGCCGGAAGGGTGACCGAACCGTACGGCACTGCGCTCGCGCCCGCCGGCGGCGAGGTTGACCAGCGTGCCTGGGATGGCGGCAGCGGTACCGATGGCGACCGCAGCAGTGCCCATCATCGCGTGGTGCAGCTTGCCCATGGACAACGCACGCACCAGCAGGTCGATGTCAGCCGCCGCAACCACCTTGCCACTGGACGCAGTGTAGGTGCTCGGTGGCGCGACGAAGGCCACTTTCGGCGTGTGCTGACGCCCGGCCGCCTGGTCGACATGCTCGATCAGCCCCATGCGCACGGCGCCATAGGCACGGATTGTCTCGAAGCGCAGCAGCGCTTGCGGGTCACCGTTGATCGCGTCTTGCAGCTCGGCGCCGGTGTAGCCGATATCGCTGGCATTGACGAAGATGGTCGGGATACCCGCATTGATCAGGGTTGCCTTGAACGTGCCAACCCCTGGCACTTCCAGGTCATCTATCAGGTTGCCGGTTGGGAACATTGACCCACCTGCACCCTCTTCGTCGGCAGCTGGGTCCAGGAACTCCAGCTGAACCTCGGCCGCCGGGAAGGTCACGCCGTCAAGTTCGAAATCACCGGTTTCCTGTACTTCACCTTCGGTGATTGGCACGTGGGCGATGATGGTCTTGCCGATATTGGCCTGCCAGATGCGCACGGTCGCGATGCCGTCACGCGGCACCCGCGCCGGGTCGACCAGGCCGCTGCTGATGGCGAAGGAACCGACTGCGGCAGACAGGTTGCCGCAGTTACCGCTCCAGTCGACGAAGGCCTTGTCGATGCTGACCTGGCCAAACAGATAGTCGACGTCGTGTTCGGGCTTGATGCTGCGCGAGAGGATCACCGTTTTACTGGTGCTCGAGGTGGCGCCGCCCATGCCATCGATCTGCTTGCCGTAGGGGTCGGGACTGCCGATGACCCGCAACAGCAGCGCATCGCGGGCTGGGCCTGGGATCTGCGCCTGCTCGGGGAGGTCGTCCAGGCGGAAGAATACGCCTTTGCTGGTACCGCCACGGATGTAGGTGGCGGGGATCTTGATTTGTGGTGCGTGTGCCATTGCTGTGCTGTCCTGTCTGAAAATGCAATAACCCTTAGGTCCGCTGCGCGGCCCATCGCCGGCAAGCCAGCTCCTACAGCTACGGCGCAAAGCGCTATCCCTGTAGGAGCCGGCTTGCCGGCGATGGGCTGCAAAGCAGCCCCAAACACTCAAGCAGAAGCTTCGAGGAAGTCTTGGGCAAAGCGCTGCAGCACCCCGCCCGCCTCGTAGATCGACACTTCCTCGGCGGTATCCAGGCGGCAGGTCACCGGCACCTCGACCCGCTCGCCATTGCGACGGGTAACCACCAGCGTCAGCGTTGCACGCGGCTTGCGCTCACCGAGCACATCATAGGTCTCACTGCCATCCAGACCCAGGGTGTTGCGGTCCGTACCCGGCTTGAACTCCAGCGGCAGCACGCCCATGCCCACCAGGTTGGTGCGGTGAATGCGCTCAAAGCCTTCGGCCACGATCGCCTCGACACCCGCCAGGCGCACCCCCTTGGCCGCCCAGTCACGGGACGAGCCCTGGCCGTAGTCGGCACCAGCGACGATGATCAGCGGCTGCTTGCGCTCCATGTAGGTCTCGATCGCCTCCCACATGCGGGTCACCTTGCCTTCCGGCTCGATGCGCGCCAACGAGCCCTGTTTCACGCTGCCGTCGTCCTGGCGCACCATTTCGTTGAACAGCTTGGGGTTGGCGAAGGTGGCGCGCTGGGCGGTCAGGTGGTCGCCACGGTGGGTGGCGTAGGAGTTGAAGTCCTCTTCCGGCAGGCCCATTTTCGCCAGGTATTCCCCCGCCGCGCTGTCCATCATGATGGCGTTGGACGGTGACAGGTGATCGGTGGTGATGTTGTCCGGCAGCACCGCCAGCGGGCGCATGCCACGCAGGGTGCGCTCACCGGCCAGGGCGCCTTCCCAGTACGGCGGACGGCGGATATAGGTGCTCATCGGGCGCCACGCGTACAGCGGCGCCACCTTCGGCCCACGGTCTTCCTCGATGGCGAACATGGGGATGTAGACCTTGCGGAACTGCTCCGGCTTGACCGAGGCACGCACCACGGCGTCGATTTCTTCATCGCTCGGCCAGATATCCTTGAGGCGGATTTCCTTGCCGTCAACCACGCCCAGCACGTCCTTCTCGATGTCGAACCGGATGGTCCCGGCGATGGCGTAGGCCACCACCAGCGGCGGCGAGGCCAGGAACGCCTGCTTGGCGTAAGGGTGGATGCGCCCGTCGAAGTTGCGGTTACCCGACAACACCGCAGTGGCATACAGGTCACGCTCGACGATCTCTTGCTGGATCACCGGGTCCAACGCACCGGACATGCCGTTGCAGGTGGTGCAGGCGAAAGCGACGATGCCAAAGCCCAGGTGCTCCAGCTCTTTCTCAAGCCCCGCTTCTTCCAGGTACAGCTGCACAGCCTTGGAGCCTGGCGCCAGCGAAGATTTGACCCAGGGTTTGCGCGCCAGGCCCAGTTTGTTGGCATTGCGTGCCAAAAGGCCCGCAGCGATCACGTTGCGCGGGTTGCTGGTGTTGGTGCAGCTGGTGATGGCGGCGATGATGACCGCCCCGTCCGGCATTTGCCCCGGGACGTCTTCCCAAGCCCCGGCGATGCCCTTGGCCGCCAGGTCGCTGGTGGCCACGCGGGCATGCGGGTTGGACGGGCCGGCCATGTTGCGCACCACGCTCGACAGGTCGAAGCTCAGGGTACGCTCGTAGACGGCGCCGGCCAGGCTGTCGGCCCACAGGCCGGTGGCCTTGGCGTAGGTTTCCACCAGCTTGACCTGCTGCTCTTCGCGGCCGGTCAGCTTGAGGTAGTCGATGGTCTGCTGGTCGATGGCGAACATCGCCGCAGTGGCGCCGTATTCAGGTGCCATGTTGGAGATGGTCGCGCGGTCGCCCAGGGTCAGGGCACGGGCACCCTCGCCATGGAACTCCAGGTAGGCGCCGACGACTTTCTGTTTACGCAGGAACTCGGTCAGGGCCAGCACCAGGTCGGTGGCGGTGATGTTCGGCGCCAGCTTGCCGGTCAGCTCGACGCCGACGATTTCCGGCAGGCGCATCCACGAGGCACGTCCAAGCATCACGTTCTCGGCTTCCAGGCCGCCGACACCAATGGCGATCACGCCCAGGGCGTCGACATGCGGGGTGTGGCTGTCGGTGCCAACGCAGGTGTCCGGGTAGGCCACGCCGCGGTCGCTGTGGATCACCGGCGACATCTTCTCCAGATTGATCTGGTGCATGATGCCGTTGCCCGGCTGGATCACGTCGACGTTCTTGAACGCCTTCTTGGTCCAGTTGATGAAGTGGAAACGGTCTTCGTTACGGCGGTCTTCGATGGCACGGTTTTTCTCGAACGCCTGTGGGTCGAAACCACCGCATTCGACCGCCAGGGAGTGGTCGACGATCAACTGCACCGGCACCACCGGGTTGACCTGGGCCGGGTCGCCGCCCTTGTCGGCAATGGCGTCACGCAGGCCGGCCAGGTCGACCAGAGCGGTTTGGCCGAGGATGTCGTGGCACACCACGCGCGCCGGGAACCACGGGAAGTCGAGGTCGCGCTTGCGCTCGATCAGTTGGCTGAGCGAGGCGTCGAGGGTGGCGGGGTCGCAGCGGCGCACCAGGTTTTCGGCGAGCACGCGCGAGGTGTAGGGCAACCCGTCGTAGGCGCCGGGCTTGATAGCCTCGACTGCCGCGCGGGCATCGAAGTAGTCCAGGTCGGTGCCTGGCAGGTGCTTGCGGAATGCGGTGTTCATCATGGAATCAGGCTCGGTCACAGGATTCGGAAGGTTGCTCCGTCCCTGTGGGAGCGGGCTTGCCCGCGAAGGCGTCAGCAGGTGCACATCGATTGCCCGGTCTGACGCCTTCGCGGGCAAGCCCGCTCCCACAAGGGAACGGGTTGCCTCTCTAGATCTATTCAGCGCTGCTCGATCGGCACGAACTGGCGCTGTTCGACGCCGACATACTCGGCGCTCGGGCGGATGATGCGGTTGTTGGCACGCTGTTCGAACACGTGCGCCGCCCAGCCGGTCAGGCGCGAGCAGACGAAGATCGGGGTGAACAGCTTGGTCGGAATGCCCATGAAGTGATACGCCGACGCATGGTAGAAGTCGGCGTTAGGGAACAGGCGTTTCTGCTCCCACATGGTCTTGTCGATGGCTTCGGACACTGGGTACAGGACCTTGTCACCGACCTCGTCAGCCAGTTGCTTCGACCAGCCCTTGATCACCTCGTTGCGTGGGTCGGACTCTTTGTAGATGGCATGGCCAAAGCCCATGATCTTGTCCTTGCGCTCCAGCATCTTGAGCAGCTCGGCCGTGGCGTCCTGCGGGCTCTGGAAGCGTTCGATCAGCTCCATCGCCGCTTCGTTGGCACCGCCGTGCAGCGGGCCACGCAGCGAGCCGATGGCGGCGGTGACGCAGGAGTACAAGTCGGACAGGGTCGAAGCGCAGACGCGTGCGGTGAAGGTCGAGGCGTTGAATTCGTGCTCCGCGTAGAGGATCAGCGACACGTTCATCACCTTGACATGCAACTCGCTCGGCTTCTTGCCGTGCAGCAGGTGCAGGAAATGCCCGCCGAGGGTGTCTTCATCGCTGGTACAGTCGATGCGCACGCCATGGTGGGTGAAGCGGTACCAGTAGCACATCACGGCCGGGAACAGCGCCAGCAGGCGGTCGGTCTTGTCGTGCTGGGCTTCGAAGGTGAGTTCGGGCTCTAGGGTGCCCAACACTGAGCAGCCGGTGCGCATCACGTCCATCGGGTGGGCGTCGCGCGGGATGCGTTCGAGCACTTCCTTGAGGGCTTGCGGCAGGTCACGCAGGCCCTTCAGCTTGTGCTTGTAGTCAGCCAGCTCGGCCTGGGTCGGCAGCTCGCCGTACAGCAACAGGTAGGCCACTTCTTCGAATTCAGCACCGGCCGCCAGGTCACGGACGTCGTAGCCCCGGTAGGTCAGGCCGGCACCGGCCTGGCCAACGGTCGACAGTGCGGTCTGGCCGGCCACCTGGCCACGCAGGCCTGCGCCACTGAGTACTTTTGCTTCGGCCATGGTGTTTCTCCTTTCTTGAATTTGTTATGGATTTCTTGCTGGCTAATTTGGTTTGCCTGTACCGGCCTCTTCGCGGGACAAACCCACTCCCACAGGTCCATCACAGCTTTTGAAACTTGTGCTGGACCTGTGGGAGCGGGCTTGTCCCGCGAAAGGGCCAGCACAGGCAGTCACTTATCCTTTCTTCTGGGCAAACAACGCATCGAGGCTCTGCTCGAAGGCGTGGTAACCAATGGCATCGTAGAGCTCCATGCGGGTCTGCATGGTGTCGACCACATTCTTCTGGGTGCCGTCACGACGCAGCGCCGTGTAGACATTCTCGGCCGCCTTGTTCATGGCGCGGAACGCCGACAGCGGGTACAGCACCAGCGACACGTCGACCGACGCCAGCTCTTCGGTGGTGTACAGCGGGGTGGCGCCGAATTCAGTGATGTTGGCCAGGATCGGCGCTTGCACACGGTCAGCGAAGGTTTTGTACATCGAAAGCTCGGTAATGGCCTCCGGGAAGATCATGTCGGCGCCGGCCTCGACGCACGCTGCGGCACGGTCCAACGCAGCATTCAAGCCTTCGACGGCCAGGGCATCGGTGCGCGCCATGATCACGAAGCTGTCATCGGTACGGGCATCGACGGCGGCCTTGATACGGTCGACCATTTCCTGCTGGGTGACGATTTCCTTGTTCGGGCGGTGGCCACAACGCTTGGCGCCAACCTGGTCTTCGATGTGGATCGCCGCTGCGCCGAACTTGCTCATCGAGCGCACGGTACGCGCCACGTTGAACGCCGAGGCACCGAAGCCGGTGTCGACATCCACCAGCAGCGGCACGTCGCAGACGTCGGTGATGCGGCGCACATCGGTGAGCACATCGTCCAGGCCGCTGATACCCAGGTCCGGCAGGCCCAGCGAGCCTGCGGCCACGCCGCCACCGGACAGGTAGATGGCCTTGAAGCCGGCGCGCTTGGCCAGCAGGGCATGGTTGGCGTTGATGGCGCCGACTACCTGCAAGGGATGTTCGGCGGCAACCGCGTCGCGGAAACGTTGGCCGGGCGTGCTCTTCACAGTCATGAATCACCTCGTGGGCTATTGTCGTTGGCGTCCAGGTAGTGACGCTCGATGTTGCGTTTGGACGCGCCGATGTGGCGGCGCATCAGGAGTTCGGCCAGTTCACCGTCACGGTCGGCGATGGCATCGAGAATCCGGTGGTGTTCGGCAAACGCCTGGCGTGGCCGATTGGGCGTGGCGGAGAATTGGATGCGGTACATGCGCACCAGCTGGTACAGCTCGCCACACAGCATCTTGACCAGGGTCTGGTTGCCGCTGCCCTGGATGATCCGGTAGTGGAAGTCGTAGTCACCTTCCTGCTGGTAGTAGCCGACACCCGCCTGGAACGCCGCATCGCGCTCATGGGTGTCGAGCACCCGGCGCAGTTCGTCGATATCGGCCTGGCTCATGCGCTCGGCGGCCAGGCGGCAGGCCATGCCTTCGAGCGATTCGCGGATTTCGTACAGCTCGATCAGCTCGGCATGGTTGAGCGACACCACCCGCGCCCCGACATGCGGCACGCGCACCAGCAGGCGCTGGCCTTCGAGGCGGTGGATGGCCTCGCGCAGCGGCCCGCGGCTGATGCCGTAGGTCCGCGCCAGCTCCGGCTCGGAAATTTTGCTGCCCGGGGCGATGTCGCCCTTGACGATGGCCGCTTGGATGCGCCGAAAGACGTTTTCGGACAAGGTTTCCGTTTCGTCCGCCAACGCTGGGCTGGGAGTGGATAGGTCCAGCATATTGTCGACACCCTGATAATCACATGGCCAGAAATTAGCTAATTCAGCGCGATCAGTCAAAGACAAAATGAACATTGTCGACAATCGTCTAATAACGAACTAACCCTGCCCCGCTGCTGTCAGATCGCGACGCGCTGGCGTCAAGACGTCGGCGTGATAGAATGCCGCGCCTCCGACGGAGTATGGATAGCGTGTCTGTCATCTATTCATGTTGTTGACAGATGAACGAGGAAGCTTGCGCAGTCGTTGCCAGTCGCCTTGCCCCGAACCCTGCACAGTACCGCGCCAGGATTATGAGACTTACACCCGTTTTATTGCTGCTATGCCTCACCCTGCTGCCGGCCATCGGCCAAGCGGCGGGCAAGACCGTGTACGGTCTCAACGAATACGCAAAGCTGGGCGACCTGGACCTGGAAGTGGCCGCCAAGCTCGACACCGGTGCCAAGACCGCCTCGCTCAGCGCCCGCGACATCAAGCGCTTCAAGCGCAACGGCGAGAGCTGGGTGCGTTTCTACCTGGCCATCGATGCCGCCCACTCGCACCCGATCGAACGCCCCCTCGCGCGCGTCAGCAAGATCAAGCGACGGGCAGGCGACTACGATGCCGAATCGGGCAAGGCCTACACCGCGCGCCCGGTCATCGAACTCGAAATCTGCATGGGCCAGGCCCTGCGCACCATCGAAGTCAACCTCACCGACCGCAGCGCGTTCCAGTTCCCGCTGCTGATCGGCTCCGAGGCGCTCAAGCACTTCGACGCGCTGGTCGACCCAAGCCTTAAATACGCGGCCGGCAAACCTGCCTGTGCCACCGACGCTCCTAAAGCAGAGTAATCCCGATGCGCTCTCTTACCCTCCATCTGAAAGTCCTGATCACCGTCCTGGTGCTGCTGGGCGTGGCGGTCACCGCTTATCAGATCTTCTTCCTCGGCATCCCGGTGACCGAAGACGAAACCGACGACCTGTGGAATATCGACGCCAAGGTCGAGTTCGTGGCCAGCACCAAGGACCCGGTCAAGGTGCAGATGTTCGTGCCGCCACTGAACCGCGATTACGTCAGCCTCAACGAGAGCTTCATCTCCAACAACTATGGGGTGAGCGTCAACCGTGCCGACGGCAACCGCAAGGTGACCTGGTCGGCACGCCGCGCCAGCGGCAACCAGACGCTCTACTACCGCCTGGTGCTGACCAAGCGCTACAGCAACGAAAAGACCACCATCAAGGGCCCGACCTTCCGTGACAGCCTGGCAGTCGACGGCCCCGAGAAGATCGCTGCCGAAGCCCTGATGGCGCCTATCCGCCAGCATTCGGCCGACGTCGAAACCTTCGTCAGCGAGACCATCAAGCGGGTCAACAACCTCAACGACGACAACGTCAAGCTGCTGCTGGCCGGCGACACCTCGGCCATGAAGAAGGCCCAGGTCATCGACCTGCTGTTGTCCATCGCCCACGTGCCGATGGAAAAGGTCCACACCATCCGCCTGGTCGCCGACACCCCGCAGACCCCAGAGCTGTGGCTGCGCAGCTTCAACGGCAACGACTGGCTGTACTTCAACCCGGACACCGGCGAGCAGGGCCTGCCCAACGACCGCCTGCTGTGGTGGACCGGTGATGACAACCTGATCACCGTCGATGGCGGCAAGAAAGCCAACGTCACCTTCAGCATGAACAACAGCGAGATGAATGCCATCCGCCTGGCCAAGCTGACCGACGAGAACACCGACGCCGACTTCCTCGAGTACTCGCTGTACGGCCTGCCGCTGCAGACCCAGCAGACCTTCATGATCATGGTGATGATCCCAATCGGCGTGCTGGTGATCCTGGTGCTGCGCAACCTGATCGGCCTGCAGACCCTGGGTACCTTCACCCCGGTCCTGATCGCCCTGGCCTTCCGCGAAACCCAACTGGGCTTCGGGATCGTGTTGTTCACGGTGATCACGGCGCTGGGCCTGTCACTGCGCTCGTACCTCGAACACCTCAAGCTGCAGATGCTGCCACGCCTGTCGGTGGTGCTGACCTTCGTGGTGGTGCTGATCGCCGCCATCAGCCTGTTCAGCCACAAGCTGGGCCTGGAGCGCGGGTTGTCGGTGGCGCTGTTCCCGATGGTGATCCTGACCATGACCATCGAACGCCTGTCGATCACCTGGGAAGAGCGCGGCGGTGGCCATGCCATGAAAGTGGCCATCGGCACCCTGTTCGCAGCGTCCGTCGCGCACCTGCTGATGATGGTGCCGGAGCTGGTGTACTTCGTCTTCACCTTCCCGGCGGTGCTGCTGATTCTGGTGGGCTTCATGCTGGCGATGGGTCGCTACCGCGGCTACCGCCTGACCGAGCTCGTTCGCTTCAAGGCGTTCCTGAAGAAGGCTGATGCCTGATGTTCGGACTGATCAAGACCTGGAAAGCCCTGGAGGCCCGGGGCATCATGGGTATCAACCGGCGCAACGCGGACTATGTCCTGAAGTACAACAAGCGCCACCTGTACCCGATCGTCGACGACAAAATCATCACCAAAGAGCGCGCGCTCGCGGCCGGCATCCATGTGCCGGAAATGTACGGCGTCATCGAGACCGAGAAAGAGATCGAGAAGCTCGACCAGATTATCGGCGGGCGCAGTGACTTCGTCATCAAACCGGCGCAAGGCGCCGGCGGTGACGGCATCCTGGTGATCGCCGACCGCTTCGAGGACCGCTACCGCACGGTGTCGGGCAAGATCATCAGCCACGAGGAAATCGAGCACCAGATCTCGAGCATCCTTACCGGCCTGTACTCGCTGGGTGGCCACCGCGACCGGGCGCTGATCGAGTACCGGGTCACGCCGGACCAGATCTTCAAGAGCATCAGCTACGAAGGCGTGCCGGACATCCGCATCATCGTGCTGATGGGCTACCCGGTCATGGCGATGCTGCGCCTGCCGACCCGCCAGTCCGGCGGCAAGGCCAACCTGCACCAGGGCGCCATCGGCGTGGGTGTCGACCTTGCCACAGGGGTGACCCTGCGCGGCACCTGGCTGAACAACATCATCAGCAAGCACCCGGACACCACCAACGCCGTGGACGGCGTGCAACTGCCGAACTGGGACGGTTTCATGAAGCTTGCGGCTGGCTGCTACGAGCTGTGCGGCCTGGGCTACATCGGTGTGGACATGGTGCTGGACCAGGAAAAGGGCCCACTGATTCTGGAACTCAACGCCCGCCCTGGCCTGAACATCCAGATTGCCAACGACTGCGGGCTGACCCAGCGCACCCACGCCATCGAGGCGCACATCGAGGCGCTGGCCAAGGACGGTGTGACCGAGGATGCCGAACAGCGCGTTCGTGTCTCGCAAGGGCTGTTCGGGCACGTGCATCCGCGCTGAGTCAGTAACGACGCGACGGGGCCCGTTTCGCGAGCCATTCGCGGGGCAAGCCCGCTCCCACAGCTTGAGCGCAACACCGTATTGTGGGAGCGGGCTTGACCCGCGAATGGGCTGCAAAAGCAGCCCTCGGCTTCAACACAACGTTTGAATGTCGTTCCAGCGCTAGGCGCATTTCCTACACAGGTCTACAATCGCCCTCCTCGCTTTTACATCGCCGTCCACACTGATGCCGACCTGTACGCTCCACCCCCTGCCCTACCAGCCTGACCCTGCCGCCTATTTCGCCCGCCTGCGCCAGGCGCCCGGCGCGATTCTGCTCGACAGTGCCCGCCCCGGTGCCGAACGCGGCCGCTTCGACCTGCTCAGCGCCTGGCCCATGCAACACCTGCAAGCCCACGCAGACGAGGACGGCCGCGCCTTCCTGCAACGGCTGCGCGCAGGGCTGGCGCAACTGGGCCACGCCGACTTGCCGGTTGGGGTGGAACTGCCGTTTGCCGGCGGCCTGATCGGCTACCTCAGCTACGACTTCGGCCGGCGCCTGGAAAACCTGCCCAGCCTGGCCGTCGATGATCTCGGCCTGCCCGATGCACAACTTGGCCTTTACCGCTGGGCATTGGTGACCGACCACACGCTGGCAACCAGCCAGCTGGTGTTCCACCCGAGCCTGGCAAGCGCTGAGCGCGAGCGCCTGATTGCCCTGTTCGAAGCCCCCGATTGTGCTGCAACTGGCGATTTCCACCTGCTGGCCAATATGACCGGCGACTTGAAGCCCGAGCACTACCAAGCAGCGTTCGACCAGGTGCAACGCTACATTCAGGCCGGCGATTGCTACCAGATCAACCTGACACAACGCTTCCGCGCACCGTGCCAGGGCGACCCGTGGCGCGCCTATCAGGCGCTGCGCAAAGCGTGCCCGACGCCATTCTCCGGTTACCAGCAACTGGCCGATGGCAGCGCACTGCTGAGCTTCTCGCCGGAGCGGTTCATTTGCGTCAGCCAAGGGCTGGTCGAGACTCGCCCGATCAAGGGTACCCGGCCACGCTCTAGCAACCCCGACCAGGACACCCGCAACGCCGAAGAGCTGCTGCACAGCCCCAAAGACCGCTCGGAAAACCTGATGATCGTCGACCTGCTGCGCAACGACCTGGGCCGTACCTGCCAGATCGGCTCGGTCAAGGTGCCCGAGTTGTTCAGCCTGGAAAGCTACCCCAACGTTCACCACCTGGTCAGCAGCATCACCGGGCAATTGGCCACCGACAAGGACCCACTCGACCTGATCGGCGACAGCTTCCCCGGCGGCTCGATCACCGGGGCGCCGAAGATCCGCGCCATGCAGATCATCGACGAACTGGAGCCCAGCCGCCGTGCACTGTATTGCGGCTCGTTGCTGTACGTGGATGTGCGCGGCGAGATGGACAGCTCCATCGCCATCCGCAGTGTGCTGATCAAGGACGGCCAAGCCAGTTGCTGGGGCGGCGGCGCAGTGGTGGCGGACTCCGACTGGGCGTCGGAATACGAAGAATCGATTGCCAAGGTGCGGGTGCTGATGGAGACCTTACAACAGCTCTGATTCGGCGCCACAAGGCCTTTATGCCAGGCGTCTAACCCAGCATTTTTTTGTTACCATCACCTCATTACGAGCGCACAGCGCCACAGCCAAGATGGAAACCGCCTGATGAGCCAACCCTTCGACGTCGCCGCCCTCGCCGCGACCTATGCCAACAAGTCACCACAAGACATCCTGAAACTCGCCTTCGAGCATTTCGGCGACGACTTGTGGATCTCCTTCAGCGGCGCCGAGGATGTGGTGCTGGTCGACATGGCCTGGAAGCTGAACAAACAGGTCAAGGTCTTCAGCCTCGACACTGGCCGCCTGCACCCGGAGACCTACCGCTTCATCGACCAGGTCCGTGAGCACTATGACTTGCCGATCGAAATCCTCAGCCCGGATCGCAGCAAGCTCGATCCGTTCGTCAAGGAAAAGGGCCTGTTCAGCTTCTATAAGGACGGCCACGGCGAGTGCTGCGGCATCCGCAAGATCGAACCCCTGCGCCGCAAACTGGCCACGGTAAGCGCCTGGGCCACCGGCCAGCGACGCGACCAGAGCCCTGGCACGCGTAGCCAGGTGGCTGCACTGGAGATCGACAGCGCCTTCTCTACCCCCGAGCGCACCCTGTACAAGTTCAACCCACTGGCACAGATGAGCAGCGAAGAAGTGTGGGGCTACATCCGCATGCTCGAGCTGCCCTACAACAGCCTGCACGAGCGCGGCTTCATCAGCATTGGCTGCGAACCGTGCACACGCCCGGTGCTGCCGAACCAGCACGAGCGCGAGGGCCGCTGGTGGTGGGAAGAGTCGACCCAGAAGGAATGCGGCCTGCACGCCGGCAACCTGATCAGCAAGGGCTGATCGACAGGTAAAGAAAAACCGGCCCACTGGGCCGGTTTTTTCATGCTCGAACGGCTTAGTGCACCGGCAGCTCGACACCTTCGAACAGCTCTTCAAGCTCTTGCTTGTTATGGCACTGGATGGCTTTGGCCATCACTTCGCGAGTCAGGTGCGGGGCGAACTTCTCGATGAAGTCGCACATGAAGCCGCGCAGGAAGGTCCCACGGCGGAAGCCGATCTTGGTGATGCTGGCCTCGAACAGTTCGCTGGCATCCAGGGCCACCAGGTCGCTGTCGAGCTTGGTGTCAACGGCCATCTTGGCCACGATGCCCACACCCAGCCCAAGGCGCACGTATGTCTTGATCACGTCGGCGTCGGCGGCGGTGAACACCACTTTCGGCGTCAGGCCGCGATGGTTAAAGGCTTCGTCCAGCTTGGAACGGCCGGTAAAACCGAAGACGTAAGTGACGATCGGGTATTCGGCAACGGCTTCCAGGGTCAGCTTCGGCAGCTTGGCCAGCGGGTGCCCCTGCGGAACCACCACGCAGCGGTTCCACTTGTAGCACGGCATCATGATCAGGTCGCCGAACAACTCCAGCGCCTCGGTGGCGATGGCGAAGTCGACAGTGCCATCAGCGGCCATCTCGGCAATTTGCATCGGCGAGCCCTGGTGCATGTGCAGGGCCACTTCCGGGTACTGCTTGATGAAGCTGCTGATCACCGGCGGCAGCGCGTAGCGGGCCTGGGTGTGGGTGGTGGCGATGGACAGGGTGCCCTTCTTCTCGTTGGAGAATTCCTGGGCGATCTGCTTGATGCTCTCGACCTTGCGCAGGATTTCGCCAGCGGTATTGATGATGCGCTCACCTGCCGGCGTGACGCGGGTCAGGTGCTTGCCGCTGCGGGCAAAGACTTCAACGCCCAGCTCATCTTCGAGCAAACGGATCTGCTTGCTGATACCTGGCTGGGAGGTATACAGGCTCTGCGCCGTCGCGGAGACGTTGAGGTCGTGGTGCGCCACTTCCCAGATGTAGCGCAGTTGTTGAAGCTTCATAGGTTTCCCTCGGTTCAGCGGTGAGTCAGCGGCAGCAGGCAGCGACGATATATAACTATATTAGTGGTTCTGGAAATAAATCTAGAACTATTTTGTTACACGCGCCCCAGTAATAGCCTACAGCCAGCTTCACATTTTCCTACGTCCCAGGTGCTGTGCAAGCGGCACCATATACACCGGCACAGGCGACAACTGCAGCAACCGCACCGCCGTTCGCCCCAGCGGCACATCAACGCCCGCACCAGCACTGTGGCTTCCGAAAATCAGCAAATCGACGCTCAAGCGCTGCGCCTGGTCGAGTATGACCTGCGCAGGGTCACCCTGGCGCACACGCACTGCCTTGATGACCGCAAGGTCCGCCTCCTCGCCCAGTTCATCGCGAAAATTTTCCAGCACGCGCTGTTCGATATTGGCCATGACCGTGTTGACGCCCTGGCTGTGCAACTGGTCGAGCGTCTGCTCATCGAGATAGCTTTGCAGCAGCGACTCGGCGAACTGGCCCATGGGCTCCACGGCGTGAATCACATACAACTCCGCATTGAACGTGCGCGCCAATGCCAGGGCGTGCTGCATGACAAAAGGGGCGTAGACACCGAGGTCGGTGGCGTACAGCATGGAGCGGATCATTCGACCTCCTCGACTGCCGCTGCGGCAGAGCAAGCTTCAGCTTAGCAGCGCGCCGCACGCACGCTTTGCCGTCCGGCGTGCTGCTGGCGCGGGCCGCGGGAGGCGTCAGATGGGGCGTGTATCGCGGCTGATGAATGACAGCGCCTGGTACAGCATCTCCATGCGCGGCAAGCTGCAGCCCGCCGCCCGCGCGCGCGCCAGCGGCTCGCCATAAATGGCCTGAAGCTCCAGCGGGCGCTGCTGGGCATGGTCGTGGTACATGCTTGGCCAGTAGTCGGGCATCCGTTCGGTGACCTGGAACAGATGCTCGGCATACCCCTCGGGCAGCTCATGGCCACACGCTGCAGCGCCTTGCACCACCTCGTCCATCAACGCCTGGATCAGCGCCCGGCTATGCGGGTCGGCCATCAGCGGCGTGGTGCTGGCGCCGAGCAACACCGAAAGCCCGTTATACGGCACGTTCCACACCAGCTTCTGCCAACGGGCCTGGCTCAGGTTGTCCATGGCCTGCGAATCGATACCCGCCGTCTGGAACAGCCCTGCCCCCTCCTTGACCAGCGCAGCACCACCCTCGCTTGCCGGCCCACTGTGATAGCCCAGGTTGACCGCACCCAGCGCCTGATGGCGGATCACACCCGGGGCCTGGCGATTGACGCAAATGAAGCACAGGCCGCCGAGCAGGTGCATGTCGTCGCGCAATGCCGGGCGCAGTTGCTCCTCCACACCCAGGCCATTCTGCAGCAGCACCACGCGTGCGTCAGGTGCAGCGGCCTGCACGATCAGCGGCGCCAGCTGGTGATTGCTGGTGGCCTTGGCGCCCACCAGCAGCCAGTCGCATTGCGGCATGTCGGCAACATTGGCATACGCCTGAACCTGCATCTGCAACGGGCCATGCACGGCACTTTCAAGCACCAGCCCCTGGTCGCGCACCACCTCGTATTCGCTGCGCAGCAGGAAGTGCACGTCGAAACCGGCCCGCGCCAGCATCAACCCATAAAAGCCGCCAATGGCACCACTGCCGATGATCCCAATACGTGGTTTGCGCGGATGCATGCCGATCTCCAGGTAAATGTCAGTGCGCTTTTTTACACCCGTTCCGGCCCGCTGGGCATCCCAATCGCACAACAGCGCCGCCAGCACGGGAAAATCCCTGCCCTGACGGGCCAAAGCCCATTGTCGCGCCACCTGTAACGCGCTAAGGTTCGGCTCCCCGCTGCGAACATTCTTGCTGCTGGGCCGCACGGGGATTGCTGGCGGCCGGCACCCGTGACCTGACGAGTAACACGATGGCTGATTTACCGATCGACGACTTAAACGTTGCCTCCAACGAGACCCTGATCACGCCCGATCAGCTCAAGAAGGAAATCCCCCTCAGCGCCACGGCCCTGCAGACCGTGACTGCCGGCCGCCAAGTGGTGCGCGATATTCTCGACGGCAAGGACCATCGCCTGTTCGTCGTGGTCGGCCCCTGCTCCATCCACGACATCAAGGCTGCCCACGAGTACGCCGAACGCCTGAAGGTATTGGCTGCGGAAGTGTCCGACACCCTCTATCTGGTCATGCGCGTGTACTTCGAGAAGCCGCGCACCACCGTAGGCTGGAAAGGCCTGATCAACGATCCGTACCTGGATGACTCGTTCAAGATCCAGGACGGCCTGCACATCGGCCGCCAACTGCTGCTGGACCTGGCTGAAATGGGCCTGCCGACCGCTACCGAAGCGCTCGACCCGATCTCCCCGCAGTACCTGCAGGACCTGATCAGTTGGTCGGCCATCGGCGCCCGCACCACCGAATCCCAGACCCACCGCGAAATGGCCTCGGGCCTGTCTTCGGCGGTCGGCTTCAAGAACGGCACCGATGGCGGCCTGACCGTTGCGATCAACGCCCTGCAGTCAGTGTCCAAACCGCACCGCTTCCTTGGTATTAACCAGGAAGGCGGCGTCTCGATCGTCACCACCAAGGGCAACCCTTACGGTCACGTGGTACTGCGCGGCGGCAATGGCAAGCCCAATTATGACTCGGTCAGCGTCGCCTTGTGCGAACAGGACCTGGCCAAGGCCAAGATCAAGGCCAACATCATGGTCGACTGCAGCCACGCCAACTCCAACAAGGACCCGGCCCTGCAGCCACTGGTGATGGAAAACGTCGCCAACCAAATCCTCGAAGGTAACCAGTCGATCATCGGCCTGATGGTTGAGAGCCACCTGAACTGGGGCTGCCAGTCGATTCCGAAAGACCTGAACGAACTGCAATACGGTGTTTCGGTGACCGACGCCTGTATTGACTGGGCTGCGACTGAGAAGACCTTGCGCAGCATGCACGCCAAGCTCAAGGATGTACTGCCGCAGCGCCAGCGCGGCTGACAAAAAAAGGGCCGCTAAGCGGCCCTTTTTTTATAGGTTCAGACTTTGCTCGAGTGACGCTGCTGGCGTTCCATGTAGCGTTCTACATAAGAGCACGACGGAATCACCGTGTACCCCATCTGCTCGGCATACTCCAGGGCCCGCTCGGTCAGCGCTGCGGCAATGCCACGCCCGCGCAGGGCGTTAGGCACGAAGGTGCGATAGATGTCCAGCGTCTGCTTGCCCAGATCCATGTACGTCAGATAGGCACGATGACCGTCCACGTTGGTCTCGAACTGATGACCGGCCTGGTCATGGTGGATGGTCAGCGCTTCGCTCATCACTACTCCTCGCAGGTCTTCTCGGCAGACCCATACCTTAACCGATGGTGGTTTATCCGGCACAGAATCCTCTACGCCACCTGTTGCCCCTTGGACCACAGGACGATTGCAATCGTTCTACCCTCGGGCATTCACAAGATAGTAGGCGCGGCAAGCAGGATTGCTCAAGGTGGCAATGGTTAAAAACGGCAAAAAACGTCGCTAATGGACTCTTCCCGTTACGCCAACAGCAGCCGGATGTTGTAGGGCTTAAGACGCTGAACGACAGACAAAGTCACCGTTAGTTCAACAAAAAAGTTCCCGTAGTACAGACGGTTGCGGCCCCTGTACGTTTTTTTCACAAACGCGTCGCAAATCTTGTCGGCGTGACCTGGAGCAACATTTTTTTTGCAGTTCTTGCGCTCTGTCAGTTTACTTACTACAAGTAATGGGTACTATGTACGCCGGCCAGTTTCTCTTTTCCGAGAGATGGCTCTTTAATAGAAAGTCCTTGAAGGGGAACACGATGAACAACGTTCTGAAATTCTCTGCTCTGGCTCTGGCCGCAGTTCTGGCTACCGGTTGCAGCAGCGTATCCAAAGAAACCGAAGCTCGTCTGACTGCGACTGAAGACGCAGCAGCTCGCGCTCAAGCTCGTGCAGACGAAGCCTACCGTAAGGCTGACGACGCACTGGCAGCCGCTCAGAAGGCTCAGCAAACCGCTGACGAAGCCAATGAGCGCGCTCTGCGTATGCTGGACAAAGCCAGCCGCAAGTAATAGTCCTCACGGATTGTTATGAAGCCGACCCACTTGTGGGTCGGCTTTTTTATTGCCCCGCAACACGCAGTGCACAAACGAAAAGGCCTGCACTAAGGCAGGCCCTGGGCAGCTCGCGAACGCTTACTGCAGTTCAGGCGGGATGCTCGAAACCATCGGCGCCGTACCCTGATTATCGACCGGCACGGCAATTTCGACGGGCATGCCATCTTCAGCGGCGACCACGTCACGCACCATGTCCCAGTTCATGCGCAGGTTGTTCGCCAGGTCTTCACGCTTGAGCAATGCATTGATAACCGCAGTGTGCTTATCCACCACCGACGGATTACCTTGATCGTCCAACGGCGTGTGTGCTTCGAGGTAGACCTTGCCAGCACTGATACCGAACTTGTAAGGCTCGTTGATGATGCGCACTGGTGTACCTACCGGCACCATCTTCGACAGCTCGACTACGTTGTTGTTGAGCATGCGGAAGCAACCGTGGCTGGTGCGCATGCCGATGCCAAACTTCTTGTTCGAACCATGAATCAGGTAACCCGGTACACCCAGGGTGAACTTGAACGGGCCCAGCGGATTGTCCGGCCCGGCAGGCACCACGGTCGGCAGGATGTCGCCGTCGGCGGCGTGCTCGGCGCGAATCGAAGCGGGCGGGGTCCAGGTCGGGTTCGGGGTCTTGGCGGTGATCTTGGTGTTGGCGATCGGCGACCCCCAACCTTCACGACCAATGCCCAGCGGGAAGGTGTACACCACGCTCTGCCCTTTCGGGTAGTAGTACAGACGGTACTCGGCCAGGTTGATGACGACGCCTTCGCGCGGCCCCGGCGGCAGCACATAGCGGGTCGGCAGGATAATTTCGGTACCGGCACCCGGCAACCAAGGGTCGACGCCCGGGTTGGCGGCGATCATTTCCAGGTAGCCAAGGTCGTTGGCAGTGCCGATGTCGGCGAAGGTGTCTTCGTACTTTGCCTTGATCACCTGCACCTGGCCGACAATGTCTTCACCGGGGGGTGGCAATGGCAGCTCCAGCGCAGCAGCGGGGCCCGCTACCAGCAGGGCGGCCAGGGACAGGCTACGGGTGACGGCAGGAAAGCGCGGCAACATCCGGTAAATCCTTCGAAAGGTGGGTCAAGAGAATCGATTGTACACCTGCACCGATGCAAGCGGGAGGCATTGGCGTCACGCAAGCGTTTCAGATGATGAAAGGTGTGTCAGGTTTGGCATCAAAGCTGCGGCCACACCGGGCGCATGCCGCGCCGCTGGGCGTCGAGAATGGCGCGGCAGAGTGCGCACAGGCGGTCATCGCGGTAGATCGACCGTTGCACGCCGGACCAGCGCGGCTGCGCGGGCAGCAAACTGCCGCACAAGGTACGGTCGACCGGCACGCCCAGCTCAAGCTGGCGGGCCGCCAAGTGGACGCGGATTTCCTGGCAGGCAAACAGGTCGAGCTGTTCGTCAGGCTCGATCAGTTGGTAGGCATAAAGGGACCAGGCAGGGCGCGGCATCGGGGGCTCTCGAAACGGGGGGCGCAACCTTAGCCGAAAGCCGGCCCCGTTTAAAGCGTCACAGCAAGGGTTTTATCGCCGGCCAGGCATTTTCCAGCAGGCGCTGCTGGGCACCTTGCGCAGGATGGATGCCATCAGCTTGCATCAGCGCCGGCACACCGCCCACACCCTCCAGGAAAAACGGCACCAACGGCACCTGTTTTTCCGCAGCCAACTGTTCATACACCTGGGCAAACGCCGTGGTGTAACGCACACCATAGTTGGGCGGCAGGCGCATCCCCAACAGCAGCACCTTGGCACCTGCTTGCCGAGCGCTCTCGATCATCGAAGCAAGATTTTGTTGCAATTGCTGCGGCGGCTGCCCGCGCAGCCCGTCATTGCCACCCAGCTCCAGCACCACCACCGCCGGCTTGTGCGCTGCAAGCAGCGCCGGCAGCCGCGCCTGGCCTCCTGCACTGGTGTCGCCGCTGATCGACGCGTTGACCACCTGATCATCGAAACCTTCGTCCTTGAGCCGGGTCTGCAACAAAGAGACCCACCCCTGGCGGCTATCCAGGCCAAAACCGGCGCTGATACTATCGCCAACCACCAGCACCGTTCCCGCCGTGGCGCTCTGGGCAAGGCAACACAAGGCCAGACCGGCACTCAACCACCACATTCGCATTGGATTCTCCATGGGCCCCAGCATTCTCGTTGCGCAGAACCTTAGCAAAGTGGTCCCCAGCGCGGAAGGCGATCTGACCATCCTCCACGCCCTCTCCCTCGATCTCGCCCAAGGCGACAGCCTGGCCATTGTCGGTGCTTCGGGTTCTGGCAAGTCGACGTTGCTCGGCTTGCTCGCCGGCCTCGACCAGCCCAGCGCCGGCAAGGTCATCCTCGCCGGCCATGACCTGGGCCCACTGGACGAAGACCAGCGCGCCCGTGTGCGCGCCGAGCATGTCGGCTTCGTATTCCAGTCATTCCAGTTGCTGGACAGCCTCAACGCCTTGGAGAACGTCATGCTACCCCTGGAGTTGGACGGCCGCCGTGATGCCCGCGAACACGCGCGCACCTTGCTCGAACGGGTTGGCCTGGGCAAGCGCCTGAGCCACACGCCGCGCCAGCTGTCCGGTGGCGAGCAACAACGGGTAGCAATTGCCCGCGCTTTCGCGGCACAACCTGCCGTGCTGTTCGCCGACGAGCCCACCGGCAACCTCGACAGCCACACCGGCGAGCGCATCAGCGACCTGCTGTTCGAATTGAACAAGGAGCGCGGCACCACCTTGGTACTGGTCACCCATGACGAACGCCTGGCCAGACGCTGCCGGCGCCTTATCCGCCTGGACGCCGGCCGCCTGGTGGCCCCGGTGGAGGTCTGAGCCCATGACCAGCATGCCCTTCTCCCGATTGTGCGGCCTGGCGTTGCGCCAGTTGCTACGCGACATCCGCGCCAGCGAAGTGCGCGTGCTGTTCTTTGCCCTGCTGGTGGCCGTTGCGGCCAGTACGGCGATTGGTTACTTCGGTGCCCGCCTCAACGGCGCCATGCAATTACGTGCCAGCGAATTCCTCGGTGCCGACCTGGTGCTGCAAGGCAGCGCACCTGCCCGGGACGAACAGATCAGCGCAGGCAAGGCCCTCGGCTTGCGCCACGCCCAAGTGGTCGAGTTCACCAGCGTGGTGGGCGGTGACAGCGGCATCCAGCTGTCTAGCGTCAAGGCCGCCGACGACGCCTACCCCCTGCGCGGGCAAGTCCGCAGTGCCGCCGCCCCCTATGCCGAGGAAACCCCCGGGGGTGGCCCGGCGCCTGGGGAGGCATGGGTCGAACCAAGGCTGCTGGCCGCGCTGGGGCTCGCGATCGGTGACAGCATCGACGTGGGCATGAAAACCCTGCGCATGAGCCGCGTACTGACCTACGAGCCGGACCGCGCCAACAACTTCTATAGCCTGACCCCGCGGGTAATGATGAACCTGGCGGACCTGGCCGCGACCGGGGTGATCCAGCCGGGCAGCCGGGTGTCCTACCGCGACCTGTGGCGCGGCGACGTCGAAGCGCTGGCCCAGTACCGCCAGGCCGTGGAGAAAGACCTCGCGGCCAACCAGCGCCTGCTCGACACCCGCGATGGCAACCGCCAGATCGGGGGCGCCCTGAGCAAAGCCGAGCGCTACTTGAACATGGCAAGCCTGGTGGCGGTATTGCTGGCCGGCGTCGCCGTGGCCATGTCGGCCAGCCGCTACGCCGCCCGGCGCCTGGATGCCAGTGCGCTGCTTCGCTGCCTGGGCCTTTCCCGTCGGCAGGCCCTGGGCCTGTACTGTGTGCAGCTGGCCATGCTTGGCCTGGTAGCTGCCGTGGCAGGCGCCCTGCTCGGCTGGCTGGCACAACTGGGCCTGTTCCGGCTGCTGCACGGCCTGCTGCCGAGCGTGGTTCCGCCTGGCGGTGTCGTACCCGCGCTGGCCGGCATCGGCACCGGGCTGGTCGCCCTGGCTGGCTTCGCCCTGCCGCCCATCGCCGCCCTCGGCCAGGTCCCCCCGCTGCGCGTGCTGCGCCGTGACCTGCTGCCAGTGCCACCCAGCAGTTGGCTGGTGTATGGCGCCGCCTTATTGGCCCTAGGCCTGATCATGTGGCGCCTGAGCCTAGACCTGCTGCTGACCTTCGCACTGCTGGGCGGTGGCCTGGTCGCGGCGGTGGTGCTCGGCGGCCTGCTGCTACTGGGCCTGCGCAGCTTGCGCCAACTGTTGGTCGGTGCCCCGCTGGCCTGGCGCCTTGGGCTCGGACAATTGTTGCGCCATCCGTTGGCTGCCGCTGGCCAGGCCCTGGCTTTTGGCCTGATTCTGCTGGCCATGGCACTGGTCGCATTGCTGCGTGCCGAGCTGCTCGACACCTGGCAGGCACAATTGCCCAAGGATGCCCCCAACCACTTTGCCCTGAACATCCTGCCGGATGATCGTGAGCCCTTCGCTCAACAGCTGCAGCAGGTCAATGCAGCCTCGGCACCGCTGTACCCGGTAACGCCCGGCCGTCTGATCCAGATCAACCAGCAACCGGTGCAGCAGATCGTCAGCAAGGACTCCGCAGGCGAGCGCGCCGTGCAACGCGACCTCAGCCTGACGTGGGCCGCCGAATTGCCCAATGGCAATGCACTGACGGCAGGCGAATGGTGGCAGGCACTGCCGTCGGGCGATGAGATACCGGGCGTATCGGTGGAGGCCGAACTGGCCACGAGCCTGAAGCTGCAACTGGGTGACCTGCTGACCTTCGACATCGGGGGCCAGCAACGCCAGGCCCGGGTCAGCAGCCTGCGTAGCGTGCACTGGGACAGCTTCCAGCCGAACTTCTACATGATCTTCCAGCCTGGCACGCTGCAGGGGTTGCCCACGACTTACCTCACCAGCTTCTATCTGGCCCCAGGCCATGACCTGGATGTGGTCGCGCTGTCACGGGTTTTCCCGGCGGTGACCATCCTGCAGGTTGACGCGCTGCTTGATCAGCTGCGCAGTATCCTTGCCCAGGTCACCCTGGCGGTCGAGTACGTGCTGCTGTTCGTCTTGGCGGCAGGCTTGGCGGTGCTGTTCGCCGGCTTGCAGGCAACACTGGACGAACGCATTCGCCAAGGCGCCCTGCTGCGGGCACTGGGCGCGGCACGGCCATTGCTGGTCAAGGCAAGACGTATCGAGTTTGGCCTGCTGGGCGCAGCCAGCGGGTTGCTGGCTGCACTGGGTTGCGAGTTGATCACGCTGGTGCTGTACCGCTATGCCTTCGACCTGCAATGGAACCCGCACCCGTGGCTGCTCGTGTTACCCCTGGCGGGGGCAGTGCTGGTGGGGGGTGCTGGGGTGCTCGGCACGCGGCGGGCGCTCAATGCCAGCCCGTTGACGGTGTTGCGGGAGGGGTGAAAAAACCGCTACAGGCGCGTAATGCTGTTCACTCAAGAATGCTGGGGCCGCTCTGCGCCCCATCGCGGCACAAGGCCGCTACCACACCGACCGCGTTATACCCCTAGGGCCGTTCCTACACGTAGCTGATGCTGTTGACGTACCAGGCCGCGTCGCCGGTCGGGGTCTGCACCACCACCTCGTCGCCCTCCTCCTTTTTGAGCAAGGCACGGGCCATGGGTGAGTCGATCGAGATGTAGTCGTTACGCCCATAGATCTCGTCATACCCGACAATGCGAAACTTCTTGGTCTCGCCCTCGTCGTTCTCGATCTCGACCCAGGCACCGAAAAACACCTTCCCTTCCTGCTCTGGCGAATACGCCACAACCTTTACATCTTCAAGGCGCTTGCGCAGGTATCGGACCCGGCGATCGATCTCGCGCAACAGCTTCTTGTTGTACTGGTAATCGGCATTCTCGCTGCGATCACCCAGCGATGCCGCCCAGGTCACCTTCTGGGTGATCTCGGGGCGGTAGACACGCCACAGGTGATCCAGCTCTTTTTTCAGGGCCTCATGGCCTTCGGTGGTGATGATGTTGGTGCTCAACAGCGTTCTCCTCAACGGCGGGTGATCAGGCCTTGACGAGCGATGCGGGTGAGATGGCCAATGACTTCGGCGGCCTCGGCAGAGGCCGGGGCCTGAATGACCGCCAAGTCGAAACGGTCGTTGCCGTACTGCGCGAGATGGCAGCAGGTTTCGGTGAACTGGATAAGAAAGGCACGCGCCTGGCCCTTGCGACGTGAAAGGCCTTCGAGATGACGCAAAAGGGTAGGCTGATGCTGGCCACCGAGCAGAATGCGCGGTGTGCGGGAGGCCTCGTTTGCAGGCAACGGGCTCAAACAGACACTGGTACGTGGGCTACGTGGGCAACTCATGGTGCTTCTCTCCGCCTCGCGAATCCCGCTGGGCAGCGGTGGGAGGCGTCACCGAACCAGCGCTTTAGCGGTATTTCGGACGACCCGGAGGGGGCCTCTCCTGCGCCCCGCAAGTAGCTGTTTAAATCGGCGCAGGCGGTATGCTAGAGCTAGAAGCGCAAAGATTCAAGCCTCAAGCTGCACGATGCAGCTTGAGGCCCGGGGCCTGTCAGCGGGCGATCAGGCGGTCGAGGGAGAAGCGACCTGCACCTTCAATCATCACCGCCAAGGTGCCGGCCAGCAGCGCCAGGGCGAATTCATAACCATTGTTGGACATGAACAGGCCGTTGCCGATGTGCACCGAGAAGATCGCCACCACCAGGGTCACCGTCAGCGCCAGGGCCGCTGGCCGCGCCAACAAGCCGATCACCAGGGCCAGGCCGCCGAAGAACTCGGCGCTGCCAGACAGCAAGGCCATCAGGTAACCCGGTGCCAGCCCGATGCTTTCCATCCACTGGCCGGTGCCCTCCAGGCCATAGCCGCCAAACAGGCCGAACAGCTTCTGCGCGCCATGCGCCATGAAGATGATGCCGACCAGGATACGGATCACGCTGAGGCCAGCGCCTGCACGGGTTGCGATCACTGCGTTGAGGGAGGTGGTGTTCATGATGTGGTGTCCTTGAATCCGGGAAGTTGTGTTGGAATGGCGCCATCATAATCAACTCAATGAATATGAAAATCGCAAAAAACCCAACATAACAATCGACAAAATCGATTTGTCAGCGCTTGGCTACCCGCTCCAGTACGGCACGCTCACGGTTGAACGCCAGGAAGTACTTGTTGACACTGTTGACGAAGTTGACTGGCCCCATGCCCACCTGCTCCATTGCAATGCGCTCGGTCTGGAAGAACCACTGGTTGCCGTTGAGCCCGCGACGGCGGGCTTCGGCACGCATCGCCTGGACCCGTTCAGGCCCCAGGTTATAGGCCGCCAGCACAAACGCCATGCGCTCTCGCTCGTTGATCTGGGCACTGGCAAAGAACTTTCGCCGGATCAGCGCCAGGTAGCGGGCACTGGCTTGGACGTTGCCATCGACCGTGGCGGTATTGCTCACCCCGACCCGTTGCGCGGCCGACGGGGTAATCTGCATCAGGCCATGGGCGCCGCCCGTGCCGCGGGCCGATGGGTTGAGTGTCGATTCCTTGAAGGCCAGGGCGGCCAGGTTGAGCCAGTCGATCTGCTGCGCCTCGCCATGCTTCTGCAGCACCGCACGCACTGCACTCAGCCGCTGCCGATCCTTGCTCGCCAAGGGGTTGTGTACGCGGTACTGGCGACGGTAGATGCGCTCGAACGCGGCATCCTGGTTATCCGGTGCGCGGTAACCCTGCAGAAAGCGATCGACGCTGGCCAGTAGCTGTGGCGCGTCGCGCCCCACGTACCAGCGCATGGCTTGCGGCGCCCCCAGGTGCACACGGCTGTCCAGGCGCAGACGCGGCATCACCCTGGCCCAACGCAGGGCAATCGGGCGTTCGACCACCGTCAGGTGATAGATACCGGCCTGGACCATTTCCAGCACGTCTTCCACCGCCAGGGTCGAGTCGACCCACTCCACCTTGATCGGCGCACGCTTGCGCAAGGCCAATTGCTGGTTTACCTGCTGGATCAAAGGCCCAGCGGCACTGGCACTGGTCAAGGCGACCGTACGTCCCGACAACTGTTCGACATGGCTGAAACTGCGCTCGCCTTTGCGCCCGACCAGCAACAGCGGCACTTGGTCGAGCACCGGCGCGCTACTGCTGACGCCCCGTACCACCACCGGGTCGAGCAGTTCGCCCGGGGCAGCCAGGTCCCCTTCGCCGCGCTGCAGGGCGCCCAGCAACTGCTCTTTGGCGCGGGGGATGAGTTTCAACTGAATCTGCTGCCCATCGCCAGCCCGGGCATTCAGGTAATGCTCAAGCGCGCGCAGGCGATAGTATTCGATGCCGACCGGCTCGCCCTTGACCTCGCCAGAGCTGTTGCGGCTTTGATTAACCAACACCCGCAGCACCTTGCTGCTACGGATCTGCTGCAGGTCACGCAGCTTGCTGGGCGGGATATTTTGCTGCGGCCCTGGCAGGCGTGCGTGGGCAGCACCGGCAGTGGTCAGCCCAAGCATCAGCAAGAAGGTCAGCAGGTATCGCAGCATGCGAAAGCGTGTCCGAGGTCGGTGGGCGGCGTTCATGTGGCATCGCCGCTTCGTGATAAATGACGGCAGAAGACCACGGCAACAGCATGAAGTTCTTGGTTTTTTCCGAGAAACGCGGATTTTGCTATGCTGGCCGCCCCGCGGCACGAGAGAGCACCATGCAACTGATCGATATCGGCGTCAACCTGACCAACAGCAGTTTCCACGATCAACAGGCGGCCATCGTTGAGCGCGCCATCGAGGCAGGCGTGGCGCAGATGGTCCTGACGGGCACCAGCCTGGCGGTCAGCGAGCAGGCGCTGGAGCTGTGCCAGCAGCTGGATGCAAGCGCTGAACACCTGTTCGCCACCGCTGGCGTGCACCCTCACGATGCCAAATCCTGGGATGCCAACAGCGAGCGTCAGCTGCGCCAATTGCTGAATGAGCGGCGGGTACGGGCAGTGGGCGAATGCGGCTTGGACTTCAACCGCGACTTCTCCCCTCGCCCGCTGCAGGAAAAGGCCTTAGAAGCTCAACTGGCGCTGGCTGCCGAACTGGGCTTGCCGGTGTTTCTGCACGAACGTGATGCCAGCGAGCGCTTACTGGCCATCCTCAAGGGCTACCGCGACCACCTGAGCGGTGCCGTGGTGCACTGCTTTACCGGCGAGCGTGAAGCATTGTTCGCTTATCTGGACATGGACCTGCACATCGGCATAACCGGGTGGATCTGCGATGAACGCCGCGGAACGCACCTGCATCCCCTGGTCGGCAACATCCCGGGAGGCCGCCTGATGCTCGAGAGCGATGCGCCCTACCTGCTGCCGCGCAGCCTGAGGCCCAAGCCCAAAAACGGCCGTAACGAACCGGCGTTTCTACCGGAGGTGCTGAGGGAAGTGGCGTTGCACCGGGGCGAGCCCGTGGAGCACACGGCAGCCCATACGACGGCGGCTGCACGGGCATTCTTTCGGCTAGCCTAAGCTGGCCCCAGCCCTAAAGCCAGTCAATTAGGGCCTAGGGGGCCGCTGCGCGGCCCATCGCAGGCAAGCCAGCTCCTACAGATGTAGCGTATTTCTTGAGAATCTCGCTCACCTGTAAGAGCTGGCTTGCCTGCGATGAGCTGCACAGCAGCCCCAATTAAGGCGGATGAAGCTTAACTGACTGGCATTAACCCCTACCCTGTTTTTTCTTGATACATATCAAGAATGCCTCTGTCGGGCGCAGGCACAATGATGGCACCTTGCCAATATTGTTTTCGCTCAACTCAGAGAAGACCTGCCCATGGGTGCCTGGCTTAGCAATGTTTCCCTGAAGTACAAGTTCTGGGCCGTCAACGCGGTGGCCTTTGTCACGACCTTGTTGCTGGTGCTCTACGCCGTGCACCTGGAGCAACGCGCCCGCGCCGACGCGGCCCAGGCGCAAGCTGCGGCACAAGCCCAGCTGTTGTCCGCCTGGCCTGCCGGGCAAGCGCTGCCCCGGCATGCCAATGTCATCAGCTGGTTGCCGGGCCAGACGCCAAGTTTTGCTGGCGAACCGATCGAAGCCCTGCGCAACGCCCAGGGCTGGGTCGACCTGCCCGCCGCGTGGCTGCTGGGCGACAACCCGCTGCGCGGCGCCCAGGTGCTGCAACACGGCGACCAGCAGGTTGCCGTACTGGCCCAGTCGCCAAGCGTGCGCCAGGTGTTCTTCGAACGCTTCACCAACTACGCCGTGTGCGTACTGATCCTGATGCTGGCTATGCTCGGTGCTTCGCAGTTGCTTATCCGCTTCCTGCTCAGCCAACTCAACACCCTCAAAGACGTCATGCTGCACGTGGAGAAGACCGGCGACCTGTCGGCACGGGTGCCGCTGGCATGTGGCGACGAAGTCGGCCAGATGGCGGGGGCTTTCAATGCCATGCAGTCGACCTACCACCGTGTGGTCAGCACCGTGGCCCTCACCGCCGCGCAACTCGACGCCGGCGCAGCGCGCCTGGCGTCTAGCATGAACGACGTGCGCCACGGCATGCTCGGCCAGCAAAGCGAAACCGACCAGGCCGCCACGGCCATCAACGAGATGTCGGCCACGGTGCACCACATTGCCCAGCATGCCGGCGCTACCCGCGACCTGTCGCAGACGGCCGATACGCTCGCCGGCAGTGGCCAGGAAGTGGTCAGCCGCGTACAGGATTCGATCGCTGGGCTATCCAGCGGCGTGCAGCAGACCGCCGAGATGATCCGTCAGCTGGCCGAGGACAGCCAGAAGATCAACGGCGTGGTGGGGGTGATCCATAGCATTGCCGAGCAAACCAACCTGCTGGCACTGAACGCCGCCATCGAAGCAGCACGCGCGGGTGACCTGGGCCGCGGCTTCGCGGTGGTCGCCGATGAAGTACGCAACCTGGCCAAACGCGTGCAGACCTCGACCGACGAGATCACCACCATGGTCTCCGCGCTTCAGTCCGGCACCCGCGATGCGGTGGAGTTCATGCAGGAAAGCTCGTACAAGGCCGACGATTGCGTTAAACAGGCCCAGGCAGCCGGTGAAGCGCTGGCCGAGATTACCGGTGCAGTGGCGCAGATGCGCGAAAGCAATACGCAAATCGCCGTAGCTGCCGAAGAGCAAAGCCAGGTGGCCGAAGAAATGAACCGGGCGGTGGTGAGCATCCGTGATGTCACTGAACACACCGTGCAACAGACCGTCGGCTCGGCCACCACCAGCAACGAATTAGCGACCCTTGCTGGCGAGCTGAACAAGGCCATAGGCCAGCTCAAGCTATAGTCACCTTAGCGTGTCACGATAGCCAGGCTCGATTGGCCCCCTCCCGGGGGCCGCACTAAGCTTTGGGCATGACCGAGAGGAAATACCCATGAGCAAACGCCTGCCCAATCTGCCCGCCTGGCAATGGCGTGGCTATCACCACAATCATCGCCACCCGACCAACCTGGCGCTGCACCTGATTGCCGTACCTCTGTTCATTCTCGGCGTGCTGCTGGTGTTGTCCGGCCTTTTTGCCCTGGACTTGGGTCAGCTTGCCGTTGGCATCATTTCTCTGATCGCTGGCCTGGGCCTGCAACGTCACGGGCATCGACTGGAAGCCCAACAACCCGAGCCGTTCGCCAACCGCAAGGACGCCGTACAGCGCCTGCTGACCGAACAGTTCATCACTTTTCCGCGCTTTGTATTGAGCGGGGCCTGGTGGCGGGCTTGGCGCGAACGGCACAAGCATCGCCACTAAAGGCTGAAGCGGACCTCTAGGCGAAAACCGTAACCGTTTGACGGCTTAGCGCCAGTAACTCGCCCTCAGCCGACCAGAGCGCGGCGGCGGCATGCCCATAACCATCACGCGCGTATTCGGTCTCGACGCAATAGCGGCACCAGTCCAGTGTCGACAGCGTCGGCGTGGGCTGGATGAATTCGATGGTCCAGGTCAGCGTACTGCCGGCTGCCGGCTGTTTCAGGTGCGGCAACAGGCTCGGTGGCCAAGCATCTACCAAAGCCAGCAGGTGAGACACGTTCAACGCTTCGTCGGCGATGTCGCGCAAGCGTACCCAGCCGCCCATCTGCCGCGAATCGTTGCCACTGAATGGCAGCCCGCCCACCGCCCAGCGAAGGGCTACATGGCGCATGAATTCCGGGGTCACGCCTTTGATGTAAGGGAGTTCTGGGGCGGCTTGCTCCAGCGGTTTCATGGCAAACGCCGGTTGCGCCGGGATGTCGACCACCGAGGGGCGGCCTGCACCGAAATTACCCTGTACCAGCGTCACCACCTGCCCTTCCTGCACCGCTCGGCCAAGCAAGGTAGTGACAGCCTTGCCTTCACGCAGCACGTCGACCTCGAAACGAATCGGTACATCCGCCGCCGCAGGCGCCACGAAGCTGATGGCCAAGGAGCGCACAGGGCGGTCATCGGTCAGCTTCAGGCGCATTGCTTCATAGACCATGGCGGCCATCAACCCGCCGAAGGCCGCGCGGCCCTGGGCCCAGGTCGGGGGGACGGTTACCGATTCAGCATTCGCTCGCACGGCGTCGAGCAGTTCAGTGAAGTTCATCGCACGTAGGCTCCTGCAGCGTATCGATCCGTGGGCACGTAGTGCACGCGCCCTGCATCGAAACATACTAACCAGCCCGCCTGCACCGATCAGGCCCTAAATCGGTCATATGCCGGGCTATCGCTGCTTCAACGCCACCTGCAAAGCCTCCAACGTGAGGTCGGATTGACGCTCCGCCTCATGCAGCTCTTGCTCCCAGTCGACCTTGCACGGCGCCAGGTCGGCGTGCTCGCGCGCTTGCAGCAACCATTGCAGGCGGTCATGCCAAGTGCCCAGGTCACCCTGGGCCTTTTTCAGCAGGCGCTGCAGTTTTTTTCCGGCATGCTCGAGTTGCGGATAGGCCTCATCACCGTAGCGTGCACGCTTGATCAACAGCCGCAGCCGATGCCGATCGTGGGCCGGGTCTGCCAGTGCCTTGCGCAGCTTGCGCCATTGCTGAACCAAGCGTTTGTCGACGCGTTTTTCCAGCGCATCCGCCAGGCCCTCGCGATCCGCCGCACGCAGGAACAACGGAAACGCATCCACGATCGCCAGCAGACGGGTCAGTTGCGGGCTGCCAGCGACACTGGCAAAGGCCTTGCCCCGCCCTGCCAGCCGCCGCTGCCCGACCTCGACCAGGCCTCGCCCGACCAGCTCGGCCGCCAGCACCTCACGGTCACGCAACGGCGTCGTCAATGTGCCCAGGGACTTGGCAGCGGCCTCCAGCTGTTCGACACCCGGCAACCCTCGCAGCGGCCGCAGCAGGCTGCGCAAGCGCCGTACAGCGATGCGCAGGTCGTGCAGTGCCTCGCTGTCGGTATCCGCGGCAAGCCGCTCGCGGCAGGCCAGCAGGCGCACTTGCAAGGCCAGGATTTGTGAAACGACATGATCGAGCATGGCAGACATGGGACGCTCCTCGGTCAGCGGCCAGCGCGCGACTCACGAATGTAGAAACGCGCCTTCTCGGCCTTCTTGGTGCACCCTTCAAAACCTTCGAACTGCTGCTGGGTCTTGGCCCCCGTCAGCAGCGACAACGCCTTCGAATAACTGACAGTACCGGCAAACCCTTCGGCCTTGGCCAGGTCGAGCTCCTTCCAGGCGGCATCCAGCTGGGTCGCGCAGCTGTCACGGTAGGCCGTCTTGCCCGCACAGCCAGCAAGGGCCAGGGCAATCAGTGGAAGGCAGATCCAGGCTTTCATCGGTAATTCCTCAAAGTCAAAAGAGTGGCTGTTCGACGCATGGGCAAGCAAAAAGTGCCCGCGGGTGGGCTTTGCTTAGCGTAGATCAGCGCGGTCTACATTGAAGCACAGGCAGCAATGGGTGCATTGTTAAACCATGGTTGCACAGGCTGAGGGAAAATCATGAGTAAACGCGTGGCGCTGGTGTTGGGGTCGGGGGGTGCACGAGGGTATGCACACATCGGAGTGATCGAAGAAATAGAGCGGCGTGGCTACGACATTGCCTGCGTTGCCGGCTGCTCCATGGGGGCGGTAATTGGCGGCATCTACGCCGCCGGCAAACTCGATGAGTATCGCAACTGGATCGAAAGCCTCGACTATCTGGATGTACTGCGCCTGGTCGACGTCAGCTTTCGCCTCGGTGCGATCCGCGGTGACAAGGTTTTCGGACAAATCCGCAAAATCGTCGGCGACATCAACATCGAACAGTTGCGCATTCCCTACACCGCCGTGGCCACCGACCTCACCCACCAGCAGGAGATCTGGTTTCAGGAAGGTTGCCTGCACCAGGCCATGCGCGCTTCGGCGGCGATCCCCAGCCTGTTCACCCCCGTGATGCAGGGCAACCGCATGCTGGTCGATGGCGGCATTCTCAACCCGCTGCCGATCGTGCCGGTGGTGTCCAGCCACTGCGACCTGATCATTGCGGTCAACCTCAACGCCACCAACCAGAAGCAGTACCAGTTGCCGGTGATCGAACGCCCGGCAGCCTTCAAGATGCGCTTCGATTCGCTGCTTAGCTCACTGGGTTCGCGCCTGCCGTTCCGGCGCAAGCCGGCGGAAGAACTGATACGTATCGAACAGGAAATCGTTGCCGAAGGCCTGGCGCCACCCAGCCCATGGCTGGCGGATGTCGCCGACCCGGAAGGCCAGCAGCCCGCGGCCGCGCCCGAGCACGAAGGCGCACCCAAGTCGGCCACCGGCTCGTTCATCATCGATAACGTGGGGCCGGCTTCGCTGCTGGACCTGATCAACCAGAGCTTCGAGGTGATGCAGACGTCGTTGGCGCAGTACAAGATCGCCGGTTACCCGCCAGATGTGTTGATCAACGTACCGAAGCGGGTGTGCCGGTTCTTCGAGTTCTACAAGGCACCCGAGCTGATCGCCCTGGGGCGGGAGATTGCGCGGGACACGCTGGACAACTACGAAGGGGTGAAGCGCTAGAAGGCCGCCCCTACAAAAGGCCAGAAACAAGACAGGCCGCATTACGCGGCCTGTCTTGTCATGCAGTGATCACTCAGTAACGGGTGATATCAGCATTGGCTTCGAGCTGCTTGCGGTAAGCCGCAAAGTCTTGCTGGCCGGCACGTGACGCGAGGTAGCGGCGAATCTGCTGTTTCTCTTCGTCGGTGGCGGCGGCGCCTTCGTTGACACCTTTGAGCTGCAAGACAACCAGGCTACCATCGCCCAGGACCACGCTGCTGTATACCGGCTTGTCCTTGGCTTGCGGCTTGCCAAGGCGGAACACGGCCTGCAGTTCGGCCGGGTCGATACCCTCCTCACCACGGGTCACCGCCTCGTAGGCTTTCCAGCCCTGCCCTTCATGGACGCTGCCAGCGGCAACAGAACCATCACGCAGGCCGGCAATCAGCTTGTCCGCCTTGGTCTTGAGCTCGGCAGTCGCCTTCTCCTTGGCCAGGTGTTCGCTGATGTTCTTGGCCACGGCTTCGAGCGGCAGTTGTTCTGGCTTGCGGTGCTCCTTGACGCGCAGCACCACGGTGGTTTCCGGATCGAGCTCGATGGCGGTGCTGTTGGCACCCTCTTCCAGCACTTCTTCCGAGAACGCCGCCTGGACCACCGCACGGTTGGCGGTGATACCTTCGCCACCCTCACGGCCGAAGGCTGCGGAGGTGTGCACCTTCAGGTTCAGGTCCTGTGCCGGCTGAGCCAGGTCAGACGCCTCGTACGCGGCATCCTGCAACTGCTTGCTGGCGTCGACGTAGCGCTGTTCCACCAGCGGGATCTTCAGGTCACGGGTGAGCTTGTCTTTCAGGCTGGCAAAGCTCGGTACTTCCGGCGCCTCGACACCCAGCAGCTTGATCAGGTGGTAACCGAACTCGGTGCGAACCGGGGCCGATACCTGGCCATCCTTCAGCTTGTACAAGGCATCTTCGAAGGCTGGGTCGTACACGCCCGGGCCGGCGAAGCCAAGGTCACCACCACTGTTGGCCGAACCTGGGTCCTGGGAGAACTCCTTGGCCAGTGCGGCGAAGTTTTCACCCTTGGCCAGGCGCTGCTCGATCTCTTCGGCACGGGCCTTGGCCTGGGCGTCGGTGACCTTGTCGTTGACCTCGATGAGAATGTGCGCCGCATGGCGCTGCTCGGCGAGGTTGGCGATTTCTTTCTCGTACTGGGCCTTGAGTTCGTCGTCGCTGACCTTGACCTGGTCGAAGAACACCGACTTTTTCAGCTCGATGTAATCGATGACCACCTGGTCGGGCGACATGAATTCCTTGGCATGCTTCTCGTAGTGCGCCTTGACCTCTTCTTCGCTGACCTTGACCGCGGCCGGGTCGGCCTTGAAGGTCAGGGAGGCGAAATCACGGGTCTGCTTCTCAAGGCGTGCAAACGCCTCGACCTGCTTGTCAGTGACGAAGCTGCTGCCGGCAAGGCCGGTACGCAATTGGCCAATGAGCATTTCTTCGGCGAGCATGTCGCGGAATTGCAGGCGGCCGTAGCCCATCTGGCGAATGACCTGGTCGAAACGATCGGCGTTGAACTTGCCGTCAACCTGGAATTCCGGGGTTTGCAGGATCACTTGATCCAGCGCGGCCTCGGAGAAGGCGAACTTGGCATCTTCAGCACCTTGCAACAACAGCTTGCGGGTGATCAGGCCTTTGAGCGCCTCATCACGCAGCAGCTTGTCATCCAGCAGTGCAGGGTCGAAATCCTTGCCCAGCTGTTGCATCAGCTGGCGGCGCTGCATGTCGGCCGCTTGGCTCAGCTCGTTCTGGCTGATGGTCTGGCCGTTCACCTTGGCGGCGTCCTGGCTATGGCTGGCAGCTTGGAAAATGGCCTCGAAGCCGGTCAACGCCATCAACACGACGATTAGGCCGATGATGGTCTTGGCAATCCAACCTTGTGAATTGTCCCTGATATTTTGCAGCATGCGTCCCCCAGAAACGGCTGTACCACTGCGTCGACAACCGCGGAGCGTGGGTAGAATCCTGATAAAAGAAAGGCGCATCCGAGGATGCGCCTTTTCTTAGCAAACGTGTCAGGCGGGAACGTTTGCGACCCGCCTTAACGTGCTCGGACCTGGCGAAGCCGGGCCCGGCTGAAAGAGACGACTTAGTTGACGGCGTCTTTCAGGCCTTTGCCAGCCTTGAAACCTGGAACCTTGGCAGCAGCGATTTTGATGGCGTTGCCGGTTTGCGGGTTGCGGCCGGTGCGCTCGGCGCGCTCCTTGACCGAGAAGGTGCCGAAGCCAACCAGAACGACGTCGTCGCCTGCTTTCAGGGCACCCGTTACGGAGTCGATCACAGCGTCCAGAGCCTTACCTGCGGTAGCTTTGGAAATGTCAGCCGATGCAGCGATAGCGTCAATCAGTTCCGACTTGTTCACTCTAAGTCCCCTTATTTCTCTATTGAGTTTGTTTCTAAGTATGTAATGAAAAGCGTATCAAACGAGTGCTGGGTGGCCTGATAACAATAGCGTGCCGCTTTATAGCAAGGCCCCGAAAAAACTGTCAAGGAAAGCCCCCCAGCCAAAAACTACTAATGCGTGCTGATTCTTTCCTTCGCGTCGCTGTCGCGCTTCTCTTCCTTCGCGACAATCTCCGGAGCCACATCTGGCAAGGGCTCCGGGGCGTATTGCAGCGCAATTTGCAGGACTTCGTCAATCCATTTGACCGGTTTGATCTGAAGATCCTGTTTGATATTTTCCGGAATCTCCTTCAAATCGCGAACATTCTCCTCGGGAATGATCACCGTCTTGATACCACCACGGTGTGCCGCCAGCAGTTTTTCCTTCAGCCCACCAATGGCCAGCACCTGGCCACGCAGGGTGATCTCGCCGGTCATGGCCACATCGGCACGCACCGGAATCTGCGTCAGCGCCGACACCAGCGCGGTGCACATGCCAACACCGGCACTCGGGCCATCCTTCGGCGTAGCGCCTTCAGGCATGTGGATGTGCACATCGTGCTTCTCGTGGAAGTCGGCTGCGATGCCCAGGCTGCGGGCGCGGCTGCGTACCACGGTCTGCGCGGCAGTGATCGACTCGACCATGACATCGCCCAGGGACCCTGTCTTGATCAGTTGGCCCTTGCCAGGGATGACCACGGCCTCGATGGTCAACAACTCGCCGCCCACCTGGGTCCATGCCAAGCCGGTCACCTGGCCGATCTGGTCCTGCTGCTCGGCGAGGCCGTAGCGGAACTTGCGCACGCCCAGCAAGTGCTCGAGCTGCTCGCTGGACACCTTGACCTTGACCTGCTTCTGGCCGGTATGTTCCTTGACCACCTTGCGGCAGACCTTGGCAATTTGCCGCTCCAGGCCCCGCACACCGGCTTCGCGGGTGTAGTAGCGAATAATGTCGCGGATCGCCGAGATGTCGACCTCGAGCTCTTCCTTTTTCAAGCCGTTTGCTTTGACCTGCTTGGGCACCAGGTACTTGACTGCGATGTTGATCTTCTCGTCTTCGGTGTAGCCCGGCAGACGGATGACTTCCATCCGGTCCAGCAGCGCTGGGGGGATGTTCATCGAGTTGGAGGTGCACAGGAACATCACGTCCGAGAGGTCGTAGTCGACTTCCAGGTAGTGGTCGTTGAAGTTGTGGTTCTGCTCAGGGTCGAGCACTTCGAGCAGCGCCGAGGCAGGGTCGCCGCGCATGTCGCTGCCCATCTTGTCGATTTCGTCGAGCAGGAACAGCGGGTTACGCACGCCAACCTTTGTCATCTTCTGGATCAGACGACCTGGCATGGAGCCAATGTAGGTACGACGGTGGCCACGAATCTCGGCCTCGTCACGCACACCGCCGAGGGCCATGCGCACGAACTTGCGGTTGGTAGCAGCGGCAATCGACTCGGCCAGCGAGGTTTTACCGACGCCAGGCGGGCCGACCAGGCACAGCACCGGGCCGCGGATTTTCTTGACGCGCTTTTGCACGGCAAGGTATTCGAGAATGCGTTCCTTGACCTCTTCCAGGCCATAGTGGTCGGCATCGAGGATTTCCTCGGCCTTGGTCAGGTCCAGGCGCACCTTGCTCTGGGCCTTCCACGGCACCTGCACGAGCCAGTCGAGGTAGGAGCGAACCACCGTAGCCTCGGCCGACATCGGCGACATCTGCTTGAGCTTGTTCAGCTCGGCCTGGGCCTTGGTCAGGGCATCTTTGGGCAGGCCAGCGGCTTCGATGCGCTTTTTCAGCTCTTCGACTTCGTTGTGGCCTTCGTCGCCATCGCCGAGCTCTTTCTGAATGGCCTTCATCTGCTCATTCAGGTAGTACTCGCGCTGGCTGCGCTCCATCTGCTTCTTGACCCGACCACGGATGCGCTTCTCGACCTGCAACAGGTCGATCTCGGCATCCAGCAACGCCAACACGTGCTCGACGCGGGTCGCCAGGTCGACAATCTCGAGGATTTCCTGCTTCTGCTCGATTTTCAGCGCCATGTGCGCGGCCATGGTATCGACCAGGCGCCCAGGCTCTTCGATGCTGTTCAACGAGGACAGCACTTCAGCAGGGACTTTTTTGCCCAGCTGCACGTACTGCTCGAACTGCGACAGCAACGTGCGCACGAAGACCTCCGACTCGCGCTCGGCGGCGTCGACTTCGTCGATCAGGGAGACTTCGGCACGGATGTGCCCTTCCTCTTCCGTGAAGCGCTCTACCGCGCCACGCTGCTCGCCCTCTACCAGCACCTTGACGGTGCCATCAGGCAGCTTCAGCAATTGCAGTACGGTGGCAACGGTGCCGACGCGGTACAAGGCATCTTCGCCTGGATCGTCATCGGCTGGGTTTTTCTGGGCCAGCAGCAGAATCTGCTTCTCGCCCGTCATCGCGGCCTCTAGGGCTTCAATGGATTTTTCGCGCCCCACAAACAGCGGGATGACCATGTGCGGGTAAACAACGACATCGCGCAATGGCAAAAGAGGCAAGTCGAGGGTGGTCTTCATGATTTCGCCTCTAACAGCGGCCTTGATGGCCGGAAACCGGTGGAAATGATGCTTGGACCTAATGTGGGGGCACGCTTGGGAAATTACAAGCGCTTGCGCAGGAAAAGCAGAAAGGGGCCCGTAGGCCCCTTTCTTGCTTGCAACCATCACCCAAGCATCACCTGAATCAGGCGTCGGGTGCGGCCTTGGCTTGCGGCTCGCTGTTCTCGTAGATCATCAGCGGCTGCGAAGTCCCTTCGATGACGCTCTCATCGATCACCACCTTGCTGACATCCTTCTGCGAAGGAATCTCGTACATGGTGTCGAGCAGCACGCCTTCGAGGATGGAACGCAGGCCACGGGCGCCCGTCTTGCGCTCCAGAGCCTTGCGAGCAACGGCCTTGAGCGCATCGCTGCGGAACTCGAGGTCGACGCTTTCCATCTCGAACAGCTTGGCATACTGCTTGGTCAGTGCGTTTTTCGGCTCGGTGAGGATCTGCATCAACGCAGCCTCGTCCAGCTCATCGAGCGTCGCCAGTACTGGCAAACGGCCAACGAACTCTGGGATCAGGCCAAACTTGACCAGATCGTCCGGCTCGACTTCACGCAAGGACTCGCCAACTTTCTTGCCTTCTTCCTTGCTACGTACTTCTGCACTGAAGCCGATGCCACCCTTGGTGGAGCGGTTCTGGATGACCTTTTCCAGGCCAGAGAACGCGCCACCGCAAATGAACAGGATGTTGCGGGTATCAACCTGCAGGAATTCCTGTTGCGGGTGCTTGCGCCCACCTTGCGGTGGAACCGAAGCAACGGTGCCTTCGATCAGCTTCAACAGCGCCTGCTGCACGCCTTCGCCCGAGACGTCACGGGTGATGGACGGGTTATCCGACTTGCGCGAAATCTTGTCGATTTCGTCGATGTAGACAATGCCCATCTGGGCCTTTTCCACGTCGTAGTCGCACTTCTGCAGCAGTTTCTGAATGATGTTCTCGACGTCCTCACCCACATAACCGGCTTCGGTCAGGGTGGTGGCATCGGCAATGGTGAACGGTACGTTCAACAGGCGTGCAAGGGTTTCGGCGAGCAGGGTCTTGCCCGAGCCAGTAGGCCCGATGAGCAGGATGTTACTCTTGCCGAGTTCGACTTCGTCGCCCTTCTTGTCACGCTGGTTAAGGCGCTTGTAGTGGTTGTATACCGCTACGGCCAGCACCTTCTTAGCGCGCTCCTGACCAATCACGTACTGGTCCAGGATGCCGCTGATTTCTTTCGGCGAAGGCAATTTGTGCGCGCTGCTCTCGGCCTGGGCTTCCTGCACCTCCTCACGGATGATGTCGTTGCACAGGTCGACGCACTCGTCGCAGATAAATACCGAGGGCCCGGCAATCAATTTGCGCACTTCGTGCTGGCTTTTGCCGCAGAAGGAGCAATAGAGCAATTTGCCGCTGTCCTCGCCGTTACGGGTGTCAGTCATTCGATCGATCCAATCCGGTAGGCTTGCAACACAAGATGAAGGCAATTGCGGGCTTTTTCAAGTCCGCAGGTAGGCGCTTTCGGCACCCACCTGCTCTGGCCCCTGGGATCAGGAGGCCAGTTGCCGCTTGTCGTATACCGAGTCGATCAGGCCGTACTCGGCCGCGCGCGAGGCGCTCATGAAGTTGTCACGCTCGGTGTCGCGCTTGATGGTCTCCAGATCCTGGCCAGTGTGGTAGGCCAGCAGCTCGTTCAGACGCGCCTTGATATTGAGGATTTCCTGGGCATGGATCTCGATATCGGTAGCCTGGCCCTGGAAGCCGCCCAGCGGCTGGTGAATCATAACGCGCGAGTTCGGCAGGCAGTGACGCTTGCCTTTGGCACCGGCAGTCAGCAGGAACGCGCCCATGCTGCAGGCCTGGCCGATGCAGATGGTCGAAACATCCGGCTTGATGAACTGCATGGTGTCGTAGATCGACATGCCAGCGGTGACCGAGCCACCGGGCGAGTTGATGTACAGATGGATATCCTTGTCCGGGTTTTCCGCTTCGAGGAACAGCATCTGCGCAACGACGAGGTTGGCCATGTAATCCTCTACCGGGCCAACCAGGAAAATCACACGCTCCTTCAACAGGCGCGAGTAGATGTCGTAAGCGCGTTCGCCACGGGCGGACTGCTCGATAACCATCGGGACCAGGCCGCCTGCGGCCTGGATGTCAGAGCTCTGCTGAATATAAGAATTGCGGGACATGTCCTGCGCTCACTCCCAAATAGTCATGGCTTGAATACGCACAAGCCAGCGCGAAGGCTGGCTTGTGGGGGTTTCCTACGAGAGTAGCGTATTACTCGGCTTCGGCAGGTGCCTGGGCTGGTTTTACGGCTTCTTCGTACGAGACCGACTTGTCGGTCACAGTCGCTTTCTGCAGAACAGTATCTACAACTTGTTCTTCCAGCACAACCGAACGGACTTCGTTCAGTTGCTGGTCGTTCTTGTAGTACCAGGAGATGACCTGCTCAGGCTCTTGGTAAGCCGAAGCCATTTCTTCGATCATTTCGCGAACCTTGCCTTCGTCTGGCTTCAGTTCGAACTGCTTGACCACTTCAGCGACGATCAGGCCCAGGACCACACGGCGCTTGGCTTGCTCTTCGAACAGCTCAGCTGGCAGTTGCTCAGGCTTGATGTTGCCACCGAACTGCTGAACAGCCTGCACGCGCAGACGGTTGACTTCGTTTTCCAGCAGGGCTTTTGGCACTTCGATCGGGTTGGCAGCCAGCAGACCGTCCATGACCTGGTTCTTGACCTTGGCCTTGATTGCCTGACGCAGTTCACGCTCCATGTTCTTGCGAACTTCGGCGCGGAAGCCTTCCAGGGTCGATTCCTTGATGCCGAACTGAGCGAAGAAGGCTTCGTTCAGCTCAGGCAGCGCAGGGGCCGAAACGCTGTTGACAGTGATGGTGAACTCAGCGGCCTTGCCGGCCAGGTCCAGGTTCTGATAGTCCTCTGGGAAGGTCACGTTGACAACGCGCTCTTCGCCAGCCTTGGCGCCAACCAGGCCTTCTTCGAAGCCTGGGATCATGCGGCCGGAGCCCAGAACCAGTTGGGTGCCCTTGGCCGAACCGCCAGCGAACACTTCACCGTCGACCTTGCCGACGAAGTCGATGTTGACCTGGTCGTCGTTCTGCGCGGCGCGATCAACTTCTTCGAAGCGGGTGTTCTGCTTGCGCAGGACTTCCAGCATGTTGTCCAGGTCGGCATCAGCCACTTCGGCGCTCAGGCGCTCGACGTTGATCGACTCCAGGCCAGCAACGGTGAACTCTGGGAACACTTCGAAGATTGCGACAAATTCCAGGTCCTTGCCCTTTTCGAAGGACTTCGGCTCGACGGCTGGAGCGCCGGCCGGGTTCAGCTTCTGCTCGACCACGGCTTCGTAGAACGAAGACTGGACCAGATCACCGAACACTTCCTGACGGGCGTCAGCTTCGAAACGCTGACGGATCACGCTCATCGGTACCTTGCCAGGACGGAAGCCTGCAACCTTGGCACGACGGGCAGTCTGTTGCAGACGCTTGTTGACTTCGGTCTCGACGCGCTCGGCCGGGACGGCGATGGTCATGCGGCGCTCGAGAGCGGAAGTGTTTTCAACAGAAACTTGCATGGATATTCCTCGTTGCACAGACGTTAGCCGGCGTTAGCCCGACTCCAGAATCAAGGGCAAGCATTCTAGTGAGTCGCGCAGCAGAAGTCACCCCACTCGGGACGACGGGAAACCACGCCGGTCGATTAACTTGCAAGGCCCGCACGGCTTACCGCCGAGCCCCTTTCAATTGAGGCTGCGTAGCGCCTTTGGCGACGCGCAACCGTAATAACTTGTCAAACAACTGCAGCCTACGAAATCGCTTCCTTTATTGAGGGTCGATCTCGTTGAACTGGCAGTACTCTTCCCACGCCATGCCCAGCGCCTCAGCGACCTCGCGATGGGTCTCCAGGCGCATGGCCTGCAGTTGCTCAGGGCTTTCGGCGATCAGTTGCAGCGCCAGCTCCCAAGGCTCGATGCCCTGCTCCTGCGCCGCATCTTCGAACGCCCACTCGATCTGCTGAGCTTGCTCACGCGCATCCAACTCGCGGATTTCTTCGAGCAGTTGCGGATTGGCTTCGGCGAAGCGCTGCAGCGCCAGGGCCTGACGGGCTTCTTTTGCAATCATGGGGTTATCCTCTGCCGACCTCTTGGCCGGTGCTTCAACCGGCTGAAATCTATCAGCTTTTATTGGGGTGTCACCAGAGGATTGCAAGGCCCAAATTGAACACTTCACCCCAAAAACCCACAAAAAAAGCCGCAATCAGCGGCTTTTTCGCAACACAAAAAAAACAAAGGCGCCCGATCTTACGATCAAGGCGCCTTTGAAAAAATATGGGGTGGACGATGGGAATCGAACCCACGACAACCGGAATCACAATCCGGCGCTCTACCAACTGAGCTACGCCCACCATATTGCGGTGTTGCGGTACAACCTTACAGAAGCATGGTGCGGACGAAGAGACTCGAACTCTTACAGCTTGCGCCGCTGGAACCTAAATCCAGTGTGTCTACCAATTTCACCACGTCCGCGTAACGCTTAAAACAAAGGCGCCAGATACTATCAAGGCGCCTCTGTAAAATATGGGGTGGACGATGGGAATCGAACCCACGACAACCGGAATCACAATCCGGCGCTCTACCAACTGAGCTACGCCCACCATATTGCGGTACATCTACTTGCTTGCCTAAGCTGCCTGATGGCGCACCCGGCAGGACTCGAACCTGCGACCATCCGCTTAGAAGGCGGATGCTCTATCCAGCTGAGCTACGGGCGCATAAGCGATCAGCCTAACCGAACGATGCTTTAGCAGAGAACCGCTAAACCATTCATTCTGCCCGACTTTGCCAACCAGTGCTAGGCAGTGCCCGACAAGTGCGGCGAATGTTATAGTCGAGGCGCAGGGTCGTCAACATCTTTCTCAAAAAAATTTAAATTATTTAAGGGGTTAGGGGATTTGCCCGACCACCCGCCTTTGCCCTCGGGCCGTGTCGTGCGAGAATGTGCCCTCTTTATTGTTTCCTTCTCGATGGTTAATCACGCGTCTATGACTGCACACCTAATCGATGGCAAGGCGATCGCCGCCAGCCTGCGCCAGCAGATCGCTCAACGTGTCGTGGAGCGTCGCCAGCAAGGCCTGCGCACCCCAGGCCTGGCTGTGATCCTGGTCGGCACCGACCCCGCCTCCCAAGTCTATGTCTCGCACAAACGCAAGGACTGTGAAGAGGTCGGCTTCATTTCCCAGGCGTTCGACCTGCCCAGCGAAACCACGCAGCAAACCCTGACCGACCTGATCGACCGCCTCAATGATGACCCGGCTGTCGACGGTATCCTGCTGCAGCTGCCGCTGCCCGCGCACCTGGACGCCTCGCTGCTGCTCGAGCGTATTCGTCCGGACAAGGATGTCGATGGCTTCCACCCTTACAACATCGGTCGCCTGGCCCAGCGCATCCCGCTGCTGCGCCCGTGCACGCCCAAAGGCATCATGACCCTGCTCGAAAGCACCGGTCAGGACCTGTACGGCATGAACGCAGTGATCGTCGGCGCGTCCAACATCGTCGGCCGCCCCATGGCCATGGAACTGCTGCTGGCCGGCTGCACCGTCACTGTCTGCCACCGCTTCACCAAGGACCTGGCCGGCCACGTTGGCCGTGCCGACTTGGTGGTCGTGGCCGCCGGCAAGCCGGGGCTGGTCAAGGGTGAGTGGGTCAAGGAAGGCGCCATCGTCATCGACGTGGGCATCAACCGCCAGGAAGACGGCAAGCTGGTCGGCGATGTGGTCTACGAGACCGCCCTGCCGCGCGCGGGCTGGATCACCCCGGTGCCCGGTGGTGTCGGGCCGATGACCCGGGCGTGCTTGCTGGAAAACACGCTGTATGCGGCAGAAGAGCTGCATAAGTAACAAGGCGTGAAATAAAAACGGCACCTTCTGCAGGTGCCGTTTTTTTTGCCTGAAGGTTTTCGGCTTGCTGCACCGGCCTCTTCGCGGGGCAAGCCCGCTCCCACAAGTTCGGCACCTGGCTTCAAGACAGCGATGAACCTGTGGGAGCGGGCTTGCCCCGCGAAAAGGCCAACGCGGTCATCAGCCGATTACTTGCGCGCTGCCTCCCACGACTTCAGCAACTCGGTGTAGCTCACCGTCTCGCCCTTGGGCTTCTCGTTGGCCAGCTTCGGCTTCGGCGCACCCGGCTGGTCATACCAATACTGGGCATCCTTTTCCGGATTGAGCTTCGGTGCACAGGTCGCCTGTGCGTTGGAACGCTGCAGCCGTTCCATCATGCGGTCCTGATCGCGGGCCAGGCCATCCAGCGCCTCCTGCGGGGTCTTTTCGCCACTGGCCACTTCGGCGATATGGCTCCACCACAACTGCGCCAGCCGCGGGTAGTCAGGCACATTGGTGCCGGTGGGCGTCCATTGCACCCGCGCCGGGCTGCGGTAGAACTCCACCAACCCACCCAGCTTGGGCGCCAGGTCCGTCATGGCCTGGGAGTTGATGTCCGACTCACGAATCGGCGTCAGGCCGACGATGGTCTTTTTCAGCGAAACGGTCTTGGAAGTTACGAACTGCGCATACAACCAGGCGGCCAGGCGTTGCTTCTCCGGGGTGGATTTGAAGAAGGTCCACGACCCCGTGTCCTGATAGCCCAACTTCATCCCCTCCTCCCAATACGGCCCTTTCGGCGACGGCGCCATGCGCCACTTCGGCGTGCCGTCGGCATTGACCACCGGCAAGCCGGGTTTGGTCATGTCGGCGGTAAAAGCCGTGTACCAGAAGATCTGCTGGGCAATGTTGCCTTGGGCCGGCACCGGGCCCGCCTCAGAGAAGGTCATGCCCTGGGCTTCCTTGGGCGCGTAGGCACGCATCCAGTCCACGTACTTCTGCGTCGCATAGACCGCCGCGGGGCCGTTTGTGTCACCGCCTCGGGTAACGCTCGAGCCCACCGGGTGGCAGTCCTCGACGCGAATCCCCCACTCGTCCACTGGCAAACCATTGGGCAGGCCTTTGTCGCCACCACCGGCCATCGAGAACCAGGCATCGGTGAAGCGCCACCCCAGCGAGGGGTCTTTCTTGCCGTAGTCCATGTGGCCGTACACGCGCTTGCCGTCGATTTCCTTGACGTCTTCGGTGAAGAACTGGGCGATGTCCTCGTAGGCTGACCAGTTCACCGGCACGCCCAGTTCATAGCCGTACTTTTCCTTGAACTTGGCTTTTAGCTCAGGCCGCTCGAACCAGTCGGCACGGAACCAGTAAAGGTTGGCGAACTGCTGGTCAGGCAGTTGGTAGACCTTGCCATCCGGCGCGGTGGTGAAGGAGATGCCGATGAAGTCTTTCAAGTCCAGCGTCGGCGACGTGTAGGCCTTGCCCTCGTTGGCCATCAGGTCGGTGATCGACTCGACCTTGCCATAACGAAAGTGCGTGCCGATCAGGTCCGAATCGTTGACCCAGCCGTCATAAATGTTCTTGTCCGACTGCATCTGTGTCTGCAGCTTCTCCACCACGTCGCCTTCCTGCAGCAGGTCGTGGGTCAGCTGGATGCCGGTGATCTCGCTGAATGCCTTGGCCAGCACCTTGGACTCGTATTCATGGGTGGTGATGGTTTCCGACACCACGTTGATCTTCATCCCACGAAACGGTTCGGCAGCCTTGATGAACCACTTGAGTTCGGCCAACTGCTGCTCTGGGGTCAGGGTCGACGGTTTGAACTCACTGCCGATCCACTTGTTCGCCGCGTCTTCGTACTGGTCGGCCCACGCCATCCCGTGCACGCTGGCCAGCACCAGCAACGCGGCCAGGGTCAAATGTCGCCGTTTGTGATTGTTGTGGAACATTGTGATCTCCCGATTGAGTTATTCCCGGAGCCGTCGCTCAGCCCCAGCGCAACACCACCACGAGCCAGCCCAGCGACAGCAGCGAGGCCACCCACAAAGGCCAGTCGCTGACCCCGACTACCAGCAAGTGCAGGTAGGCGCTGGCCAGCAGGCCGATGAACAACCGGTCGCCACGGCTGGTGACGATCGGCAGGAAGCCGCGCCGCTCCACGCAGGGGCGGCGCAGTTCAAGCAGGGTCATGCACAACAGCAGCACGCCGACGGCCGCGAAGAACAGCGCCGTGGGCAAGGTCCAGGCCATCCATTCCATGTGCTCCCCTCCTCACACTCGGCCGAGGGCAAAGCCCTTGGCGACATGGTTGCGGACAAACCAGATCACCAGCATGCCGGGCAGGATGGTCAACACCCCGGCCGCCGCCAGCACGCCCCAGTCGATCCCCGAAGCGGACACGGTTCGGGTCATCACCGCTGCGATAGGTTTGGCGTTCACCGAAGTCAGGGTGCGCGCCAGCAGCAGTTCGACCCAGGAAAACATGAAGCAGAAAAACGCCGTCACACCGATGCCGGAGCCGATCAGCGGGATGAAGATCTTCACGAAGAAGCGCGGGAAGCTGTACCCGTCGATGTAGGCCGTTTCGTCGATCTCTTTCGGCACCCCCGACATGAAGCCTTCAAGAATCCACACCGCCAGCGGCACGTTGAACAGGCAGTGGGCCAGCGCCACGGCAATGTGCGTGTCGAACAGGCCAATCGAGGAATACAGCTGGAAAAACGGCAGCAGGAACACCGCCGGCGGTGCCATGCGGTTGGTCAGCAACCAGAAAAACAGATGACGGTCGCCGAGGAAGCGATAGCGCGAGAAGGCATAGGCCGCCGGCAACGCCACCGCCAGCGAAATGACTGTGTTCAGGCACACGTAGTACAGGGAGTTGATATAGCCGCTGTACCAGCTCGCATCGGTAAAGATCACCCGGTAGTTGTCCAGCGTGAATGCCTGCGGCCACAAGGTCAGGCCGCCAAGGATTTCGGTGTTGCTCTTGAACGACATGTTCAGCAGCCAGTAGATCGGCACCAGCAGGAAGAAGAAGTACAGCAACAGTGGCACTGCTTTGCGCGCGCTCATGGCCTAGTCCTTGTCGGCGTGCGTCATGGCGGTATAGAACAGCCACGACACCAGCAGGATGATCAGGAAGTACACCAGCGAAAACGCCGCGGCCGGCCCCAGGTCGAACTGCCCTACCGCCATGCGCGTGAGGGTCTGGCTGAGGAAGGTGGTGGCGTTGCCAGGCCCACCACCGGTCAGCACGAACGGCTCGGTGTAGATCATGAAGCTGTCCATGAAACGCAGCATCACTGCAATCAGCAGCACGTTCTTCAGCTTTGGCAGCTGGATATGGCGGAACACTGCCCAGGCCGAAGCTCGGTCGATGCGGGCAGCCTGGTAATAGACATCCGGGATGGCGCGCAGGCCCGAATAACACAGCAGCGCCACCAGCGACGTCCAGTGCCAGACGTCCATCACCAGCACCGTGAGCCAAGCATCGAACGGGTCGCCGGCATAGTTGTAGTTGACCCCAAGCTTGGCCAGCGTGGCACCGAGCAGGCCGATGTCGGCGCGGCCGAAGATTTGCCAGATGGTGCCGACCACGTTCCAGGGAATGAGCAGCGGAATAGCCATCACGATCAGGCAGACCGAGGCCATGCGCCCCTTGGTCGGCATTGTCAGGGCGATGGCGATGCCCAGTGGAATTTCGATCAACAGCACGCAACCGGAATAGATGAACTGGCGCAGCAAGGCATCGTGCAAGGCCGGGTCGCGCAACACCTGGCGGTACCAGTCGGCACCGACGAAATAGCGGTTGGACTGGTCGAAGATGTCCTGCACCGAATAGTTGACCACGGTCATCATCGGCACCACGGCGCTGAACGCCACCAGCACGAACACCGGCAGTACCAGCCACCACGCCTTGTTGTTGCGCACCTTGTTCATGGTCCGGCCTCCAGCAGTACATCGTCGACATACAGCATCAGCCACTGGCTCGGCAGGGTGACCCAGGCCTGCCCCGCCGGCAGCGGGCGATCCTCGCCCAGGCGCGCCTTGAGCGTGGCGCTGCCGAGCTGGAAGGTGACGATGCGGTAGGTGCCCAGGTCTTCGATATCCAGCACCTGCACGGCAAACGCGTTGTCGAGCGGGCCGTCCCAAAGCTGCACGAACTCCGGCCGGATGCCCACTTGCAGGCGCCCGCCGGCGGTTGCCGCCATGCGTTCGCGCAGGCCCTCGGGCAGCGTCAGGTGCAAGCCATCAAAGCTGACGCCATCGGCCTCGGCACGCACGTCGATGAAGTTCATGCCGGGGCTGCCAATGAAGTAGCCGACAAAGGTGTGCCGCGGGCGCTCGAACAACTCGCGCGGGGTGCCGAACTGGACGATGCGCCCGCCGTGCATCACCGCGATCTTGTCAGCGAAGGTCGAAGCCTCCAACTGGTCGTGGGTGACGTAGATCATGGTGATGTTGAACTGCTCATGGATCTGCTTGAGCTTGCGCCGCAGCTTCCACTTCAGGTGCGGATCGATCACCGTCAACGGCTCGTCGAAGAGGATCGCAGACACGTCATCGCGCACCAGGCCACGGCCCATCGAAACCTTCTGCTTCTCGTCGGCGCTGAGGTTGCGCGCCTTCTTTTTCAGCACAGCGGACAGGTCGAGTACCTCGGCGATCTCTTCGACCCGGGCACGCACCCTGCCCTCGTCCACGCCCTGGTTTCGCAGGGGGAAGGCCAGGTTGTCGAACACCGTCATGGTGTCGTACACCACCGGAAACTGAAACACCTGGGCGATGTTGCGCGCCTGCGGCGACAGCGCGTTCACGGGCTTGCCGTCGAACAGCACGTCGCCATGGGAGGGCGTAAGCAGCCCCGAAATGATATTGAGCAAGGTCGACTTGCCGCACCCGGAAGGCCCGAGCAAGGCATAGGCGCCGCCTTGCTCCCACACATGCTCCAGCGCGTGCAGGGCGTAGTCCGCCTCCGAGGTCGGTTGACGGCTGTAACTGTGCGCCAGCTGGCGCAGGCGGATCTCGGCCATCAGCGACTCCTCGCCTGACGCACGCCTGGAGCCTGCACCAAGGCTCCGGCAGCGTCGAAGACAAACAGCTTGTGCGTGGGGATGAACACGCGGATCGGGGTGTCCACCTGGTACTCGTGCACACCCGGCAGGTGCAGGGTCATCCGCCAGTGTTCATTGCGCACGTGGAGGAAGGTTTCCGAGCCACTGATCTCGGCCAGCTCCACCAGCACCGCCAGCTCCAGGTCATCATCATGGGTCGGCACCAGGGTGATGTGGCTGGGCCGCACGCCAAAGCGGTAGTCGCCATCGCCCAGGCGCTGCAGGTCGGCATTGCGGGCAAAGTGTACCGCCTGCGCCAGGCTCACCTCGTTGCCGGCGATGCGCCCAGGCACCAGGTTGATCGGCGGCTCGGAAAACAGCTCGGCGGCCAGCACGCTGCTGGGTTGCTGATAGACCGCAGCGGTCGGGCCGCTCTGCACGATGCGCCCCTCATGCAGGATCGTCGTGGTGCCGCCCAGCGCCAGCGCTTCGTTGGGCTCGGTGGTGGCGTACACGGCAATGCAATTACGCGCCGCAAACAACGCCCGCAGCTCTTGGCGCAGGCCTTCGCGCAGCTTGTAATCGAGGTTGACCAAGGGCTCATCGAACAGGATCAGCGAGGCGTCCTTGACCAGCGCCCGGGCCATCGCCGTGCGTTGCTGCTGGCCGCCGGACAGCTCCAGCGGCAACCGCTGCAGGTAGGCTTCGATGCGCAGCATCTCGGCGGTTTCCTGCACCCGCCGGCGAATTTCCGCTTCGGCCAGGCGCGCCTGGCGCAGGGGGGAGGCGATGTTTTCGTACACGCTCAAGGTCGGGTAGTTGATGAACTGCTGATACACCATCGATACGTTACGCAGGCGCACCGGCACCCCGGTGACATCGTTGCCGTCCAGCAGCACACGGCCTAGGTCCGGGCGGTCGAGCCCGGCCATCAGGCGCATCAGGCTGGTCTTGCCGGCCAGGGTGCGGCCGAGCAAAACGTTGAACGAACCCGGCTCGAAACGCAGGGACGCATCGACGATGCAGGCCTGGTTATCGACACTGCGGCTGACCTGCTCCAGCACCAAGGACATGGCGTGGCCTTTTTAGGATTGTTGTCCGCTGGGCAGAGCGAGTTTCGTGCCAGCCCGGCCTGAACGCTCTGCCGCGCGCCTTCACCGCGCAAGGTCAGCCATGGCCTGTTCACAGCTGAACACATTCGCTGCACAACTGAACACGCGAAGGTTTGACAATGAACAACGGTGGACAACACTGAACAGCGGTCGGCTGATAACAACAATCACACAGGACAGGCCCATGGCCGCATCCGCTTCGCCGCATGCCCAACTGATCCAGGCATCCTGGGCGCGTTGTCGCGACCACGGCCTGCAACCGCAAAGCCCACCCGATTTCGATTGCCTGCCGCCGGCCGAACTGAGCGCCCTGCTGGAGCGCCGCCAGGCCCTGCTGCGCCTGACACGCGAAGAGGTGCTGCCGCAGTACGCACACCTGCTGGGCAACGCCAGCTACCTGGTGATGCTGGCCGACGCCGGTGGCTGCCTGCTCGACAGCTGGGGTTCGCGGCGCTTCGTCGACCCGCGCCAGCGCCACGGCTTCAGTGCCGGCGCGCACTGGCACGAGCGCGGTGTGGGCACCAACGCACTCGGCACGGCGCTGGTCTGCGCCGAGGCAATTCATGTGGGCCAGGATGAACACTTCCTGCGCCAGAACCGCTACCTGTGCAGCGCTGCGGCGCCGGTGTTCGATGGCGAACGGCAGCTGGTCGGCGCGCTCGATGTGGCCAGCGACGGGTACTTGCCTGCCAGCCAGACGCTCGGCCTGGTACGGATGATGGGCCAGAGCCTGGAGAACCGTTTGATACTGGCGCAGCATGCCGACCACCACGCCCAACTGCTGTTCAACAGCGCCTCCGACAACCTCGACAGCCCCTGGGCGGGCTTGTTGGTGTTCGATGAGCGCGGCCAGGTCATTGCGGCCAATCACCGGGCCGACAGCCTGCTCGGCGACAACCCGCTGCGGCAAAACCTCGAGCAACTGTTCCAAGTCCCGTTGCAGCAGTTGCTAGCCCAGCCGCCGCAACAACCCTTCGCCTTGCAGGCCGCCGGGCGCCACCGCTTCCACTGCCAGTGGCAAGCGCCGCGCCACAGCCCCAAGCGCCCGGCCCCTGGCCCTGTCGACCCACGTATGGACAACGCCCTGGCCCAGGCCAGCCTGTTACTGGAAAAAGACATTCCGGTGTTGATCCAGGGCGAAACCGGGGTTGGCAAGGAAGTCTTCGTCGAGGCCCTGCACCGCGCCAGCCGCCGCGCCGGGCAGCCGCTGATTGCAGTCAACTGCGCGGCGATCCCCGCCGAGCTGGTCGAGTCGGAGCTGTTCGGCTATGACAAAGGGGCCTTTACCGGCGCCCACCACAAGGGCAACCCCGGGCTGATCCGCAAGGCCGACCACGGCATCTTGTTTCTCGACGAAATCGGCGACATGCCGCTGCCGACCCAAGCCCGGCTGCTGCGTGTGCTGCAATCGCGCAGCATCCAGCCATTGGGCAGCGGTGAGCCGGTGACCGTGGACATCCGCGTGGTTTCGGCCAGCAACCGCGACCTGGCCGAAGCCGTGCGCAACGGGCAGTTTCGCGAGGACCTCTACTACCGCGTGGCCGGGTTGACCCTGGTGTTGCCCGCCTTGCGCGAACGCAGTGATCGGCGCGCGCTGATTGAGCAGGTGCACGCCCGGCACCTCGCCCCCGGGCAACCCCGGCAACTGCCCCCGCACATACTCGACCTGCTGTTGCACCACCCCTGGCCAGGTAACCTGCGCCAGCTCAACAGCGTAGTGCAGGTGGCGCTGGCCCTCGCTGGCAGCCAGCCCATCGGCACCGAACACTTTTCAGCGTGTTTCCTTGCCCAGGCTGGCACACCTCGCGCTTGCCCGCCACCCGCCCCTGCCACGGACCTGGCCAACCTGCTGCACAGCTGTGGCGGCAATATCTCATCGCTGGCACGCCTGCTCGGCATCAGCCGCACCACCCTGTACAAACGCTTGCGTGAACAGGGGCTCGAACCCGCCCACCTGCAGGGTGGGCGCTGAAGGTGCTATCAGCATACTGAAGCCGGGCTAATGCGGGTCATTACCCTCGCTGCTCCAACCTGTCAGGAGCAGCCCATGAGCCACTTGCACCCCCATCACGTAGGCCTGATTCAACAGCGCCTGCCCGGCTGGCTTCGCCAGACTTCCCCGCATCAGCGCGAGGCCCTGAAAACCCACTTGCTGCACAGCCACCGCGCCACACGCGCACTGCAGAAGGCCCTTGCCCCGCTGCAATCGGTAGAGGCGTTCTGCCGACCGTTGTTGAAGGACGCACTCGCTCACTGGTACCCCGGCGTGTCGCTGCCCCCACTCGATACCACCGTGTTGACCGAGCGCACCACGGGCCATCTGCGCAGTCGGTCCTGGCTGGAAGCCGCCCTGCAGAACCTGCAAGCGGACACGCCGGTACGCCTCTATGCCAATCAGGATGCGCCTGAACTGGAACAGCTCGACACCGTGCGATTCGTGAAAGGCGTACGGCGCCTCGACCTTGGCCAGCGCTACCTGGACCACCTGCGCGAGCACGTCGACACCGCTGATTTTCGCGCGTTGCTGCGTGAGCAGGACCGCGCCGCCTTCGCGGCCGAATTGTTATCAGCGCAACTGCAAGGGCACATCGACAGCCGCGGCGAAGCCTTGGGCGAGGCCGCGCTTGCTGGCGCGCGCGAGGTACAGACGCTCGGCGGGGCGAGACGCCTGCAATGTGGCTACCTGAGCCTGCTCGGTTTCCCGCTGAGTGGCGCCCTGCTGCTGCGACTCGAGCCACACGGGCAGACCGAACCGTGCCTGCTTTACCTGCCCGGGGACACCCAAGGCGCCCTGCACCAGTACTCGTCCTTGCAGGCCGTCGGCACAGCACTCACGAAGCGGCTATGGGAGGAGCCTTTTCGTGTGTATTTCAAACGCTTTGTCAGCCACGCGCAGCAACCCGCCTTCGCCGCCCGCTTGCGGCACATACTCTACCCGCGCTACCCCTACGCAGCGCTGTACCCGACCCCGCCTACACTGGAGAAAGGTGAGTCATTCAACTGGATCAACCGGCTGTTCCCCTCGCCCCACGACCTGTGGCAAGAAACCCTGGATAAGAACGCCCGCCTACCACTGGACTTCACGCCGTGGCCCGGCGAATGCTTCACCGCCAGGGCCAGCAACCAGGTGCAAACCACCTTGGCAGATGCCGTGACACTGGCTGTGCCCACGGCGCAGTTCGACGCGGCGGCGCAAACTGCCCGGCTGCTCGGTTGGCTGGGTGTGGGGCTGACTGTACTGAATGTGGCCAGCTTCTTCGTGCCTGCCTTGGGCGAGGTGATGCTAGTGGTCGGCGGGGCGCAAATCGTGGGCGAGTTCCTCGAAGGCGTCCATGCGCTGAACGAAGGCGAAACCGAGGCCGCCATCAGCCATCTGTTCGGTGTGCTCAACAGCCTGCTGCAGGTTGCGGCACTGGGTGCCGTGCACAGCGCGGTCCAGCTGGCAGGCCCCCTTGAAAACTGGACACGCCTCCCCGGCAGAACAGGCCAGCGCCTGTGGCACGGCGACCTGCGCCCCTTCACCCGCGAGGCGCCCTGGCCGCCAGGCACCCCTGGAGCGGATGGCTTGCACCACTGGCAGGGCCAACCGTGGATCAACCTGGAGGGCAAGGCCATGCCGCTGGAAAAAGCCCCCGACAGTCGCTGGCAGCTGGCACACGCGAAAGGCCATCAACGCGCCCCTCGCCTGCTCGGCAATGGCCAGGTGCCGTGGTTGCTGGAGCACGAACAGCCCTTGGCGTGGGACGCGGCCAAACTGGTGCGGCGCATCGCCAACAGCGGCCCAGCGGTGAGTGATGAAACCCTGCTGCGCGCACTGCACTGCAGTGGTTTCAGCGAAGCAGCCGTGCGCCGCGTGGTGGTCGATCAGGAAGCCGCCCCCGCCCTGCTGCTCGACTGTTTGCAAGCACTGGGCGCCACCGATACCCCCTCGGCAGCCAGCACTGACGCCGCCACCTTGCTGCTTGGCCGGGACTTCCCGTCCCTTAGCCGCAGAGCCAAGGCCGAGATCCTTGCCAACACCCGTACCAAGGATTTGGCCCTTGGCCAACGAAGGGGCCGATTGCCGCTCTCGGTAGCCGAAACAGCCCGTGCCTACCAGCACGAAGCCCGTCTGGACCGTGCGCTGCTGCGCTTCTATCAGCACAGCGGCCCGGTGCAGGACCGTGATGCCCTGGCCGTGGGTTTTCTGCGACGGCTAGCGGGTTGGACGGGCGAGGTGTACCTCGAATTGCGAGAGGGCAACCTGCAAGGCCCACGACTGCAGGGCACTGACGCCCAGGGACGAGCCGGCAAAACCGTGGTGCGCGATGATCGGGGCTACCAACCCTACGACGAACACGGCCAACCGCTGGCCGGCCACACGACGCTCTACCAGGCCATTCTCAACGCCCTGCCTGACAGCGAGCGCATCGCCCTTGGCTTGCAGATACATGACCCGCTGCCCTTGCGTGACGCCCTGTTCGAACAGGCCGCCGGCAACCGCACGTACGCCGCCAAGCAATTAGGTATGGCGCCTGTGCGCACCCTGTATCGGCGGCCCACACGGCTCGCGCCGGGCGGCCGTGTCGGCTACCCCCTCAGCGGCCGTGGCCGGGGCTGGCTGAATGACGACGAGCTGTTCGACACGCTGTACCCAAGCCGCCACCCCGGTGACCGCGAGTGGCTGCGCCAGCGCTTGCGCCTGGAGGCCGGTGAAAGCCCAGGCGCCTTTACCCGGCTGCTCGAACAGTTGCGCGAAGAGTACCAGCGCCTGAACACCACACTGGATGGCTGGGTAAATGACACAGAAGGCCTGGCGATGGACACCCTCGAACAACGCACCGCTGCGCGGACGGAGGCCGCACGGCGCATACGCCAGGCCTGGCGCAGGGAAGGCGTGGAGGCCGATCAGCTGGAACTGGCACTGGAAGCCCAGGACCTGGGCGCATTGCCGACCTTACCCACGCGCCTGGAGCACGTCCGGTGGCTGACGGTCGTCGACTCACCCCATGGCGAAGCGATCAACCTCGATGGCTTCCTGCAGGCCTTCCCTGGCGTGCGTAACCTGGACCTGGCCAGCAACAGGCTGCGTTTGCTGCCCGGCGCCCTGGCCCAGATGGCGGAACTGGAAACCCTGGACCTGCAGTGCAACGTCGTGGCTTTGCAGGAGGCACACAATATCGATCTACTGACGCGCCTGCCCCGCCTGCAGCGGCTCAACCTCTCTGGCGGCCTGGAGAGCCTGCCGGTCGCCGCTCTGCAGCGGCTCGGCCAGTTGCAGCACCTGTACGCGCTGAGGGCCGACTTGAACAGGCTCGCACTGCAAACCGAACACTTCGAGGCGTTGCAAGGCTGGCCCGCGCTGGCCGAATTGAGCCTGGGCTCGTGCGAAATCACCCTCACCGCAGAAAGCCGCGCGGCGCTGGGCCGCCTCAACCAGCTGCACTCGCTGCGCCTAGGGGAAAACCCACTGCAGTTGGCACCCGACGTGACCGGCTGGCAGCACCTGCAAACCCTAGACCTCGACCGCGCCGGTATCACCCAATGGCCCGAAGGCCTGCCAGGCTTGATGAATCAACGCCCACTCGTGCTGCGCTCGCTCGACCTCAGTGGCAACCGGTTGGTCGATGCACCCGAATTGCACGACACGGCGTTCGCTGAAGCGATACGTAGCGGGGATGAAGGCACCTATTACGACTTCGACGACAACCCCTTCAGTGAGCAGGCTCAACGCAGCCTGTTCGGCGCAGGGCTGACGGCCATCCCGGACATAGAAGCCCTGGAGGACGAGGCCTGGGTGATCGAATTGCCCCCCGAGCTTGAGGCACACCGCGAGGCCAATGCCGAAGACGCTGAGTGGGCGCCCGTGTACCGCCTGACCGAACGCATGGCGCAAACGCCGGAGTACCTGGCTAACCCGGTGCGCACGCGTGAGCGCATCGTGCATGTACTGCGCACGCTCACCCGCGAAGACGTCGGTGACGCGGGCTGGGGCCTCGCCGAACTGCGTGAGCAAGTACTCACCGAGATCAACGACGCAGCCGAGGCCTGCGTGGACCAGGCCAGCCTGCTGTTCCAGCGGGTCGAAACGCAGGTGTCGGTGTGGCGTAGCGTGGCTGCCGCACACCCCGGCGCCACCGACGAAGCGGTCGCTGTGTCCGTCGCCACTGGCCTGGCCCGCCAGGGCCGCCTGGATGAACGCATAGGCGCCCTGTACAACGCTCGCCGGGCACGCCGGCAGGCCTTGAGCGATGCGCAAAACGACAGCGAACGCCAGGCCGCACCAGCCCTGGTGGCGGAAGACGATTTGAGCGATGCACACCTGAGCGACCCACAAACACCGCCCGACGAAATTGAAATCGCCCTGGTCGCACGCATCGCCCTGCGCGAACGCCTGGGCCTGCCCGAACAACCTGGGCAGATCGCCTTTGGCTACCTGGCGCAACTGAGCGAGGCCACCCTGCAACGCCTGGCCCTGGCAGTCGAAACTGAGGCGGATGCTGCCTTCCTGGCACGCTGGACGAGTGAGCAACCCTTCTGGCGCGCCTGGGTTCGGCGGCTACGGCCTGAGCCATTCGAAACGCTCGCACGTGACTGGGAGGCTGCTTCGGAGTACTACACCGAGTTGAGTGAACCCACCACCGCGCCCGGTGCCTACCGCGGGCCCGCTGTTCCGTTGGCGTTCATCACCGCGCTGGAGCGCGAGACCCACACCGTACCGGGGCTGGCATGGCGGGTGGAGGGCACCTTGCAGCGCATCGACCTGGTGTCGGGGCGCTACAGTGGCGAAGACGAGCTTTACGCGCTGGCTGGCCGCCTGCTGCTCAGCACCCGCCAGCAGGCGCGAGACCAGCTCTACCGGCAGTTGACCCAGGCTCTGTTCCAGGCCGCCTGACGTACAGCGGGTGGCAGGCCCCCTGCAGGGCGTGTCGCCCGCAGCCGATTCGGCTGCAAGCGCTTGGACTTCAGCCTTTAACGCTGCGCCATTGCTCAGGCTGCCGATACCCCTGCGCCCAGGCCAGAACTTCACTCGCCGGCATCGGCCTGGCGATGAAATACCCCTGCGCCAGCTCGCAACCCAGTGCCATCAGCACCCGCCCATGCTCGACACTCTCCAGGCCTTCGGCAACCACCTCGCGGCCAAACGCACGCGCCAGCCCGATCACCGCCCCGGTCAGGGCCAGGTCATCCTGGTCATGGAGAATGTCGCGCACGAACGATTTGTCAATCTTGATGGTCTGGGTCGGCAAGCGCTTGAGGTAGCTCAGCGACGAATAGCCGGTGCCGAAATCGTCCAGCGAAAAGCGCACGCCCAAGGCCCGGCAGGCATCCAGGCACCGGCTGACATGCTGCAGGTTGTCGATGGCCACCGACTCGACGATTTCCAAGTCCAGCCGGGCCGGGTCAACCCCGGGGTGCTCCGCCAGCAACTGTTCCAGGCGTTCGACGAAATCACTGCGCTGCAAATGCCGCGCAGCAATGTTGACACTCACCGACCACGGCTGCCCCTGCCCTTGCCAGGTCTGCAACTGGCTCAGCGCCTGGTGGATCACCCATTCGCCAATTTCGATGATCAGGTCGGTCTGTTCCACCAACGGCAGGAACTCGCCCGGCGGCACCAGGCCACGGCCCGGCCGTTGCCAGCGCAGCAACGCCTCGAAACCCAGCACCTCACCGCTGCGCAGGTTGACCTTGGGCTGGTAGTAAAGGCACAGCTCGCGATTGCGCAGTGCCCGACGCACCCGTGTCACAGTCTGGTGGGTGGCCTTGAGTTCCTGCTCCTGGGACACATCGAACACGTGGTAACGGTTGCGCCCACGCTGCTTGGCCACATACATGGCCTGGTCGGCGTGACGCACCAGGGTATCGGCGTCCTCATCGTCGAGCGGGTACAGCGTGACGCCAATACTGGCGCTCAACGAGAGGGTGTGCTCGCGCACCACATAGGTGGCCGCCAGCGCCCGCAGCACCCGGCACAGGGCCGCATGCAACTGGCGGTCGTCGCTGACATTGCGCAGGATCAGCACAAACTCGTCACCCGACAACCGGGCCACGGCATCCCCCCCGCGCAAGATGCCCTTCAAGCGCTGCGCCACTTCGACCAGCAACAGGTCGCCAGTGGCATGCCCGTAGCCATCGTTGACCGCCTTGAAGCCATCCAGGTCGAGCATGCACACCGCCAGCGGGATGTCTTCACGGCGCGAGAACGCCAGTGCCTGATTGAGCAGGTCGGACAGGTAGGCGCGGTTGGGCAGCCCGGTCAGCACATCGTGCCCCACCCGCCATTGCAAGGTGTGCAGCAATTGGCGCTTCTCGGTGACGTCGAAGCGGATCGACACATACTTGCGCACCTTGCCGGTCAGCGGGTCGACCAGCG